>DASVDY010000038.1:0-7560 GCA_036380855.1 Rhodanobacteraceae bacterium
CCCCAAGCCAGCCGGTTGAATCAGTGGCTTGGCGACGCTGTGCGGAGCGCGCGCAGGACGCGGCTATTAGCAAATCGTAAGGTTGCGGAGGCCATCCCCTGTGCGGAGCGCGCGCAGGACGCGGACTCGCTTGCGCACCACCACCGGGGGCGTGCAAAGCCTGGCGGCCCTTGCTTCCGAAACCGACTGCACTCGCACGCGCGGAAAATTTCCCGCTTGGTGCGAAATCAGCAAATGGTCGGCACCAAAGGAAGGCCGGCGAGCGGGGCGACCCGTTTTCGCAGGACTACACGCGCGCGCGAGGCTACGTAGGCCGCCGACTGATCCGGAAAACTCCGGCGCCTGAGGACCGCACACGCGCGACGCGGCTGGATCGCTTGATTTAGAAAGACTTGATCGGCACGCCCGGCCCGCACCCAAGGCGGTAGGTCACGGGCTACCGGCGGCCCCGGCGGGCCGCCGAGGCATTAAGAAAAGTTAAGGTTGCCCGCGCCCGTCCGCACAAGACGCGGGCACAAAAAAACCGCCGGCTGACAGGGCGGTTTTTCGTACCAATTTCGTACTGGCGACCTAGCAGGCATCCCAAAAGACGCTAAGTCACTGATTCAATTGGTGGGCGGTACAGGGATCGAACCTGTGACCCCTACCATGTCAAGGCTGGGAAACGGGGTCCGCAGAAGTCCACACCCGTTGAAAACCCTTGTTTTTCAGTCCTTCCGCATCCCTAGCCATCCGCCGCGTTTTTTCGTACTGTTTTCGTACTGGCCGGCGGAGGCGAAAAAATGGACTTGGGAACGGTCAAGAACCGGGAGCGGTTGAAGGCGCGGCGGGAGCCGTACTGGCAGAAAGTGGCGAGCGGGCAATACCTGGGCTTCCGGCCGTCGAACGTCGGCAAGGGCGGCACCTGGATCGCGCGTCACTACGATGCCGAGGCGCGCCGGAACCGATTTCACTCGCTCGGCGACTTCGGCGAACTGCCACCTAGCGAACGCTTCGGGGCGGCATCGAAGGAAGCTCGCCAATGGTTCGACCACCTGAGCGGGGGCGGGTCGCACAAGGTTGTGACCGTGCAGGAAGCGTGCGAACGCTACGCCAAGGACAGGCCCGACGCCGCCGCCCGCTTCGCGCGCTACGTCTACAACGATCCGATTGCCAAAGTGCCGTTGCACAAGCTGACCGATAAGCAAGTCAGGGCATGGCGGCGAAGGCTGGAAGCCATGCCGGCACTGGTGACGCGGCGCAAGAAAGGCCGACAGGTCACGCGCACCCGCGCGCCCGCCACCGTCAACCGCGATATGGTGCCCTTCCGTGCTGCGCTGAACCTGGCGCTGGATGAGGGCGAGATTCTCACCGCGCGCGCGTGGCGCAAGGCGCTGGAACCGGCCGAAGCGAAGGGCCGGCGGAACCTGTACCTGGACCGCGAGCAACGCCGCACCCTGCTGGACCACCTGCCCGCCGATGCCGCCGCGTTCGCTCGCGGGCTGTGCCTGCTGCCGTTGCGTCCGGGCGCGCTGGCTGCGCTACGTGTCAGCGACTTCGACCCGCGCCGCAAGGAACTGGCGATTGAGCGCGACAAGGCCGGCATGGGTCGAAAGATTCTGCTGCCCGACGAAACGGCCGCGCTGCTGAAAGAACAAGCCCGCTACAAGCTGCCGGCTGCACCGCTGTTTGCGCGCCTGGACGGCAAGCCGTGGGACAAGGATGCGTGGAAAGGTCCGATCAAGCATGCCGCGCGCGCGGCCGGGCTGCCCGAAGGCACCACCGCTTACACCCTGCGGCACTCCACGATTACCGATCTTGTCGCCGCCGGCCTTGACCTGCTGACCGTGGCGCAGGTTTCCGGCACGTCCGTGGCGATGATCGAGCGGCACTACGGCCACCTGCAACGCGAGCGCGCCGCCGAGGCATTGGCCGGGCTGGCGCTCTAGAATCCGGGCGCGTGCAGCCGCCACGACCTGACAAAACCCAACATGCCGACCGCGCTTGCGTAAGGAGGGGATCATGGCAACAAAGACCATAGCCGAAGCCTTCGCCGCAGCCATGGAGCTTAAATCTGCCGAGGATCGTGCCACGCTGGCACGCTGGCTTACCCGATGCACTGCTGTCGATCTGCACCTAGAACCGAACAGCGTACGCAGGACAGGCGACGCAATGCTGCGCGAGATATTCGACGGAGTTGCGCAGGCATCCGCACGCTGACGGCACCGCCACGGCTAGGCCGACGGGCCGAAAGCGCGGACACCTTCACCGCGTTACCGTGGCGACCCTTTGAAGGGCGCAGGGAAGGTGCGCGCGATGATCGAGTGGATAGCGGATGAAAAAGGAACCAAGAACCTCGGGATTACATCGTTTGCAATCCTGGCCCTTTTGAACCGGGGGCAGCATAAAGGCACGATGGTGACGCTACACGCAAAGCTGCTCGCAGAACTATTTCCTCGCAACGGCCCACCCATAGCCGACCGAATACGCTCAAGCAAGAATCTCGCCCTCATGTGGGCCGAGTGGGAGCTATCTGCATTTCGCGCAACGGGCATGGGGGTGTTTGCCTGGCGCGTCTACGACATTCTTCGCTTATACGATTTGCCGATCGCCCCCGAAGTGCTCGCCTACTTCGACAAATGCTCGCTCACAATCCGCCACGCGGCGGGCCAGCGTGTGTCGCCGAGCAAACTCGCCGCAGGGCTAGGCCTTCGGCCCAGCCTAGGCGGAGCCGGTGCGCACAAGGCTGCAAAGGATATTGAGCGGCAGCGAACCATCTACTGGTGCACGGCGCTGGAATACCGCTTGGTTGGAACAAATGGAGAGGCGAAATCTAGACGAGAGGCCCGAGATCGCGTGGCAGCGATCTTTAAAACAACTGGGGGCGCTGTGCATCAACTTGAGATGAAATGGCGAAGCAAGGTCAAGCCAGTGTAGAGATACGCCGCGCTGTATTTCTACAATCAAACGATTCCGTACTTGGATCGGCCTTCTCCATTCTGTGCCCGAAGCCGCACGCATCCGTGCGGTATCGGGGCAGACGATGGGCATCACCACCGAACCGGCCTACGGGCCGCTAGTCGAAACCTGTGTAGCGCACGGCATTAGCCGCAGCGTCGCCTTTGAACTGGCCCGCGATGGGCTGCTGCAAACCTTCAAGATCGGCGCGCGCCGCTACGTCTACCTGGAAAGCCTGCGGACTCTGCCCGACCGGCTGGCGGCGAATGACGCCGAAGGGCGGGCGGCATGAACGCGCGCCGCGGAAACGAAAGCGCCCGGCGGCAACCGGGCGCGGAGACTTCGCGTTTCGGCACTCGTGGGCGAGCGCAGCAAGATCGTAGCGTATTCGGCAGCGTTGCGCAGCGCGGGCGGTTCCGGCGCGACCGCCTGCCAAGTGCCGCGACCTTCTACACCGCGGACCTGGACAAGCTCGGCAAGCCGAACGGCAACGGCTGGGCGATGGCACGCTGCCCGTTCCACGATGACGCGCACGCGAGCCTGAGCGTGAACCTTCGCGGCGGGCACTTCCGCTGCCATGCTTGCGGCGCGCGCGGCCCCGGCATCGTCGCATTCGTGATGCTGCGCGATAACCTGGACTTCGAGGGCGCCTGCCGCAGCCTGGGCGCCTGGGAGGTGCGGCGATGAACGCGCAACCGCACGCCGTCGAAACCCCGCAAGCCGCTGCGCGCCGCCTGGCGGATCGCGCGCTGCGCGAGGGCTTCAAGCCGGAAGCGTTGCACCTGTACGCCCTGGCCGACCGCACGCCGTGGTGCTGGCGCATCCGGCTGAAACATTCCGATGGCCGCAAGTGGCTGCGCCCGATGCACTGGAACGGCAGCGGCTACGTGACCGGCGAGCCGCCGGCACCGTCCGAGGGAAAGCCGCTGTATCGGCTGCCCGAATTGCTCGCATCCGATGCTGCCGCGCCCGTGATCGTGGTCGAGGGCGAGAAAGCCGCCGATGCGCTGGCGAAGCTCGGCGCCGTTGTCACTACCAGCGGCGGCGCGGACTCGGACGACGCGGCGGACTGGACGCCGCTGCGCGGCCGCAGCGTGACCGTATGGCCCGACCGCGATGAGCCGGGGCACCGTTACGCCGAAGCCGTCGCCGCCAAGCTGCGCGCGCTGGGCTGCACGGTGCGGATGATCGACGCCGACGCGCTCGCCCTGCCCGACAAGGGTGATGCCGCCGACTGGTGCGCGCTGCATCCGGACGCTACAGCCGCCGCCGCGCTGGGGCTTCCCGTGCAGGCGCAGGCCGTGGCGATCATCGAAGGCGAGCCGGAACCGTTGCCCGACCCGCTGCCGCCGGTCACGTCATTCGATGCGGCCATGCTGCCCGAAAGTATCCGCGCCTGGTGCGCCGATGCGGCCGAGGGCTTGAATGTGCCGCTGGACTTTCTGGCGGTGCCTGCCGTGGTGGCACTCGCTTCCACCATTGGCCGCGCCGTGGCGGTCCGGCCGAAGCAAGCGGACCGCTGGATTGAGCGGCCGATCCTGTGGGGCGCAGCCGTAGGCCGGCCGTCGGCGGGCAAGAGTCCGGCGCTTTCGCCTTCGCGCCGAATGCTGGCCCGTATCGAAGCCGACGAGGCCGAGCGCCATGCGGAAGTGCTGCGCGAGTACGAGGCCGAGCGGCTGATTGCGGAGGCCCGCGCCGAGGATGCCCGGAAGGCGATCAAGGATGCGGTGCGGTCGGGCGATGATGCGAAGGCGCGCGCGGCGGCAGCGACCGCAAGCGCACCCGCCGCCGAAGCGCCTGCCGAACCGCGCATCGTGGTCGCGGATGCGACGGTAGAAAAGCTCGGCGAACTGCTGAACGGCAATCCGCGCGGCCTGCTAATGGTGCGCGATGAACTGACCGGATGGCTTGCGAGCCTGGACCGTGAGGGCCGCGAAGGCGACCGCGCCTTTTGGCTGGAATGCTGGAACGGGACCGGCCCTTACGTGGTGGACCGCATCGGGCGCGGCACTGTACGGATCGAAGCCTGCGCTGTGTCTGTGCTGGGCGGCATTCAGCCGGGCAAGCTGGCCGAGTACGTGCGCGGTGCCGTCCGGGGCGGCATGGGCGACGATGGCTTGATGCAACGCTTCCAACTCGCGGTTTACCCGGATTTGCCCGCCTCGTGGAGCTACCGCGACCGCGCACCGGACGAAGCCGCCGAGCGGGAGGCGTTGGCGCTCTTTCGCCGCCTGCGCGGGCTGGACCCGGACCGCATCGGCGCTGTGCGCGATACCTGGTGCGAGCTTCCCTATCTGCCGCTGGGCGATGAAGCGCGCGCGCTTTGGATCGAGTGGCAGCAGGAGCTCATGCCCCGCCTGCGGTCCGGCAATGAAGCGCCGCATATGGAATCGCACTTGGCGAAGTATCCGGCGCTCGCGTGCCGTCTGGCCCTGGTGCTGCACCTGGCCGATCAAGGTGCCGGCCCCGTCACGGGCGAGGCGATGGCACGCGCGCTGGACTGGTGCGCCTATCTGGAAACCCACGCGCGACGCATCTACGCCCCGCTGGCGGATGGTGGACTCACCGCCGCGCACCTGCTGCTGAGGCGACGCCGCGAACTGCCGGAAACGTTCACCGCCCGCGACGTGTACCGGCGAGGTTGGGCGGGGCTGGACGCCGACGCGACGGCGGACGCCTTGGAGGTGTTGAGCGAGTATCGCCACCTTGTCGAACTGCCGCCGGAGCCTGGCAGCGGGCGGCCGAGTATCCGCTATGCGTGGAGGGCAAGGGGATGAGCTGGCGCGACCGCTTGCAGGCACTCCGAAACGGAAAAGGGCTGGGCGACGAACTGACAAAACCGACAAAACCCCCTTTTGTCAGTTTTGTCAGTGACCCGGATGGCCGTTTTCCGCCAGCGGCGAGGGAGTCGAGCGCCCATTCCCTTCCGGCGACGGCCGAGCAACGCGCGCGCCTGCGCGCCATCGCCGACCGCGAGGGCATCGCGCCCGACCTGATCGACCGCCTGCCGGATGCCGACCTGGACGGCCTGCACCTGTGGACGGATGACGGACTGGCGACCTACGCCCGCATGATCGAGGCCGACGCCGACCGCGCGCGGGGTCGCGTGCCGAGGGACTGGACGCAACCGGCCTACTGCCGCCGCTGCGGCCCCGTGCTGCTGTGGCCGGGCGCGCCGTCCATCGTGCTGGGCTGCCCGTGGTGTCTGACCCGTCGGGCCGGCGTGCCGCTGCCGCGTCCGTCCGTCGCCTGCGCCACCTGCGCGCACTGGCGGCCTGCTGCCGGCACACAAGCCGAGGGCATCGGCACCTGCGCTGCCGGCCACCTGGGCCGCTATCCGCACCAGCGCCACGGCTGCGCCGACTGGAAACCCGCCGCGTTGAGAACAGCAGAGAGCAGCGAGCCGGCCCCATGACCTGGACACCCGGACAACCTGTTGCGACCGCCGCCGACGTGGCCGACTGGCAGGCGTGGCGGAAGGCACGCAAGCTGGAACAGCAGCGCGAACGCCGCGCCAGCCTGCGGCGGATCGACTACCACCCCGGCGCGGAAGCGCAAGCCGTGATTGATGCGCGCTGCGGGCCGTTCGCAGGCGGCGACTATTCCGCCGTGATCGACGCGCTGGTGTTGGCGGGCGCTGCCGAGCTTCCGGAATAAAGTGCGGCGTTCTTTCAAACGGCGCGCAGGAGCGCGGGGCTTCCGCGCAGCGTCGCCACCGGCAGGGGGTATCGAATCCCTGGCGCGCCCCATCCGTGACCGCTCGGCGTGCCCGTTTTTCTCCGCTGTCAGGTTGGAAAAACCGTTTTCGTGCCCGCAGCCGGCAAGGCGACGGCCGACCCGTTTTCGCACAACTACACGCGCGCGCGAGGCAGCCGGACCCTTGAGTCAGAAAGACTTGATCGGCGCGCGCAACGGACCTGGACGCGACCCCAAGTTAGCCCCAAGCCAGCCGGTTGAATCAGTGGCTTGGCGACGCTGTGCGGAGCGCGCGCAGGACGCGGCTATTAGCAAATCGTAAGGTTGCGGAGGCCATCCGCTGTGCGGAGCGCGCGCAGGACGCGGACTCGCGTGCGCACCACCACCGGGGGGGGCGTGCAAAGCCTGGCGGCCCTTGCTTCCGAAACCGACTGCACTCGCACGCGCAGAAAATCTCCCGCTTGGTGCGAAATCAGCAAATGGTCGGCACCAAAGGAAGGCCGGCGAGCGGGGCGGCCCGTTTTCGGAGGACTACACGCGCGCGCACGCGCGCGAGGCTACGTAGGCCGCCGACTGATCCGGAAAACTCCGGTGCCTGGGGACCGCACGCGCGCGATGCGGCTGGCTCGCTTGAGCTAGAGCGTCTTGAATCGCATGCTCGGCCTGCGCCAAAACGGCAGGGGACCGGCTAGCCTGCGATCCACGAGCGCGCCGGGAAATCGGTACAGGTTTGGGTGGCGCTGCCCATGCCAGCGAGCCACGCCAACACGACGCCAAGCGCGGCCAATCTGGGGGTACATTTGGGGGTATAAGTGCGACGACCCGCGCTACATGTGCCGAAAAAACAACAACATATGCCGTTGATATGGTGCCTATCTCCGCACCACTCTTTCGCGCCCTCCTGCCCACAACGGGCGAGGCGTTCCA
>DASVDY010000039.1:0-3915 GCA_036380855.1 Rhodanobacteraceae bacterium
TGGTATTCGGAAGGATGGCTGGTGAAGACCGTCTCGCCCTGGCTCCCGTTGCAGCGATACAGCGCGGCGGCATGCGCGGGCAATGCGAAGGCCCCGCCGAGCAGCAGCGCGAGCGCCGCCCGCATCCCGAACGGAATCCGCGTGAAGGCCGACCGCGCGCGACGGCCGCCCGCTTCCCCGTTGGGCATGGCGATCCCCATGGCGTCCAAGTTTGCGCCCGCCCGCAGGTGATGCCAAGCGGCCTTTTGTGGCCGGCTCCGCAAATGCGGCTGACCGCCAGGGCCTGCGGCCTTAAACTAGCGAACCCCGCCTCATTCCCAGCGAAGTGCCATGTCCGGCAAGTTGTTCATCAAGACCCACGGCTGCCAGATGAACGAGTACGACAGCTCGCGCATGGCCGACGTGCTGGCCGAGGCGCACGGCCTGGAACTCACGGAGAACGAGGCGGAAGCCGACGTGATCCTGGTGAACACCTGTTCGATCCGCGAGAAGGCGCAAGAGAAGGTGTTCTCGCAGCTCGGCCGCTGGAAGGAACTGAAGGCCGCCAACCCGCAGGTGCTGATAGGCGTGGGCGGCTGCGTGGCGAGCCAGGAAGGCGAGGCGATCGTGAAGCGCGCGCCGCACGTGGACCTGGTGTTCGGCCCGCAGACCCTGCACCGCCTGCCACAACTGATCGAGGCGCGTCGCGCTACCGGCGCGCCGCAGGTGGACATTTCGTTTCCGGAGATCGAGAAGTTCGACTGCCTGCCCGAACCGCGCGCGGAAGGCCCGAGCGCGTTCGTCTCGATCATGGAAGGCTGCTCGAAATACTGCTCGTTCTGCGTGGTGCCCTACACGCGCGGCACGGAAATCTCGCGGCCTTTCGACGACGTGCTGGCGGAAGTGGCCGCGCTCGCCGAACAGGGTGTCAGGGAAATCAACCTGCTCGGCCAGAACGTCAATGCCTATCGCGGGCCGATGCACGACGGCGGCATCGCCGATCTCGCGCTGCTGATCCGCGCGATCGCGCAACTGGACGAGATCGGCCGCATCCGCTTCACCACCTCGCACCCGCTGGAATTTTCCGACTCGCTGATCGCGGCCTACCGCGACGTGCCGAAGCTCGCGAACTTCCTGCACCTGCCGGTGCAATCCGGTTCCGACCGCGTGCTGTCGGCGATGAAGCGCGGCTACACCGCGCTGGAATTCAAGGCGAAGATCCGCAAGCTGCGCGCCGTGCGGCCGGATATTTCAGTGTCCTCGGATTTCATCGTCGGCTTCCCCGGCGAAACCGACGCGGATTTCGACGCGACGATGAAGCTGATCGAAGACGTCGGCTTCGACCAGTCGTTCTCCTTCATCTATTCGCGCCGGCCCGGCACGCCGGCCGCCAGCCTGCACGACGATACGCCCGATGCCGTGAAGCACGCGCGCCTCGAACGCCTGCAGGCGACCATCAATGCGCACGCCGCGAAGATCAGCGAGGGGATGATCGGCAGCGTGCAGCGGGTGCTGGTCACCGGCCCGAGCGCACGCAATCCGAACGAACTCACCGGCAAGACCGAGAACATGCGCCCGGTGAATTTCCCCGGCGACCCGCGCATGATCGGCCGGTTCGTGGACGTCACGATCACCGCGGCACTGACGAATTCGTTGCGCGGACGCATCGCTCCGTTGAGTTGAGTTGCGTAGGGCGGGTCTTGACCCGCCGCGATCACATTCTGATGCCACGATGGCGGGCCAAGGCCCGCCCTGCCTCAATCCAGCGTCTTGCGGAATCGCGCGATCGCCACGCCCATCGCCACCACGATGAAGGCCGCAAGCGCGGCGATCTCGACCCACATCTCCGCCAGGCCGGCGCCGCGCAGCATCACCCCGCGGATCAGGCGCAGGAAGTGCGTCAGCGGCAGTATTTCCGCGAGCCACTGCGCAGGCCACGGCATGCCGGCGAACGGGAACACGAACCCGGTGAGCAGGATCGAGGGCAGGAACACGAACATGGTCAATTGCATGGACTGGAACTGCGACTGCGCCTTGTTGGAGATCATCAGCCCCAGCGCGAGGTTCGCCAGGATCAGCAGCACCGCCGCGGCATAGACGGCGAGCAGCGAGCCGCGGATCGGCACCTGGAACAGCCACACCCCCAACAGCAGCACCAGCGTGGTCTGGATCACGCCGATCACCGCATACGGCAGCACCTTGCCGATCATCAGCTCGCCGCTCGTGAGCGGCGTCGCGATGAGCAGTTCCATGTTGCCGCGCTCGCGTTCGCGCACGATCGCAATCGAAGTGAACATCACCATCGTCATCGTCAGGATGATCCCGATCAGGCCGGGCACCACGTTCACGGCGGTGCGCCGCTGCGGGTTGTAGAAACCGACCACGCTGATCGGAGCATCGGCCGGCGTGCTGCGCGCCGGCGCGCGCAGGTCCGGTGCGGCACTGTCCAGCGGCACCTGCGCCAGTTGCGAAGCGGCGCTCAACACCGCGGTGTCGCTGCCGTCCACCAGGATTTGCGCGGCGGTGCGCCCGCTCGCGCGGCGTTGCTCGAAGTCCGGCGGGATCGCGATGCCGACGCTGATCTCGCCGCGGCGCAGCGCGGCCATCAATTCCTGCGGTGTTCGCGCGACCAGCACGGGTTTGACGACATCGGTCGCCAGCATGTCCATCACCAGCGCGCGCGAGCCGCTGGTGTTGGCCTGGTCGGCGATTCCGGCCTCCAGGCCGCGCACGTTGAAATTGATCGCATAGCCGAACAGGACCAGTTGCATCACGGGCATCAGCACGATCATCGCCAGCGTGACGCGGTCGCGGCGCAACTGCCGCAACTCCTTCAGCATGATCGCGCCGAGCCTGCGCACGTTCATGCCGCGCGCCTGCGCTCGTCGGCGCCGAGCGCCGTGGCCGACACGAACACGTCTTCCAGGTTCGGCGCAGCCGCCTGGACGACAGCCCCGCCCTCCGCCTCGGCCAGCGCCTCGCGGATGCGCCCGGCCGCGTCGCTGTCCGGCGCGAGCAGCACGCGCAACGAATTGCCGACCTGCGCCACGCTCATCACCCCTGCAAGGCCCGCGATGCGCTGCTGCGCCCGCCGCGGGTCGCGCGCTTCCACCAGCAGCGTGCGACCTTCCAATTGCCTTTCCAGCTCGCCCGGCGTGCCGTCGGCGACGAGTTTCCCGTGATCGAGGATCGCCAGCCGGTGGCAACGCTCGGCTTCGTCCATCAGGTGCGTGGAAACCAGGATCGTGGTGCCGGCATCGGCCAGCTCGAACAGTTTCTCCCAGAAATCGCGGCGCGACTCCGGATCCACCGCACTGGTCGGCTCATCGAGGAACAGCAGTTCCGGTTCGTTGATCACCGCGCCGGCCAGCGCCAGCCGCTGCTTCTGGCCGCCGCTCATCGTGCCCGCGAGCTGCTTCTGGCGATCGGCGAAATCGTATTCCTCGACCAGTTCGTCCACGCGCGTGCGCGCGCGCCGTCGCGGGAAATCGTGGATCGCGGCGAGGAACTCCAGGTTCTCGCGTACGGAAAGATCCTCGAACAGCGAGAAGCGCTGGGTCATGTAGCCGACCTCGCTGCGCAACGCATCCGCCTGCGCGGGGATGCTCAACCCGAGCACTTCGATCTCGCCCTCGCTGGGCGTGAGCAATCCGCACAACATGCGGATGGTGGTGGACTTGCCCGAGCCGTTGGGGCCCAGGAAGCCGTAGACGTGCCGCGCGGGAACATCGAGGTCCACGCGGTCCACGGCCTGCAGGTGGCCGAAGCGCTTGCTCAGGCCACGGGCGCGGATCGCGAAACCTTCTTGCTCCGCCGCGTTCATTTCGCGGCCCCGGGCAGGTCCGCATGCAAGGGCAGGCCGGCTGGCAGGCCGGCGGCGTCCTTGCCGAGCGCGACTTCCGCGATGTAGCTCAGCCGCGCCGCATCCTCGCCGAC
>DASVDY010000040.1:0-15484 GCA_036380855.1 Rhodanobacteraceae bacterium
ACTGGGGGACTGGGGACTGGGGCTAGGGGCTGGGGGCTGGGGACGGGCCATGAGGCGGTTGCTATGCTTGTCCGATCCCCGATTCCCGATTCCCGATTCCCATGCCCGGCACCGTCATTCTTTCCCATGGCTCCGACAGCGGACCGGACGCGACCAAGGTCAGCGTGCTCGCCGAGGTGGCCGAGCAGCTCGGCTGGCGCGCGTTGCGTCCGGACTATCGCGAGGAAGACAAACTCGGCCATGCCGGGTCTGTGCAGCCGCGCGTCGAGAAGCTGGTCGCCACGGCGCACACGACCCAGCCGCCGCTGGTGCTCGCCGGATCGAGCATGGGCGCGTTCGTGTCCGGCCTGGCTTCCCTGAAAGTGCCGTGCGCCGGTGTGTTCCTGATGGCGTTGCCCACCATGATCCCGCGCTGGTCGGAACGCTTTGACATGGCGAACGTGCCGGCGATGCTGGTGCACGGGTTCAACGATGAATTGTGCCCGGCATCCGCGGCCGCGGCCTTCGCCCAGACGCGCGGTATCCCGACGCTGCTGTTGCCGGACGAGCATCGCCTGGCCAGCCACGTCGCGCAGGTCGCGCAGCAGTTCCGGTTGTTCCTCGAATGGCTGCCCGGGGCCGACAGACCCTGATGACCGCGTTCTTCGCGTCGTGCCCGAAAGGGATGGAATACCTGCTGCGCGACGAGCTCGTCGCGCTGGGCGCGGGCGCGCGCGAAGTACTGGCGGGCGTGCAGTTCGAAGGCGAGTTGAAGCACGCGTATCTCGCCTGCCTGCATTCGCGGATCGCCAGCCGCGTGCTGTTGCCGCTTGCCGAATTCGACGCGGCGGATCCGGACGCGCTTTACGCCGGCGTGCAGGCGGTGGACTGGTCGCAGCATTTCGCGCCGGACGCCTCGCTGGCGATTGACGCCTCGGTCGCGCAGAGCGCGATCACGCACAGCCACTACGCGACGCTGCGGGTCAAGGACGCGATCGTGGACCAGTGCCGCGAGCGCTTCGGCATGCGTCCGGACATCGCGCTCGAGCGCCCGGCGATACGCCTCAACCTGCGCCTGCACAGGGACCGCGCCACGCTTTCGCTCGACCTTTCCGGCGCACCGCTGCACCGGCGCGGCTGGCGCCGCGACCAGGGCGAGGCGCCGCTGAAGGAGAACCTTGCCGCGGCGATGCTGTTGCGCGCGCGCTGGCCGGAAATCTACGCGCAAGGTGGCGCGCTGCTGGATCCGATGTGCGGCTCGGGCACGCTGCTGATCGAGGGTGCGCTGATGGCGGCGGATGTCGCGGCCGGCCTGCAGCGCGATCATTTCGGCTTCCTCGCCTGGCGCGGTCACGATGCCGCGCTTTGGCAGGTGCTGCACGACGAGGCACAAGCACGTGCGCAGCAAGGCTTGCGCGACCTGCGCGCGTGCTTCTTCGGCAGCGACGCCGCGCCGCTGATGATCGAGGTCGCCAAGAAGAACGCGCAGAGCGCCGGCGTAGCGGGTTTCGTGCAGTTGCAGCGGCATGATGTCGCGCACATGCAGCGGCCGTCCGGATACGAAACGGGCCTGCTGATCACCAACCCGCCCTACGGAGAGCGCATGGGCGAGCGCAAGGAATTGCCAGGCCTCTATCGCACGCTCGGCACGCGCCTGCGCGAAGACTTCGCCGGCTGGCGCGCGGCGGTGCTGGTCGCACGCCCCGAACGCGAGGACGAAGATCCTGCCCATGCACTGGGCCTGCGCGTGGACAAACGGTACGTGCTCTACAACGGCGCGATCCCCTGCGAGTTGCTGATCGCAGAAATCCTCGCGCGCGAAGCGGTCGAGGCCGTGCGCAAGCCGCTCTCGCCCGGCGGCGAGATGGTGCGCAATCGCATCCTCAAGAACCTTCGCAACCTGAAGAAATACCTGGCGCGCGAGAACATCGGTTGTTTTCGCGTATACGACGCCGACCTGCCCGAATATGCCGCCGCGATTGACGTGTACCGGGGACGTCCCGCGAATGGCCGCGAGGAACTGTCGTATCTGCACGTGCAGGAATACGCCGCGCCCGCGACGGTGGATGCGAACGCCGCGCGCACCCGCCTGCGCGACCTGCTGCGCGCGGCGGGCGAGGCGCTGGACGTTCCGCGCGAGCGCATCGCATTGAAGGTGCGCCGGCGCGGCAAGGGCGGCTCGAAGTACGGCAAGCTGGATGCGCGCGGCGAAGCATTGATCGTGGAAGAGGGCGGGCTGCGCTTCGAGGTGAACCTGCTCGACTATCTGGACACCGGACTGTTTCTCGACCACCGCATCGTGCGTGCGAAATTGCGCGAGCTCGCGCGCGGCAAGCGTTTCCTGAACCTGTTCGCCTACACCGGCACGGCCAGCGTGTATGCCGCGGCCGGCGGCGCCAGTGAAACCGTGAGCGTGGATCTCTCGGCCACGTACCTGGAATGGGCCTCGCGCAATCTCGATCTCAACGGTTTCGGCGGCGCGCGCCACAAGCTGGCGCAGGCGGATGCGTTCGCCTTCCTGCGTGCCGATCATGGCCGCTACGGGTTGATCTACGTGGACCCCCCGACATTTTCGAATTCAAAGCGCGCGCAGGATTTCGACGTGCAGCGCGATCACGTCGCCTTGCTGGAATCGTGCGCGGAGCGCCTGGAACCGCACGGCGCGATCGTCTTCTCCAACAACGCGCGGCGGTTCAGGCTCGATGCATCGCTTAGCGAACGCTTAGTGATCGAGGACCTCACCCGCGCCAGTATCCCGCCCGATTTCTCGCGGCGGCCGGACATCCATGGCTGCTGGCTTCTGAAACTGCGCAACTGAACAAGTTTGCGGTGCGGATCGGAGTCCTGCGCTCAGTACCGATTCATCGCCCCGGCCGGAAGATGCCCCCGAAGCATCCACGCTTCGGAGGCGATCATGAAAACCCGAATCCTTCGTCGCAGTTTCCTCGCAGCGGGCCTGCTGCTGGCCGGCGCCGTGGCGGCTCCCGCCGCCTTCGCGCGCAGCCACGTGAGCATCGGCCTGGGCTTCTACGGCCCGGGTTACAGCGTCGGCTACAACAACTGCGTCAACTGCTACTACGGCGGCGCGTACTATCCGCCGGCGTATTACTCCTACTACCCGAGCTATTACGCCGCGCCGACGTACTACTACAATCCGGCTCCCGTGTATTACGACGCCTATCCGGCCTACGGGACGGTGTACTACGGCGGCTATTACGGCGGCGGCTACTACCACCACCATCGCGACCGCGACGACTGGCGCTGGCGCGACCGCGACCATCGTTGGCGGCACCGCGACGATGATGATGGCTGGCATCACTGATTGGGGGACTTGACGCAGATCGGGCGGCGCGGAGCGCCGCCCGCTTCGTTTCAACCGCCGCTTACAATGTTCCTAACAGGGATTGTGCTAAAACGCGCCGGACATGACCCAGCCTCATTCCCGCAACGGTTCCGCCGGACTGGCCGTGGAAGGAAACCCGGCGCTCACCTTTTTCCGCGAGTGGCTGCGCAACCCGTTTGCGATGGCCGCCGTTTCGCCCTCGGGCCGGCAACTCGCTTCGCTGATGATGGAGCAGCTTCCGTCCGGCGCACAGCGCGTCATCGAGCTGGGCGGCGGCACCGGGGCTTTCACCCGCGCGCTGCTTGAACATGGCATCCCGCCACGCAACCTTCTGGTCGTCGAACTCAACGAGGCGCTCCATCAATACCTGCGCGATCGCTTCCCGGGCGCACACGTGGAGCAGGGCGACGCACGGCAGGTGCACGAGATCGCGGAGCGTTGCGGCGTTCTCGACGAGAACGGCAAGGTGGATGCGGTGGTCAGCGGGCTGGGGCTGCTTTACATGTCGCGCGCGGCCCAGCGCGAGATCCTGCAGTCGGCGTTCGAAGTGCTGGGGCCGCAGGGTCGCTTCATCCAGTTCACCTACGGGCCGCTGAGCCCGGTATCGCGCGAACTGCTCGACCAGTTGCAGCTGAAAGCGCATCGCGCCGGCCTGGCCTGGCGCAACGTGCCGCCGGCGAACGTGTTCGTCTACCAGCGTCGCAAGTCGCGCAGGATCGAGAGCGTCCGCGGCAAAGCGTAGGCGGGAACCCGCCATTCGCGCAGGGCTTTGTAGGGCGGGTCTTGACCCGCCATCGCCCAGGCTCCTCCTGTACGGCGGGTTCCAACTTGCCACCGCGCCGATGAATCAGGACGGCGAATGGCGGCAACACGCCCATGGCGGCAGCACGCCAATGGCGGGTCAAGACCCGCCCTACAGTTCAAGAGCGTATTCGTACATGCCCTCCTGGCGCACCCAGCCGAGCGATTCGTACAGCGCCTGCGCCTGGGCGTTGTCGTGCCCGGTCTGCAGCGTCAGCCGGATCACGCCGGTTTCGAGGCCGTGCTCGCGCGCGCGTCGCAGCAGTGATTTGGCCACACCGCGCCGGCGTGCAGCCGGCGACACGAACAGGTCGTTGAGGATCCACAACCGCCGGGCCGAAACGGAAGAGAAGCACGGATACAGCTGCGTGAAACCCAGCACGCTTCCATCCCCCTCCCGCGCCAGGAAGATCACCGACTCATCGTTGTCCAATCGTTCCTGCAGGAATGCGCGCGCCACCGCGACATTGGACGGCTTGCCGTAGAACATGCGGTAGCCGTCGAACAGCGGCGCCAGCGCATCGAGGTCGGCGGGCGTGGCGCGGACGATGGAGAAGGCGGGCGTACCGGTCATGTCGGGGTTCCTCGGCGGAAACCCGAATCCAAGCACGCGGCATCGCGCGACGCCAGTGCGCGAAGTCGGGCGACCGAACCGCGGTCACCCGATGGAGACGGCCTGGTGGTAAACGTAGATCGCGAGGAACGCCGCGAAGCAGACCAGCAGAAGCGCCAGCAGCCCGTCGCCCAGCGCGCTGCCATAGCCGACCCGGGATTCGCTTCCGATGCACCGGCGGTGGTGCAGGAAGCGTACCGTTGCACCGATGATGATCACGATCCCGAGTGCGATCAGGGCCAACCCGACCACCTGCGCGGCGTGCAGGTGGTGGGTCGCCGCAGCCGCTGCGCCCGCCACGGTCGCGTCATTCGAGGTCGAACGCGCGAGATAGGCGAGGAACAGGTCGAAACGTTCGACCAGGAACCCGAATGCCATGATCGTGATCGCCGTGCGCACCCAGGCGAGGTAGGTGCGTTCGTTGGCTGCGTAGTCGCGGAAATCGGGGATCATTCGTTCAAGCGATAAAAGCCAGCGGCCCGGAATGTCCTGCAGCGGGGTCGAGTCGTCGAATGGGTTCGCCTGCAGCTCGGGGAAACCGGCAAGTAGCCCGGATGAAGCGTAGCGGAATCCGGGACGGGTTTGCGCGGCCTCCCGGATTCCGCCGCGGCGCGGGTGCCATCCTGGCTACGTCGTCAAGCCGCTTTCGCCTTCACGGCCAGTGCATCCAGCAATTGTTCCGCAGTGCGCAGGCGTTCGGCCGCGTCGGGCAGCTCCAGGAAGACGCGCAGCTTGTCCTGACCGTCCAGCTTGTAGACGCGCGGCTGCTTCTGGATCAGGCGCAGGATCGTCATTGGTTCGACGTCCGGCTTGTCGCGGAAGATCACGCGTCCGCCGTTCGGCCCGAGATCGAGCTTGCGGATGCCCATTGGCGTGGCGCGCAGCTTCAGCGCCGCGATCGCGAACAGGTTCTTGACCTGGGCCGGCAGCAGGCCGAAGCGGTCAATCATCTCCACCTGCAACTCGCGCAGCGCGAAGTCGTCGCGCGCGCCGGCGATGCGCTTGTACAACGTCAGGCGCGCGTGCACGTCGGGCAGGTAGTCGTCGGGGATCAGAGCCGGCACGTGCAGCTCGATTTCGGTCTCGTGTTCGCTGCTGAGCTCGAAATCCGGCACCTTGCCGCTCTTCAATGCACGCACCGCGCGGTCCAGCAGCTCGGTGTACAGCGAAAAGCCGATCTCCTGGATTTGCCCGGATTGCTCTTCGCCCAGCAGTTCGCCGGCACCGCGGATTTCGAGGTCGTGCGTGGCAAGGGTGAAGCCGGCGCCGAGTTCCTCCAGCGCGGCGAGCGCGTCCAGGCGTTTCTCGGCATCGGCGGTCATGGCCTTGCGGTCGGGCACGATCAGGTAGGCGTAGGCCCGGTGGTGCGAACGGCCGACGCGACCTCGCAACTGGTGCAACTGCGCCAGGCCGAAGTGGTCGGCGCGGTCAATGATGATGGTATTGGCGGTCGGCACGTCAATGCCGGACTCGATGATGGTGGTGCACACCAGCACGTTGAAACGCTGGCGGTGGAAATCCAGCATCGCCTGTTCCAGCTCGCGTTCGGGCATCTGGCCGTGCGCGATCCGGATGCGCGCCTCCGGCACCAGTTGCTCCAGCTCGCGCGCGGTGCGCTCGATGGTGTCCACGCTGTTGTGCAGGAAGTAAACCTGGCCGCCGCGCGAGAGCTCGCGCTGGAACGCCTCGCGCACCAGCGCCGGATCGTATTGCGCCACCAGCGTCTTCACCGCCATTCGGTGCGCCGGCGGGGTGGCGATGATGGACAGGTCGCGCAGCCCGCTCATCGCCATGTTGAGCGTGCGCGGGATCGGCGTGGCGGTGAGCGTGAGCAGGTCCACCTCCGCGCGAAGTTTTTTCAACTGCTCCTTGTGGCGGACGCCGAAGCGGTGTTCCTCGTCAACGATAACCAGCCCGAGGTCCTTGAACTTCACGTCCGGCTGCAACAGCTTGTGGGTGCCGATCACCACGTCCACCTTGCCCTCGGCGAGTTTCTTCAGGGCTTCGGTGCTTTCCTTCTTCGAGCGAAAGCGCGACAGCAGTTCGACGCGCACCGGGAAATCGGCCAGGCGATCGCGGAAGTTGTCGTAATGCTGCTGCGCGAGCAGGGTGGTCGGCACCAGCAGCGCGACCTGCTTGCCCGCGGTCGCGGCCGCGAACGCGGCGCGCAGCGCGACCTCGGTCTTGCCGAAGCCGACGTCGCCGCATACCACGCGATCCATCGGTCGAGGCGAGGCGAGATCTCCCAATACCGCATCAATCGCGGCCTGCTGGTCGGGCGTTTCCTCGAACGGGAAACCGTCGGCGAACTGGCCAAGCATCGCGCGATCGATCTGGAACGCCACGCCCGGTCGCGAAGCGCGCTGCGCGTGGATCGCCAGCAGTTCGGCCGCGGCATCGCGCACCTTCTCGGCGGCCTTCTTCTTGGCGCGTTCCCAAGCGTCGCCGCCCAGCGAATGCAGCGGCGCCAGCTCCGGCGCTGCGCCCGAGTAGCGGCTGACCAGCGACAACTGCGCGACCGGCACGTACAGCTTGGCGCCTTTGGCATATTCGATCGCCAGGAATTCGCCGGGCATGTTGCCGACGTCCAGGGTGACCAGGCCGAGGTAACGGCCGACGCCATGATCCACGTGCACGATCGGCGCGCCGATGGCGAGTTCGGACAGGTCGCGCACGATCGCTTCGGGATCGCGTTCGCTGGCGCGGCGCCTGCGTTCAGTGCGTGCACGTTCGCCGATCAGCTCGCGCTCGGTGAATACCGCGATCCGTGGCTCCCGCAGCAGGAAACCGCGTTCCAGCGGGGCGACTGTGATGGCAAAGCGCGGCGCCCCCGAGCCGCGCTTCGCGCCCTCTCCCCCGGCAGAAGTGGCCGGGGGAGAGGGCTCGGACCTCGTGAACTCGGCCCACGAGGCGATCGCCAGGGGGCGCAACTCCGCCGCCGCAAACTGTTCCAGCAGCGCCTCGCGCCGGCCGGCCGAATCGGCCGCGATCAGCACGCGTTCGCCGCCATGCTCGTCGAGGTATTCGCGCAACCGTTGCGAGAACGAGCCATGCCGGTGATCGCCGCGCACGCGCAGGTCCGGTGCCGCGCGCGTGCCGGTGTCGGCCGCGCGCGGGTCGGAGGCGTCCAGATCCACCCGCAACACCTTGTTCAACTGCTCGCGCAGGGCTTGCGGCGGCAGGTACAGATCCATCGGCGGCAGGATCGGCCGCTCGACGTCGTGCGCGCGCTGCTCGTAACGCTCGCCGGTCTGTTTCCAGAAGTGGTCGGCCGCATCCAGCGCACCTTCGCCCATCACGAACAGCGCGTCCTGCGACAGATAGTCGAACAGCGTTTCGGTCTTTTCGAAGAACAGCGGCAGGTAGTACTCGATGCCGGCCGGCGACACGCCGGCTTTCATGTCCTGGTAGAGCGGGCAGCGGCGCACGTCAATCGGGAAGCGCTCGCGCAGGCGATCGCGGAAAGCCTTGGTCGCCTCGTCGGTCAGCGGGAATTCGCGCGCGGGCAGCAGCTCGACCGCGTCCACCTGTTGCAGCGAGCGTTGCGTTTCCGGATCGAAGCTGCGGATCGAATCAATGTCCTCGTCGAGCAGTTCGATGCGGTACGGCTCGCGCGTACCCATGGGGAAGATGTCCATCAGCGCGCCGCGCACGGCGAAATCGCCAGGCTCGTTGACCTGCGGCACGTGCCGGTAGCCGCACGCTTCCAGCCGACGCTGTTCGTCGGCCATGTCGAAGCGTTGGCCGCGCGCGATGGAAAGGCCCGAGCCTGCGATGTGCGTGCGGGGTGCCAAGCGCTGCATCAGCGTGGCGACCGGCACGACCAGTACGCCGCGGCGCACGCTGGGCAGGCGATACAGCGTTGCGATGCGTTGCGAAACGGTTTCCGGGTGCGGCCCGAACAGATCGTAGGGCAGGGTTTCCCAGTCCGGGAAATGCAGCACCGGGAGCTCGCCTGCGAACACGCGCAGTTCGTCTTCCAGGTTGCGCGCCGCGTGCGTGTCGCGCGCGATCGCCACCACCATGCCCGCGTGCGAGTGCGCGACCTCGGTGAGCAGCAGCGCAAGCGAAGAACCCGCGGGCGGCGCCCAGGCCCTGCGCTGGTTGGCGCTGCGCGGCAGCGGCGGGAGGGGAGGCTGGAACGACGTCATGGGAGCTTCAAGGCAATGCAAGGCGCTGCCGGACGCGGTGCGCGGCCAGCAGGGGGAATGGAACCGCTTATTTTAGCGCGACGCGGGAGGTTACACTCGTGGAGGCCCGGGGTGTTCCGGGCGTCGCGAAGTCGGGCTTGCGCCGCTGACGGCCAGGGCCGAAGTCGCGTGACAAAATGCTGCGACGTCGTTCGCGCCGGCGCGAATGGAATCCGGATGAGGGTGCATGACCCACGACACGAATGAGCCGCATTCCCTGCGCGCGGTGCTGCTGGCGCTCGGCGCCAATTTCGCGATCTTCCTGTGCAAGCTTGTCGCCGCGCTGCTGACCGGTTCCGGCTCGATGCTTTCGGAAGCGGTGCATTCGCTGGCGGACTGCGGCAACCAGGGCCTGCTGCTGCTCGGCATGCGGCAGGCGCGCCGGCCGGCATCGGTCGAGCATCCGCTGGGCGAAGGCAGCGCGCTGTACTTCTGGTCGTTCCTGGTGGCGATCCTGCTGTTCTCGGTGGGGGGCGTGGTGTCGCTCTATGAAGGCTTCCGCAAACTGGGCCAGCCCGAGCCGCTGGCGATGCCGTGGCTGGCGATCCTGGTGCTGGTGTTCGGCATCGTGGCCGAAGGCGTGTCCATGCATGGTGCGTTGCGCGAGATCAACAAGGCGCGCGGCGCGATGCCGTTGTGGCGCTGGTTCCGGATCAGCCGTTCCAGCGAATTGCTGGTGATCCTGGGGGAGGACATGGCCGCGCTGGTCGGCCTGTGTTTCGCGCTGGTCGCGGTGAGCGCCACACTCCTCACCGGCAATCCGGTTTTCGATGCCATCGGCTCGCTGGCGATCGGCGCGTTGCTGGTGGTCGTGGCGATCCTGGTTGCCATCGAGGTGAAGGCGCTGCTGGTCGGCTCCAGCGCGGAGCCTGCGGTGCGCGCGGATTTGCGCGGCTTCATCGAACGCCATCCCGAGGTGAGCAGGCTCTATCACATGGTCACGCTGCAACTGGGCCCGGACATCATGCTGGCGACCAAGGCGCGCATGCGCGCCAGCGATACCGGCGGCAGCGCGCACGAGCTGGTCGCGGCCGTCAATCGCGTCGAACGCGAACTGCGGGAAGAATTCCCGATGGTGCGCTGGAGCTTCTTCGAAGCGGACGAGAGTGACTAGGGGCGAGTAGCGAAGGGTTGGTGGCGAACGGGTCGTTCAGTGGCGCACCGAGCGGGAGATTGGGATCGGGTAGCGGGGGCGCCAGGATCGCCGGTCCTGGGGCGAGCCTGATACGTAACAGCAAAGCGAGGCCTTCTCGCCACATGTCACGGGTGCGAAACGAATCGGCTTTCGCGCCCCCGCTACCCCCCCAATCCCGCTCTGGATCAGAACGCCCTCGCTACACGCCCCCCATCCCCTGCAGTCAGTGGATCCCGCCGATCACGCCGACCCCCACGCCGAAGCTGAAGTGCGGGTGGCCCTGCGCCATCTCCCGCGCGGTCCAGCGGTGCGACTGCGCCACGGCAACCAGCGGGAATGCGTAGTCCGCTTCGCCCACCTTGCCGCTGCGCACGCCCTGGAGCGTGCCGCGCAGCGTCATCGGCGCGCCATCGGGGTAATCCATGCCCTCCACATAGCCCGGCATCAACGCGATGAAGCGCCCGGCGGCCGGCTCCTTCAGGCGCGGGCGTTGCGAGGAGTCCAGCGGATAAGCCAGCAACTCGATTTCGCTGTGGTCGGGGAAGTTGCGCACCGCCACCACGCGCCCGCCCCAGATCACCTGCGCATTCTGGAAATGCTCCGGCGCCGCCGCGACCTGGGCTGGCGTGGCCGCGACCACCGATGCATCCGGCTTGTAGATCGGCGCCGGTGCGCAGGCGGCGAGCAGGAGGGCCGACGCCAGTAACGCGACGCCGAAAGACGCGCACGTCGAGACGATCGTTGCCGGTTTGCGCATGGTGCCGCTCCGCGGTGGCCAGCCGCCCTTATACACCGCGCGGGATGAAGGCGCGCGGGGTGACAGATGTAACTCCAGGTGCGAGGACCTGCCGGTCTAGAATGCGCGGGTAGTTTCCAGAACCCGGCGCGCGAAGGCCAGTCGCCGGGCCGCGATCGGAGCGATCGCCACTCATCCCGGGCACATGCCATGACCCTCTCTCCGCAAGCGCTTTCGATCGCCGTCGGCGTCCCGCTGATCCTGCTGGTTTATTACCGCCGCTTCCGTCGCCTGTTCGGTCGGCAACGGGTGCACGAAGGGCGGATGTTCGCGCGCGTGGTGATACTGGCCGTCGTGGGCGCGATGTTCCTGGCGATTTCGCTGCGCAGCCCGTCGGCCCTGGCCGCGGATGTGGGCGGCCTGGTCGCCGGCGTCGCCCTGGGCTGGTGGGGCTTGCGATTGACGCGTTTCGAGAGGAAGCCCGATGGCGTGTACTACATCCCGCACGGCTGGTTCGGCATCGGTATCGCCGCGCTGCTGGTCGGACGACTGATCTACCGCTTCATGGTGATGTCGCCGGTGGCCCGGCAGGCCGCGCAGAACGCCGCGCCGCTGGCGATGTACCAGCGCAGCCCGCTGACGCTGGCCCTGTTCGGCCTGCTGGTCGGCTATTACGTGTGCTACTACCTCGGCGTGATCCGGACGGCGAAGAAGCAGCCGGCCGCGGCTGCGTAGGAGCGCGTCTGGGCGCGACAGGCTGCGCAGGTATTCACGCCAGCGCCTCGCTACACCAGCACCTGCAGCCGCTGCGTCGCACCGTCAGCCTGCGCAAGCAGTTGTTTCAGCGCCGGCAGCAGTTGCGCCAGCGTGGCGTCGAACTGCCACGGCGCGTTGACGATCACGATGCCGCAGCCGTTGAGGCGCAGCGGCGAGTCGTCCGCCTGCACCAGCAATTCCGCCATCACCACGTCGCGCCATTCGCGCGTGCCGAGCCAGCGCTGGAACGGCATGATCGTCGCGCGCTTCTTGATCGGATACCACACCGCATAGACGCCGGTCGGCCAGCGCGTCTGCGCCGCCTGCAGCGCCGTCTCGATCACCCGGAATTCTTCGGCCTGCTGCTCGAACGGCGGGTCCACCAGCACCAGCCCGCGGCGCTCGGCCGGCGGCAGCAGCGCGGTCATCGCCGCGTAGCCGTCACGCTTGTGCACGTGCACGCGCTTGTCCGCGCGAAAATGCCCGCGAAGCGAAGCGACTTCCTCGTCCTGCGTTTCGCACAGCACCAGCCGATCGTCCTTGCGCAGGACATGCGCGGCGAGCGCGGGCGAGCCGGGGTACACGCGCAGCGCGCCATCCGGATTGAAGGACCGGATCGCCCGCGCGTAGCGCTGCAAGGGTTCCGGCAGCGATTTCGCCTCGAATATCCGCCCGATGCCGTCGCGCCACTCGCCGGTCTTCTCCGCGCGCGTTTCGTCCAGCGCGTACATGCCGGCGCCGGCGTGGGTGTCCATGTAGCACAGCGGCTTGTCCTTGGCGGTGAGCGCGTCCAGCAGCGCCAGCAGCACGGCGTGCTTGAACACGTCGGCAAAGTTGCCGGCGTGGAAGGCGTGGTGGTAGTTCATGGGGTCTGCGTCCGTGCCGGGGAGAGCCGATTATCCGATTTTCCGCGAACGCGAAGAAAAGCCTTGACCCTGGACCATGGTCCGGGGTTTAGACTGGCGGCATGAATACCAGTCCTGCCACGCATCTCACCATCGGCGCGGTCGCGCGCGGCGCCGGGGTCGGCGTTGACACCATCCGCTACTACGAGCGCGAGGGCCTGCTGCCGCCGCCGCGCCGTCGCGGGTCGGGCTATCGCGACTACGACCACGAAGCCGTCGAGCGCCTGAAGTTCATCCGCCGCGCCAAGGCGCTCGGCTTCGCGCTGGAAGACATCCGCGAGCTGCTTGCGCTTTCGGCCGACCACGAGCGCGGCGTGCGCGGCGTGAAGCAGCGCGCCGAAGCGAAGCTGGCCGAAATCGAGCAGCGCATCGCCGAGATGCAGCGCATGCGGCGTGGCCTGAAGAAGCTGGTCGCCGCATGCCCGGGCCATGGCGACCCGGGCGCGTGCCCGATCCTGGGCGCATTCACGCACGGGGAGGCGACATGACCGCGCACGAACATGATCATCAAGCGCACGGTCCCGCGACGGAACCCGGGATCGCTTCCGCGCCACATGCCTGCTGCGCGCATCCGGCGCACGCACGGCAAGTCGAAACAGGTGCCATGGCAACCGACCCGGTGTGCGGCATGAAGGTGGATGCGGCCACGGCGAAACACAGCGCCAGTCATGAAGGGAAGACGTATTACTTCTGCGCCGCGCGCTGCCGCGAGAAGTTCATCGCCGATCCGCAACGATACCTCGCGCCGGAGCCGGAGTCGGCCGACCCCGTCGCCGAAGGCACGATCTACACATGCCCGATGCATCCTGAAATCCGGCAGGTCGGGCCGGGCACGTGCCCGATCTGCGGCATGGCGCTGGAACCGATGATGCCGGCAGCGGAAGAAGACGACTCGGAACCGCGCAAGGTGCGCCGCAAATTCCGGACCGCCGTGGTTCTGGCGATCCCGTTGTTCCTCGTCGCCATGGTGCCGCACTGGCTGGATGCGCAGATCGGCATGGACGCCGCGCTTGCGTTGCGCTGGCTGGAGATCGCGCTGGCCGCTCCGCTGGTGCTGTGGCTGGGCGCCGACTATTACCGGCGCGGCTGGCTGGGCGTGGTGCACCGTTCGCCCAATATGTACACGCTGATCGGCCTCGGCGTGCTGGTCGCCTTCATCTACAGCCTGGCCGCGACGTTCGTGCCCGATGCGTTTCCGCCGGACATGCGCGACGCGCACGGCATGCTCGGCGTGTATTTCGAACCGGCCGGCGTGATCGTGGCGCTGGTATTGCTGGGCGAGTGGCTTGAGCTGCGCGCGCGCGGCAAGACCTCCGCCGCGATCCGCCGGCTGCTGGATCTCGCGCCGCGCACGGCGCGCCGCATCGAGTCCGACGGCAACGAACTCGACGTGCCGATCGAACGCGTGCACGCCGGCGACGTGCTGCGCATCCGTCCCGGCGAGAAGGTGCCGGTGGATGGCGAAGTGCTGGAAGGCGCAAGCAGCGTGGACGAATCCATGCTGAGCGGCGAGCCGATGCCCGTCGAGAAACGTGCCGGCGACCGCCTGACCGGCGGCACCGTCAACGCGAATGGCGCCTTGAAGATGCGCGCCGACAAGGTCGGCAACGAAACCGTGCTGGCGCAGATCGTGGCGCTGGTCGCGCAGGCGCAGCGTTCGCGCGCGCCGTTGCAGCGACTGGCCGACCGCGTCTCCGCCTTCTTCGTGCCGGCGGTGATCGCGATCGCAATCGTGGCCGGCATCGTCTGGTTCCTCATCGGACCGGAGCCGCGCATTGCCTACGCGATCGTCAATGCAGTCGCCGTGCTGATCATTGCCTGTCCGTGCGCGTTGGGCCTCGCCACGCCGATCTCGATCATGGTGGCGAGCGGGCGGGGCGCGGAGCAGGGCGTGCTGTTCCGCGATGCCGCGGCGATCGAGGCCCTGGCGCAAGTGGACACGCTGGTGCTGGACAAGACCGGTACGTTGACGCAAGGCAAGCCCTCGCTGGGCGGAGTGGTTGCGCTGGGGCGGCACGACGAAGCCGAACTGCTGCGCTTCGCCGCCAGCCTGGAAGCCGCCAGCGAACATCCGCTCGCGCGCGCGATCGTGGACGGAGCGCGGCAACGGGGAATTGGAATGTCGGCGGTCGGCGATTTCGCCGCGGTGACCGGGCAAGGCGTGCGCGGCCGGGTGGACGGCCGCGCGGTTGCGCTCGGCAACGTGGCGTTGATGACGGCGTTGCGTGTGGACATGCCGGCGGACGAGCGGATCACCGCGTTGCGCACGGCTGCGAAAACGACGATGTGGCTGGCGGTGGATGGAGAACTCGCCGGTGCGCTGAGCGTCGAGGATGCGATCAAGCCGAACGCACGCGCGCTGCTGGATGCGCTGCGCGCACGAGGGCTGCGCATCGTGATGCTGACCGGCGATGCCGAGCCGGTTGCACGAGCCGTTGCGCAAGCGCTTGGCATCGCTGACTTCGCCGCCTCGCAAACGCCGCAAGGCAAGGCGACGTTCGTGGCGGACCTGCGTGCGCGCGGCGCGAAGGTCGCGATGGCGGGCGACGGCATCAACGATGCGCCGGCGCTCGCGGCGGCCGACGTCGGCATCGCGATGGGCGACGGTACCGATGTGGCGATGGAAAGCGCGCAGGTGACCCTGCTGAAAGGCGATCTGGGCGGCCTGCTGCGCGCGCGGAAATTGTCCGCGCAGACGGTGCGCAACATCCACCAGAACCTCTGGTTCGCATTCGCCTACAACGCGCTCGGGATTCCGGTCGCGGCCGGCGTGCTGTATCCGTTCGTCGGCGTGCTGCTGAGTCCGGTACTCGCGGCATTGGCGATGAGCTTGTCCTCGGTGTCGGTGATCGGCAACGCGCTGCGGCTGCACGCGCTGGAAGCGCCCGCCCCCATTCGCGGTGCACGCACGTGAGCAACGGCAGGTTCGACGGATCGCGTCGCCGCTTCGTGCAAGGGCTGGCGCTGGGCGGTGCCTTCGCCGGCCTGAAGCTCTGGCGCGAACCACTGTTCGCACGGGCGGGCAA
>DASVDY010000041.1:0-2466 GCA_036380855.1 Rhodanobacteraceae bacterium
ATCGCCTTCTGCACCTGCACGTCGGCGTAGCCCGCGCCTTCGGTGCCGAGGTCGCGCAGCGCAGTGAAGCCCGCCATCAGCGTGTCGCGCACATGGTTGACCGCCTCGATCGTGCGATAGGCCAGCGGCTCCTTCAGCACCTGGTCGTTCCACGGCGTCTCGTCGTAAGGATGCAGGAAGATGTGCGAATGCGCGTCAATCAGGCCCGGCAACAGCGTGGTGCCGGGCAGGTTGATGACCTGCGCATCGGCGGGCGCCTTGATCCGGTCGGCGGGGCCGACCTGCGCGATCCTGTCGCCGCGCACCAGCACCACCCAGCCCGCGTGGGTGGCCTCGCTGCGCGCGTCGAACACGCGATCGGCTTTCAGCAGGTACGTCGTGGTGGGCGGCGCGGGCTTGTCGGCCGCGCCCGCGGCGAACGCGAGCAACGAGCCGCAAAGGGCGATCAGCAGTTTGCGCAACGACATGGCGGTCCCCTCGATTCTGTCCGGTCGAGCGTAGCTCGCGGACGGCGCGAAGTCGAAGTGCCCGCGCCCCGCGCCGCCCTCGCCTTTTTTCCGGGGCGGACCCGCGCCCGGGACCAATGGGACTTGCCAATTGATCGAGAGCGGATTTGGTCGGATACTCGGCCCGGCACTGCATCCACTCACCGTGGTCCCGAGGGGGTAGACATGAAGAAGATGTTTTGCGTCATTGCGGCTGCGTTGCTGGCCGGCACGGCTTTCGCCGCCAGCGCCGGCCCCGCGAGCCGGAGGGCGATCAAGCACGGCGAATTCCTGGTGAACTTCGGCAGCTGCAACGACTGCCACACGCCGGGCTGGGCCGAGAACGGCGGCCAGGCGCCCAAGGACATGCTGCTGACCGGCGGCGGCACGAACTTCCAGGGCCCGTGGGGAACGACCTATCCCATCAACCTGCGCCTGTACTTCCAGAACCTCACGCTGAAGCAGTGGATCCACAACGCGCGCAACGTGAAGGCCCGGCCGGCAATGCCGTACTGGACCTTCCGGTATCTCAGCGACAAGGACCTGGCCGACATCTACGCCTACGTCCGCTCGCTCGGTCCTGCCGGCAAGCCCGCACACGATTACGTGCCCCCGGGCCAGGAAGCACCGCCGCCGTATCTGAAACTCGTGGTGCCGGCGGGTCCGCCACCGCTGGCCGGCCACTGAGGAGCGCGCGCGATGGACAGCTCGATTTTCCTTTCGCTCCGCGCGGCGCACATCCTGCTCGCCGCACTGTGGCTGGGCGCCGCCTTCCTGCTCTCGATGTTCGTGATGCCCGCGGTCGGCGACGCAGGCCCGGCGGGCGGGCAACTGATGCTGACGTTGCACAAGCGCAAGCTGCATGGGTTCATGGCGGCAAGCGCGACGCTGACAGTTCTGACCGGCATCTGGCTGTACTGGGTGTTCACCGCCGGCCTGCAGGCGCAGGTGATGTTCAGCGCCGGTGGACTCGCCTTCGGCATAGGCGGTTTGTGCGGACTGCTGGCGATGATCCTGGGCGCCGCGATCATGGGCCGCGGCACCGCACGCATGGCGGCGATCAGCGAACGCATGGCGACGGCGTCCGAAGCCGAACGCGCATCGCAGATGCAGGAGATCGCCGCATTGCGCGCGCGCCTTGGCGTAGCGGGCAAGTTGATCCTCCTGCTCATGATCGCCGCGCTGCTGCTGATGGCGGTCGGGCATTACCTGTGACGCACTATCCCCGGCGCACGCGCCGGGGGTAGCATCCTCGGATTCCTCCAAGGACGCCGAGGTTCCCATGCGAGTCGCCTGGATCGTTCCGCTGCTGGCGCTGGCCGCCATCGTGTTGTTGCTGATTGCCGGACCGGGCGTGCACATGGGCTGGTGGAGCACCGCCGCAGGCACCCGCGTGCTGAAGTGGTCCGCATACGTCGGCATTGCCACGGCCGTGCTCGGCGTGGCGATGCTGGTCAATCCCTACACGCGCCGCGGCTACCTCTACTGGCTTGTGCTTTCGATCATCGCCGGGCTCGCGGTCGCGTGGGTGCCGTGGCGTTGATGCCAGGTTCCTCGCATTCGGCCTCTGGCGTTCATCGCACTGTCCCGCCTGCGCGTCCGCGCAGGATCGCTGGAATCAAAAACCCCCGGCCAGCGATGCCAGTTCCCCTTCGTCGAACCCGGCCGCGCGGCGGGCGTCAAGGTTGAACGGCCCACGCAGGCCGCCGGCAAGACGCTCGCGCAGCAGTCTCCGGAACGTTTCGGCGGGCTGGACGCCTTCGCGTTCGCAGCACCAGCGGAACCAGCGCGTGCCGGCGGCGACGTGCGCGACCTCCTCGCGCAGGATGATGTCCAGGATGCCGGCCGTTTCGTCGTCGCCGACGCTGCGCAGGCGCGCGATCATGCCGGGCGTCACGTCCAGCCCGCGCGCTTCCAGCACGCGCGGCACCAGCGCCATCCGCGCCAGGCACGAATCGGACGTCTTCACGGCCATCTCCCA
>DASVDY010000042.1:0-21989 GCA_036380855.1 Rhodanobacteraceae bacterium
GTAGCTGACCCACGCCGAGAAGCCGGGGCTGAATTCGGCATTCAGACCGATGCCCGCGCTGCCCCAGGTCTTGTCGGGCGCGAAGCCCGGCATCGCGAACGTGCCCGGCATGTTGACGAGGCCCGCGCGGACGTCGCGCGCATCGGCCTTGCTGTCGTGGTTCCAGGCGACCTGCGCGTATGGATGCAGCGTGGTGCCGCCCGCCTGCCAGTTGCCGATCACCTGCCAGCCCAGCGTACCGATCAGCGCCTCGCGTTGCTGATGGTCGAAGGTCATCGCGGTGCTGTCGCCGCCGTTCTCGGCAAAGCCGCTGACGCGGATGCGCTGGTAGCCGACGTCGGCGAACGGCCCGGTGCGCAGCGCGTCGGAACCGAACAGCCAGCCACCGGTGAACATCAACGCGAGGTGCGAGCCGGAAGTGGATCCGCTTTCGGTGCGCAGTGCCGGGCCCAGCACGATGTTGCGGTTGATGTCGTGGTAACTGAGCTGGCCGGCGCTGCCGATCGCGCCGAAGTAACCCTGCTGCCAGCCGTACATCGCGTACGCCGAGACCAGGTATTCGTCCAGCTTGAAGCCGCCGGCGTTGCCGGCGAAACCGTCGCGATGGTTGGCGCCGCTCAGTGCCAGGCCCACGCTCATGTGTTCGTCCGGATGCACGTCCGCGCCGACCGTGAGCACGTTCTGGTTGTTGCTGCTCTTGGGCGTGTTGGCCGTGGCGTCCAGCTTCTGCTGGTTGTAGTCGTAGCTGGCGAACCAGCGCACGCCCTGGCCCGGCTGGTTCAAGCCGGACAGCGCCTGGTTGCGCAGGCCGTGGTTCACCGAATCGCTCACCGCCAGCGGCGCCTCGGCGAGCAGCGACTGCTGGCCCGGCGCCTGGATCACCGACACCACGTACTGGCCCAGCAGCGCGTGCGCGGCGGTGGTGGGGTGCACGCCATCGGCGAACAGGTAGGTCTGGTCGGTGCCGGGTGCGTAGGTGAAGGTGGCGCCCGAGCCCTGCGGTCCGCACTGCAGGGACGTGGAAGTGAGACCGCAGGCTGCGTCGGTAACGTTCGTGAAGCCATAGCGCGCCGGATCCGCGATCACTTCATGGATCAGCCCGAACGTATCAATCGGGATGATGTCCACGCCCGTCTGCGCGAGGCCGGCGTTCAACGCACTGTTGTAAATGATCGATAGCCCGGTGCCTTGGGCCATCGCCGTGGGTCCCATCGCCACGGAAGAGGGCGTCTGGCCAATGTCCGGCAGGTTGAACACGATCACCCGTTTGGCGCCGGCCTGCCCGAGCTGGCCGATCAGTTGCAACTCGGTTTGCGCGGCGGCCTGCAGGTTGGCCTGCAACTGCGCCTGTGTGATCGCGCCGCCCTGGTACAGCGCGACGTTGTAGAACACGTCGTTGGCGCCGCCCCACATCGAGTACAGCGCGTTCGGATCGGCCGTGCCGCCGGTCGCGCCCAGATACGCCTGAACCTGCTGCGGCAGGGTGGGGATCGGGCCGGCGGAGGAATTGTTGATCACGCCCGCGCCGCCGAAGGCGAAATCCGTGCCGCCCGCAATCGAGGGCGCCAGGGTGATTCCGTAAAAGTCGGCAACGTGCTCCATCGCCACCAATCCGGGGTTCGTGGTGAACCGCGAGGGTTGCGGTGAACCCAGTGCAAGCGACAGGTTGCCGGCGTCGCTCAGGCTGTCGCCGAACACGATGACGTTGTCGAACTGGGCGGCAGCGGCGCTGCCGGAGAGGGCCAGCGCGAGTGCACTGGCAAGAATGCGGATGCGCGGCATGGTCGGTCCCTAAAGCCCGGAAGGAGGCGGGGATTAGCCTAATACAAACGTTTGAATCCGGCCATGTGCCTGCACGGGGGCCTGCCCGCGGCTTGCCGCCATGCCTCGCCGGGCGGGTTGCAATCGCCCCCCCATAGCCCCGCCCGGCGCCGCTACGCGAGAGCCGGCTGGCGCGCTCCGCCTCCGTGCCCGCACCGGTGTCGCGCGGAGGGGCTTCTAGGCCACCTCGCGCCGGGGCTTGCGGCGCAGGTGCACCAGCAGCAGCGAGATCGCCGCCGGAGTTACTCCGCTGATGCGCTGCGCCTGGCCGATGCTTTCCGGCCGCACGGCCTTGAGCTTGGCCAGCACCTCGGCGGACAGGCCGCGCACCGCTTCGTAGTCGAAGCCTTGCGGGATCAGCGTGGACTCGTGCCGCTGCGCGCGCGCGATCTCCTCGCGCTGGCGGTCGAGATAGCCCGCATATTTCGCCTGCACCTCGACCTGCAACGCCGCGCTTTCGTCTTCGAGCGCCGGGCCGAAACCTTCGACCGCGGTGAGGCGCGCGTAATCCAGCTCCGGCCGTCGCAGCAGATCCAGCGCGCTGCTTTCGCGGCTGAGCGCGAGCGCGAGCGGCGAATTGGCCAGCGCCGCGCCGCGCGCGTTGGCCGGCGCGACATGCAAATCGCGCAGGCGTTGCGTTTCGCGCTCGACCGCTTCGCGCTTGCGCCGCAAGGCGTCGAAACGCTGCTGCGGCACGATGCCAAGTTCGAAACCCTTTTCGGTCAGGCGCAGGTCGGCGTTGTCCTCGCGCAGGTGCAGCCGATATTCCGCGCGCGAGGTGAACATGCGATACGGCTCGATCGTGCCGTTGGTGGTGAGGTCGTCCACCAGCACGCCGAGATAGGCCTCGTCGCGGCGTGGCCACCATGGCGCCTGTTCGCGCGCTGCGCGCGCGGCGTTCAGGCCGGCCAGCAGGCCTTGCGCGGCGGCTTCCTCGTAACCGGTGGTGCCGTTGACCTGGCCGGCGAGGTACAGGCCCGGGATGGCCTTGGTTTCGAGCCAGGGATGCAGACCGCGCGGATCGAAGTAATCGTATTCGATCGCATAGCCCGGCCGCGTGATGTGCGCGCGCTCGAATCCCCGTATCGAGCGCACCAGCTCCTGCTGCACGTCGAACGGCAGCGAGGTGGAAATGCCATTCGGATAGATCTCGCCGGTCTCCAGCCCTTCCGGCTCGATGAAGATCTGGTGCGAATTCTTCTCCGCGAACCGCACCACCTTGTCCTCGATGGACGGACAGTAGCGCGGGCCGACGCCTGCGATCCTGCCGGTGTACAGCGGCGAGCGATCCAGCGCCGCACGGATGATCTCGTGCGTGCGCTCGTTGGTGTGCGCGATCCAGCACGACACCTGGCGTGGATGCTCGTCGCGTGAACCGAGGAACGAAAACACCGGCGCAGGATCGTCGCCCGGCTGCTCGGCGAATACCGAATGATCGATGCTGCGGCCGTCAATGCGCGGCGGCGTTCCGGTCTTCAATCGGTCCGCGCCGAGCGGCAGTTCGCGCAGGCGTTGCGCGAGCGTGGTTGCCGGCGGATCGCCGGCGCGGCCGCCGGAATAGTTCGCAAGACCGATGTGGATCTTCCCGGACAGGAAGGTGCCCGTGGTCAGTACCACGCGATGCGAGTCGAAACGCAAGCCCATCTGCGTGACCACGCCGACCACGCGGCCCCGATCGAGGATCAGATCGTCAACCGCCTGCTGGAACACCTGCAGGTTCGGTTGCATCTCCACCATGCGCCGGATGGCCGCGCGATACAGCGCGCGATCGGCCTGGCAGCGCGTGGCACGCACCGCCGGACCTTTCGAAGCATTCAGGGTGCGCCACTGGATGCCTGCGCGATCGGCCGCGTGCGCCATGGCGCCGCCGAGCGCGTCAATCTCCTTGACCAGATGGCCTTTGCCGATGCCGCCGATCGCCGGGTTGCAGCTCATCGCGCCGATCGTCTCGACGTTGTGCGTCAGCAGCAGCGTGCGTGCCCCGCAACGCGCGGCCGCGAGCGCAGCTTCCGTGCCGGCATGACCACCGCCCACCACGATGACTTCGTAAAAATCCATCGCGATATTCTAGCTGGCCTCTGCAGGGCGGCGGTCTTGGCACGCTCGGTGCATCCATCTCGGCGCACTCCCGCCGGCGCTAAGCGTCACGCGAGCACGCCGAGGCCGGTTTTCAGGGGCCGGCCGTGCGCCGGCGGGAGGACGCATCCCCGCCAGGAGCCCGCCTTCAGGACAGCCGCGAGGCTGCCCGGAAGGGGCAGCTCTCATTCGGCTGGAAAAGGACTGGCGCCCGGCGGTCGTCAGGAACAGGGGGAATCCAGGAAGACCGTGTGCCGGGCGCCAGAAACGTAGAACCGGTGTGCGTACAACAGGCTGAGCGCATCACCCGCCTAGCGGGTTTGCATGGCCAGTATCATCGCACAAACGTAAATGGAGCGTTAAAAAACGCTGCAAAAACGGGACGTGCGTAGCATAGAAGCTTCGGGGTGCACTGTCACAAAAATTTCCGTGCGGGAGGTCACAAAACCGCCAAAGTGGCACGCGGGATGCAGGTACCTTGATGGTGTCGAGCATTGATCGGGGGCTTCCATGACCTTCATAGCGGAAATCGGCGAACTGGAGGAAGTACGCCAGCACCACGACGCATTCGTGGAGCTGGGGCGCCTGGAGCTGATGGCCGAACAACTGCGCACGCAGGGCGATGCCGAGCAACTGGTGTCGGTCGAACGCCACATGCAGGAACTCGGCTCGGCCCTCAAGGCCTGATTCGCACCCGACCGGGCGCGGTCACGTCCCGGTCGTCAGCATGCGCGACAGGATGTCGCCCAGGTCGCGCGACCAGCCGGATCGCCGATCCATGGCCTGCAATGCCGCAAGCGCGGCGGCGCGCCGATTCGGTTCCAGCTTGTGCCAGCTTTCGAATGCCTTGGCCAGGCGGGCGCCATTCTGTGGATTGAGCGCGTCAATGCCGGCCACCTTGTCCGCGATGTAACGATAGCCCTCGCCGTCGGGGCGATGGAAGCCGACCGGGTTGCCGCGCGCGAACGCACCCAGCAACGACTGCACGCGATTGGGGTTGTGCAGGCTGAAGGCCGGATCGCCGGTCAGCGCCTGCACGCGTTCCAATGTTTCGCGCGCGGGTACTTGCGCCTGCAAGGCAAACCATTTGTCGAGCACCAGCGGCTTGCCGTCGTAGCGCGCGCGGAAATCGCGCAGCACCTCCGACGACTGTGGCGCGCCGAGCCGCACCAGTGCGGACATTGCCGACAACCGGTCGGTCATGTTCTGCGCATCCCGATATTGCGCAACCGCCAGGGCCGCGCCCTCGTGCCCGTCTGCGCGCAGCAGCAGCGCGAGCACGCGGCCTTTCAGACGCCTGCGCGCCTGCGAGGTCGAATCCAGCGCGCCGGTCTCGCCCCGGTGCAGCTCGCGATAGCGCGCGGGCAGCCGCTCGCCCAGTCTGCTGGCCAGCGTGTTCTCCAGCGCCTCGCGAGCCAGATGCACCCGCTCGGGATCGAGCGGCTCGTGGCGCGCGCCCAACTCGATGGATGAAGGCGGCGCCAGCAATTCCGCCAGCAGCGCCGGGTCCAGGCGCGCCGCATCAGCTTCGAACAATTCCGCAAGCGCCGCGCACCAGGCGTCCAGCGACGAGCGATCCTGGGCGCCGGCGTGCAGCGCGTCGTAGGCCGACGCGGCAAGCTGCTGGCCGGCGTTCCAGCGGTCGTAACCTTCGTTCTCGTTGCGAAGCAGCAGCGCCAGTTCGCGCGGCGCGCAGGCGTGATGCAATTGCACCGGTGCCGAAAAGCCGCGCAGCAGCGAAGGCACCGGGCGCGCATCCACCTCGACGAACACGAAGCGCTGCTCGCGGCGCGTCAGCTCCAGCACGCATTCCTGGTGCACGCGGGCCGGTTCGTCGTGGGTGCGCATCGGGATGCGCCGACCATCGGGCGCGAACAGCGCGATCCGCACCGGTATCGGCAGCGGGGATTTCTGCGGCTGGCCGGGCGTGGGCGCAGTGGTCTGGGTCAGGGTCAGGGTGTAGGTGCGCGCGACCGGATCGTAATCGCCGCTGGCGTCCACCTGTGGCGTGCCGGCCTGCGCGTACCACAGGAGGTAGGGCGAAAGGTCGAGCCCGTTCGCCTCGCCCAGCGCGCCCAGAAAGTCTTCGATCGTCGCGGCGCGGCCGTCGTTGCGCGAGAAATACAGGTCGGTGCCGCGGCGGAAGCGCTCCGGTCCCAGCCGCCCGGCGAGCATGCGCACCAGCTCCGCGCCTTTCTCGTAGACGGTCGGCGTGTAGAAATTGTCTATCGCCGTGTACTCGGCCGGCCGCACCGGGTGCGCCAGCGGGCCCGCATCCTCCGGAAACTGCACCCGCCGCAGGGTGGCGACTTCGTCTATCCGCTGCAGCGCGGCGGATTGCATGTCGCCGCAGAAGTGCTGCTCGCGGAAAACGGTGAAGCCTTCCTTCAGCGACAACTGGAACCAGTCGCGACAGGTGACCCGGTTGCCGCTCCAGTTGTGGAAATATTCGTGCGCGATCACCGCCTCGATGTGGCGGTACTCGTCGTCGGTGGTGGTCTCCGGATCGGCAAGCAGGTATTTCGCGTTGAAGATGTTGAGGCCCTTGTTCTCCATCGCGCCCATGTTGAAGTCGTGCGTGGCGACGACGTTGAAGGTGCCGAGGTCGTAATGGCGTCCGTACACGCGTTCGTCCCAGCGCATCGCACGCTCGAGCGCATCCATGGCGTAACCGCAGCCACCGATCGCATCGGCCTCCGCGAAGATGCGCAAGCTCACCTCGCGACCGTCGCCGGTCCTGTAGGCACGCTCGATCTTCTCCAGCCGCCCTGCCACCAGCGCGAACAGGTAACTCGGCTTGGGATACGGATCCACGAAGCGCGCCCAGTGGCGGCCATCGGGCAACTCACCAGCGTCCTGCGCGTCCCCGCCGGCCAGCAACACCGGAAAGCGCGTGCGATCCGCGCGCAGCGTGACGGAATACTTCGCGAGCACGTCCGGGCGATCCGGGAAATAGGTGATGCGGCGAAAGCCTTGGGCCTCGCATTGCGTCAGCAGGAAGCCCGTGTCGCGCGAACCCGACAGATACAGGCCGGACAGTTCCGTGTTGCGCGCCGGCGCGATCCGCACCTTCGTCTCCAGCACGCTGCCGTCGCGCACGCCCGCAATCGTCAGGCCGCTGGCATCGAGCGCGTAATCGGAAGCGCCAAGCGTGCGCCCGTCCAGAGCGATTTCCAGCAGCTCCAGGTCCTCGCCATCCAGCCGAAGCGGCTCGTCGCGCTCGCGATGCAGTTGCAGTCGTGCGCCGACCAGGGTCTCGTCAATGCCCAGGTCGAACGCCAGCTCGATCCGTTCCACGCGCCAGGCCGGCGGGCGATAGTCGGCGAGGCGCACGACCGGGTCGGTTCGAGGTTCGGTGGAGTCGTGCATGGCGTCTCCCGCTAAGATTCCGTTTCCCTGGTGAGGTGCGCATGAAAGCAACCCCGGCCGTCAGTATCGCAGACATCCGCGTCGCCGCCGCGCGCATCGCCGCCCACGCCCGGGTCACGCCGGCAATGCGTTCGGATGCGCTGGACGAACTCGCGGGGGCAACCTTGCACTTCAAGTGCGAGCACCTGCAGGTCGGGGGCGCGTTCAAGTTCCGTGGCGCCTGCAACGCGGTCTGGGCCTTGGGCGACGAAGAAGCAAGTCGCGGCGTGGTGACCCATTCTTCCGGCAACCACGGCGCGGCACTGGCGCTCGCCGCGCGCACGCGCGGCATCTCCGCGCACGTGGTTGTGCCCGAAGGCGCGGTGCGGGCGAAGCTGGAAAACATCGAGGCAGCCGGCGCCACGCTGCACCCCTGCGCGCCGACGCTCGCCGCACGCGAGGAAACCTGCGCACGCATCCAGCGCGAGACCGGCGCGACGCTGGTGCACCCCTATGCGGATCGCAACGTGATCGCAGGCCAGGGCACGGCGGCGCTGGAGTTGCTGCAACAGGTGCCGGAGCTGGATGCGCTGGTCGCGCCGCTGGGCGGCGGCGGCCTGATGTCCGGCAGCGCGGTCGTCGCGCGCGCGTTGTCGCCCGACACGCAACTGATCGCCGCCGAGCCCGCCGGCGCGGACGACGGTTACCAATCGCTGCAGCGCGGCGAACGCGTCACCGACGTCAAGCCGAACACGATCTGCGATGGCCTGCGCGCCACGATCGGCCAGATCAATTTCGAACTGCTGCGCGACAACGAGGTCGAGATCATCACGATCGGCGACGAGCAGGTGCTGGCGGCGATGCGACTGGTGTGGACGCACCTCAAGCAGACGATCGAACCGTCCTCGTCCACCGTGCTGGCTGCGATTCTGGCCCGGCGCGAACGCTTCCGCGGCAAGCGCGTGGGCCTGATCCTCAGCGGCGGCAACGTGGACCTGGACCGGATCGCGTTCGCGCGCCAATGAAGCCGGTCGCGGCCCGCCCTACTCCACGGTCACCGATTTCGCCAGGTTGCGCGGCTGGTCCACGTCGGTGCCGCGCAGCACGGCGACGTGGTAGGCCAGCAGCTGCAGCGGCAGGGTGAACACGGCCGGCGCGACGAAATGGCCGCCGCCGGGCACCTTGATCAGGTGTCCGCGCGCGCCGTTCAACGGCACCGCCGCGGTCTCGTCGGCAAACACGAACAACTCGCCACCGCGCGCGCGCACTTCCTCGAGGTTGGATTTCAGTTTCTCCAGGAGCTGGTTGTTCGGAGCAACCGCGATCACCGGCATGTCCTCGTCCACCAGCGCCAGCGGCCCATGCTTCAGCTCGCCCGCCGGGTACGCCTCGGCGTGGATGTAGGAAATTTCCTTGAGCTTGAGCGCGCCTTCGAGTGCGACCGGATATTGCGCGCCGCGGCCCAGGAACAACGCGTGATGCTTGCTGACGAAGCGCTCGGCAAGCCTGGCGATTTCCGGCTCCATGGCCAACGCCTCGCCGATCAGGCGCGGCAGGCTGGCCAGTTCGGCGACGAGATCCGCGTAACGGCTTTCCTCGATCCCGTTCAGGCGCGCCAGTTCCAGCACCAGCATCGCAAGCGCGGCGAGCTGGGTGGTGAAGGCCTTTGTTGACGCCACGCCGATCTCCGGGCCGGCGCGCGTCATAAGGCACAGGTCCGCTTCGCGTACCAGGCTGGATTCGGGCACGTTGCAGATCGCCAGCGTGCCCAGGTAGCCGTATCGCTTGCCTTCGCGCATCGCGGCGAGGGTGTCGGCGGTCTCGCCCGATTGCGAAATCGCCACGAACAGCGTGTCCGGCGACACCACCACGTGGCGGTAGCGGTATTCGCTGGCGACTTCGATGTTGCACGGCAACCCTGCGATGCCTTCGAGCCAGTAACGCGCCACCATCCCGGCGTGATAGCTGGTTCCGCAGGCCACGATCTGCACGCGTTTCACTTTTTCCAGCAGCGATTGCGAATCCACGCCGAAGATGTTCGGCAGCACCCGGTTGCCGCTGACGCGGCCTTCCAGCGTGTTGGCCACCGCGGTCGGCTGCTCGTGGATTTCCTTCAGCATGTAATGGCGGAACTCGCCGCGCTCGACCGCGTCGGCCGACAGTTCGCTTTCGCGTACGGGCCTATCGACCGGCCGGCCTTCCGCGTCGCACACCTGCATCTTCTCGCGCTCGATCTCCACCACGTCGCCTTCTTCCAGGTAGACGATGCGGTTGGTGACCTTGATCAGCGCCTGCACGTCGGAGCCGAGGAAGTGTTCGCCGATGCCGATCCCCACGCACAGCGGACTGCCGCGGCGCGCGCCCACCACGTGGCCGGGTTCGTCGCGCGAAATCGCGGCGATCGCGTAGGCGCCGTGCAGGCGTCGGGTGGCGGCGATCGTCGCCTGGCGCAGATCCGCGCCCTGGCGCATCTCGTGATGGATCAGGTGCGCGATCACTTCCGTGTCGGTCTGCGAATCGAACTGGTAACCGGCCCTGCGCAGTTCCTCGCGGAGTTCGCCGTGGTTCTCGATGATGCCGTTGTGCACCACCGCGACCGCGCCGCGCGAAAGGTGCGGATGTGCGTTTGCCTCGTTCGGGATTCCGTGCGTGGCCCAGCGCGTGTGCGCGATGCCGGTGTGGCCGGAGATCGGATGCGCCTGGTAGAGCGACTCCAGTTCGCGCACCTTGCCGGGCATGCGCAGGCGTTCGAGCGCGCCATCGGCGAGCACGGAAATGCCCGCCGAGTCGTAGCCGCGGTACTCCAGCGCGTGCAGGCCGGCGAGCAGGATCGGCACGACGTCGCGCTGGGCAGCGGCTGCAACAATTCCACACATGGGTGTTTCTCCTTGGCCCGGCGTGCTCCGACGCCGCGGCAGGTACTTTGGTTCAGGGACCCGGAATGATACGTCCACGCGCGGGCCCGCGCCGGTCACGTTTTGTCCACGTACGTCGGCGTTAAGTTTGCATTTGGTACTCGCGCCAAAGTCGAAGGCGAGAGTTGCCGGTTTCACGGTTCCAATGCGCGGGCAGCGGGAAGCTGCTACTCGCAAAAAACGCGGCCGGGCGGTACGTCATCGGGATTGCGCGAAGGACGAGTTCCAGGGAAGGAGCGGCATGTTTCGGCTATTGCGGCAGCGCGCATTGCGCTGGCAGTTGTTTCTGGCAGCGATCGAGTTCCTGCTTCTGGTCGCCTGCGTCTACTGTGCGGTGGGCTTGCGTTACTGGGACGATCCGGCGACCCAGGTGAACCTGGGGCACGCGCTGCGGCTGCGCGCACTGCTGGTGGCGGCGATGGTGGTGCTGGGCATGGTGGCGCTGGGCCTGTACCAGAACCATCTGCGCGCCAACTGGCGCGGACTCTTCACCCGCCAGGCGGTCGGGTTCGTGCTGGGCGGCAGCGCGTTGCTGGTGCTCTATTACGTTTTTCCGCCGACCTACATCGGCCGCGGCGTGCTGGGCATTGCGCTGGTCGTGGGCTTCTTCGCGGTCGCCGCGTTCCGCATCGTGTTCCTGCGCCTGATTGACGCCGACCTGTTCAAGCGCCGCGTGCTGGTGCTGGGCGCGGGCGCGCGCGCCGCACAAATCGCGCGGCGCATGCGGCGCCGTTCCGACTGCCGCGGCTTCCGCATCATCGGCTACGTGCGGATGGGCGAGGAGCCTGTGCAGGTGCCGGCCAACCGCCTCGTGCATCCGCACCGGTCGCTGCGCGCGCTGGTCCATCGCATGCAGATTGACGAGATCGTGGTCGGCCCGGACGACCGTCGCGCCGGACTGCCGATGGCCGAATTGCTGGAGTGCAAGCAGTCGGGCATCGCGGTGGTGGAGCTGGCCGACTTCTTCGAGCGCGAATCCGGCCAGATCCGCATGAACCTCGCCAACCCTTCGTGGCTGGTGTTCTCCGATGGTTTTGAATCCTCGCCGCTGCGCAAGCTGGTCAAGCGCACCTTCGACGTCGTGGCGGCCCTGATCGTGCTGGCGCTGGCCTGGCCGCTGATGCTGATGGTTGCGCTGGCGATCCGGATCGAGTCCGGCCCCGGCGCGCCGATTTTCTACAAGCAGGAGCGCGTGGGCGAGCATGGCCGCACATTCCAGTTGGTGAAGTTCCGCAGCATGCGCACCGATGCCGAACGCGACGGCGTGGCGCGGTTCGCGCGCAGCAACGACGATCGCGTGACCCGCGTCGGAAAGTTCATCCGCAAGGCGCGGCTGGACGAGCTGCCGCAGTTGTGGAACGTGCTGCGCGGCGACATGAGCTTCATCGGACCGCGCCCGGAGCGGCCGCAGTTCGTGGACGACTTCAACGCGCGCATCCGCTATTACCCGCTGCGCCATTGCGTCAAGCCCGGCCTGACCGGCTGGGCGCAGTTGCGCTACGCCTACGGCGCGTCGCAGGAGGACGCCGAGGAAAAGCTGAAATTCGACCTGTTCTACGTCAAGAACCACAACCTGATGTTCGACCTGATGATCCTGTTGCAGACAGTCGAAGTCGTGTTGTTCGGGCGCGGTGCGCGATGAACGCCGAGCGCACGCGGCGGATCGTTCGGCCGCGCGGCGCGCGTGCATGCCCGTGCGCGGATTCAGAACGCCAGCAAGCCCACGCCCCAGAGCACCCAGCCGAGCGCGAACAGCACCAGCGTCGCGAACAGCAGGCGGCGCCACGGCCAGCGCTGGTCGCCGGCGGGTCCCGCCGTGGCGGCGGTACTCGCCATCGGCAGCGCGCCATGCGTCGCGATGCGACGACTGTTCGCCGGCTCCGCGCCGGGCAGCCGCCCGAAGCGGCGCTCGAACGCGATGGCCTCGCGGTAGACCGACATCAGGTGCTGCAGGGAGTCGGGCGCGGACTCGTCGCCGGCGTCCGGATGGCGGTCCGGATGCAGTTGCTGCATGCGGCGACGGTAGGCGAGCTTGAACTCGGAAAGGTTGCAGGAGCCGGGCGTGATGCCCAGTTCCTGGTAGAGCGCGAGGAAATCCATGTCGCCGACCATCAGCCCACCCCCGAGGCGGTTCTGAACCGGATCTTCCAGGATCCGATGTTGCGCGCAGGAAGCATCGCAACGGGAACATCTTACGCGCTGGGCGGCAAAGGGCAAATCCGGGTGCGGCTGGCGTAGCGCGCGCGGATTGCGGGAGGGAACCCGATGCAGGCGGCAATGGACAGCATGGCGTTGCGGGGCGTGGATGGCGCGTCCGGTCGCGCGCAGGTTCCGCCGTTGTTGCAGCCGCTCCGGCAGGCTGCGGCGCTGCAGCCGGGCGGGCTGGCGCTGCGCTGCGGCGCACAGTCGCTCGATTATGCAGACCTGAACGATTCCGTCGAGCGCATCGCCGCCGGCTTGCATGCCCTGGGCGTGCGCACCGGCGACATCGTTGCGCTCGGCGCGCAGCGCGAGGCGGACACGGTGATGCTGATGCTGGGCGTGTTGCGCGCCGGCGGCGTATGCATGCCGCTGGACATGACGCTGCCCGCGCCGCGCCTGCGCGGCATGCTCGACGATGCGCGTCCGCGATTGCTGGTCGCTCCCGAGTGCGCGCGCGCGCCCTGGCCTCGTTACGTGCCACGATGCGAGCGCGGCGAACTGGAGGCGCAGGGCGTGAGCGCGCCGCCGGCGCCGGCCGGCGCCGCGGAAGCGTGCTACCTGCTTTTCACCTCCGGTTCCAGCGGCCGGCCCAAGGGCGTGCTGATGCGCAGCGCGTCCATCGCCGCGCTGATCGGCTGGCACGCGCAACATCCGCGACTGGGGCTGAGCGCGCGCACGCTGCAGTTCGCGCCGTTCGGTTTCGACGTCGCGTTCCAGGAAATTCTTTCCACCTTCGCAACCGCCGGCACGCTGGTCGTCGCCGATCACGAGGCGCGCCGCGATCCGTGGAAGCTGCTGGAGTTGCTGCACGGCGAGCGCATCGAACGGGCGTTCCTGCCGGTGGCCGCACTGCACGCGCTGGCCGAAGCGGTGGCCGCCGGCGGCCGCAGGCCCGTCGCCCTGCGCGACGTGATCACCGCGGGCGAGCAACTGCGGATCACGCCCGCGGTGCGCGCGCTGTTCGCTTCCCTGCCCGATTGCGTGCTGCACAACCATTACGGCCCGACCGAAACGCACGTGGTGACCGCGCACGAGCTGCACGGCGATCCGCAAGGCTGGCCGGAGCTGCCGCCGATCGGGCGGCCGTTGCCGCACGCGCGCACGCGGGTGGCGGATGCATCGCTCGCCGCGGTTCCGCGCGGCGAGGAAGGCGAACTGCTGCTTGGCGGCGAGTGTCTGGCCGTCGGCTACCTGCATCGCGACCGCCTGACCGCCGAGCGCTTCATCCACCTGGACGGCGCGCGCTGGTATCGCACCGGAGACCGCGTGCGCGAGCGCGCCGACGGCGTGCTCGAATACCTTGGCCGGCTCGACGACCAGATCAAGCTGGACGGCTACCGCATCGAGCCGGCCGAGGTCGAGAGCGTGCTGGTGCGGCACGCCGCGGTCGCGCAGGCGGCGGTAGTGTTGAGCGACGGCGCGCAGGGCAGGCGGCTGGTGGCGCACGTGGTCGCGCGCCCGGGCAGCGGCGATGAAGCGGCGTTGCGCGCGCAATGGCGCGAGCACTGCCGCGCGCAGCTTCCGGCGTGGATGGTGCCGCAGGATTACATCGTGCACGCCGCGTTGCCGCACACCGCCAGCGGCAAACTCGACCGCCGCGCGCTGGCGCGGGAAAGCGAACAGGCACCCATCGCTTGGCCCGAAGGCGCGTCCCTGCGCGAGCAACTGCGCGCGTTGTGGGCGCAACTGCTGGAGCGCCCGGATCTGGCCGCAGACGCGAACCTGTTCGACGAAGGTGCGCGTTCGCTGACGGTGGTACGCGCGCTCACCGAGCTGCGCAGGCGCGGCTTCGACACCATCACCGCCGCACATCTTTACGAACATCCCAGCGCCGCCTCGCAGGCGGCCTGGCTGGAAGCCGCGCCGGGCGCGGTCGCCGAGCAAGCCGCGCGCCTGCGCGAGGCGCAGGCCACGGGCACTGTCCAACGTGCGGCGCTGGCGAAATTCGCCGCCCGCCGCATCAACAGGGAGGGTTGAACATGAGCGCAAATCATTTCGGCGAAGGCGTGGCGATCGTCGGCATGGCCGGGCGATTTCCCGGCGCGCGCTCGGTCGGGGAACTCTGGAAGCACCTGCTCGAAGGCCGCGACTGCATCAGCCGTTTCGCGCCCGAGCAACTGGATGCTTCGATTCCTGCGGGGCTGAAATCGCATCCACGCTATGTCGCCGCGCGCGGCGTGATGGAAGATGCCGACCGCTTCGACGCTGCGTTCTTCGGCATCTCGCCGGCAGAAGCCTTGCTGATGGATCCGCAACAGCGGGTCCTGCTGGAATTGAGCTGGAACGCGCTCGAACACGCCGGGGTGGATCCCTCGCGCTTTGCCGGTTCGATCGGCGTGTACGCGGGTACCGCCAACAACACGTATCGCAAGCGCGTGGAGGCGCGCCCCGACCTGCTGCGCAGCAGCGGCGAATTCGCGGCGATGCTGGCCAACGAAAAAGATTACGCCGCCACGCGCGTCGCCCATCGCCTCGACCTGCATGGCCCGGCACTCTCGATCTACACCGCCTGTTCGACGTCGCTGGTCGCGGTCGCGCAAGCCTGGTATGCGCTGATGAGCTGGCAGTGCGACCTGGCGCTGGCGGGCGGCATCAACGTCGTGGTGCCGCAGGAGTCGGGTTACCTGCCGGTGGAGGGCGGCATGGAATCCGCCGATGGCCGTTGCCGCCCGTTCGACGCGGAAGCCGGCGGCACCGTGTTCTCCTCCGGCGGCGCGGTGGTCGCGCTGAAACGGCTGGACGATGCGATCGAGAGCGGCGACACGATCTGGGCGGTGATCCGCGGTGTGGCGGTCAACAACGACGGCGGCGACAAGGCGAGCTTCACCGCGCCCAGCGTGCGCGGCCAGGCATCGGCGATCCGGCAGGCGCTGGCCTGCGCGGACGTGAGCGCGGAGTCCATCCAGTACGTCGAAGCGCACGGCACCGGTACCCAGCTCGGCGACCCGATCGAAGTCGAAGCGTTGACGCGGGCATATCGCGAAGACACGCAGGCCAAGCAGTATTGCTGGCTCGGTTCGGCCAAGGGCAACCTCGGCCACCTGATCGCCGCGGCAGGCGTCACCGGCCTGATCAAGGCTGCGCTCAGCCTTCACCACGGGAAAATCCCGCCGACCCTGCACTACCGGCGCGCAAATCCGGAAATCGATTTCGAAGCCACTCCGTTCAAGGTCGCCGACCGCGAGGTCGAATGGCCGCGCAACGGCACGCCGCGGAGAGCGGCGGTGAGCTCGTTCGGCGTGGGCGGCACCAACGCGCATGCGATCCTCGAGGAAGCGCCGCAGATCGTGCGCCGCGAATCGCAGGAAGCCGGCGGGTCGAAGACCGCAGATGGCGGGTCAAGACCCGAAGCCGGCGGGTCAAGACCCGCCCTACTGGTCCTGTCGGCGCATGACGGGGCGGCGCTGCAGCGTCGCGCCAGCGAACTCGCGCGGGCGCTGCGCGCGCACCGCGACGAGGAACTGCCCGACATTGCCGCGACGCTCGCGCTCGGCCGCAAGCCGATGCGCGTGCGCGGAGCGGTGGTGGCGCGCGACGTCGTCCAGGCCGGCGAGCGCCTCGCGCAGCTTGCGCCGCAACGGGCCGAACGCAAGCCGCGGGTCGTGTTCCTGTTCCCCGGGCAGGGCTCGCAGCACGCCGGCATGGCGCGGGAACTGGCGGAAAGCGAGCCGGTGTTCCGCGATGCGTTCGAGCGCTGCTGCGCGCTGGCGTCGAAACACCTGGGCCGCGACCTGCGCGAGCTGATCCTTCCCCCGCCCGAGCGCATGCAGGAGGCGCAACTCGCGCTCTCGGAAACGCGCTACACGCAGCCGGCGCTGTTCGCGGTCGAATATGCGCTGGCGGAACTGTGGGAATCGCGCGGCGTGCGCGCGGACGCGATGATCGGCCACAGCAGCGGCGAATACGTGGCCGCGTGCCGTGCCGGCGTATTCACGCTGGAGCAGGCCGTCGAGTTGATGGTCGCGCGCGCGGCGGCGATGCATGCGCAGCCGCGCGGCGCGATGCTGGCGTTGCGCGTGGCCGAGCGCGACCTGCCGAAACAGCTGCCGCCCAACATCGAGGTCGCGGCGGTGAATGCACCCTTGCTGACCGTGCTGGCCGGCGCGGAAGAAGCGATCGAGCACTGCGCCGCGCGGCTGGCCGAGGCGGACATTGCAAGCACGCGCCTGCAGGTAAGCCACGCTTTCCACTCGGCACTGATGGATGGCGCGTTGCCCGATTTCCGCGCCGCCTTCGGGCGCGTGCGCGCGCGCGCGCCCGAGCGCGCGTTCTATTCGTGCGTCAGTGGCCTGCCGATCGAGAGCGGGCAGGCCACCTCCGCCGACTACTGGTGCAGCCAGTTGCGCAGGCCGGTGCGCTTCGCCGACGCGCTGCAGCACGCGCTGGCGCAGGCCGAGGGCCCCAGCCTGGTGCTGGAAGTCGGCCCCGGCCAGGCGCTGACCGGGCTGGCACGCCGCATGCTCGAAGGCCGCGGCCATGCGGTCGCGTCGCTCGGGCCGGTGGCGCGCCCGGGCGACGCCGCGGAGAACATGCTGCGCGCGCTCGGCGAATGCTGGAGCGCCGGTCTCGACCCGGACTGGGATTCCATGTTCGCGCGCGACGGGACGCGCCGGCTGCCGCTGCCGACGTATCCGTTCCGCGGCGAGCGCTTCTGGATTGACGCGCCGGTGCCGACTGCCGACGAGGCGGCGCCCGAGACTTTGCCGCGCCCGGCCGACGGCGCGCGCGCGGTGGCCGCGGAATCGCCGGCGCCCGGCAAACCGGTGGCGACGCCGGTCGAACAAGAAGCGCGCGGCAAGCGCCTGGTCCGCGACCTTCGCGAACTGTTCGGCCAGATGGCCGGCGTGCCGATCGGCGACAGCCAGCTCAACTGGCGCCTGCTGGACCTGGGCCTGGACTCGCTGGCGCTGACGCAGGCGGCGCTGGAGGTGGAGCGCCGCTTCGGCGTGGCGGTGAAATTCCGCCGGCTGCTGGAAGATCTCGACAGCATCGAGAAACTCGCCGCGATGCTGGATCGCGCGCTGCCCGAAGAGGCGGCGCCCATGCCGGCCGGGCAGGCACCGATCGCCGCCGCCGAGCCAACGGCCGACGCGCCGGCCCAGCAGGAGCCGCTGTTGCTGCAACTGCTGCACAACCAGCAGGTATTGATGGAGCGGCAGGTGGAACTCCAGCGCGCGCTGGGCGATCGCGAAAGCGCCGCGCCGCAGCCCGAACCGCCGCAAGCCGAACCGCCGCGGCCGGTGGAACTGGCGCTGACCGACACGCAAATGGAGAAGTGGCTGGCCGGCCAGTACGGCGGCTCGTCCAATCTCTGCTACAACGAATCCTTCCTGCTCACGCTGGATGGCCAGCTGGACCGCGATGCGCTGGAAGACGCGCTGCAATACGTGATCGGCCGGCACGAGGCATTCGCGCTTTCCTTCGCGGTGGACGGCAGCGTGCAGCGCATCGGCGCGCCGCAGCCGCCGCCGCTGCAATTCGTGGACATGACCGGCGAAGACGCGGAACAGCGCCTCGCCGAACATTGCAAACGCGTCGGCCAGCAGCCATTCGACCTCCAGCGCGCGCCGCTGATCCACACGCAACTGTTGCGGCTGGCGCAGGAGCGGCACGCCTTGCTGGTCGTGGTGCATCATCTGGTTCTCGATGGCTGGTCGGAAACGGTGTTGCTGGACGAACTGGCGCAGGCGTACAACGCCATCGCCGGCGGCGGCAAGCCGTCGTTCGCGCCGGCCGATTCCTGGTGCGACTACGTGCGCGAGACAGACCGGCGCCGCGCCGGCGAGAGCGGCGAGCGGCAGCTCGAGTTCTGGCGCAAGCGTTACGCCACGATGCCCGAACCGCTGGCGTTGCCGGCCGATCGTCCGCGCGCGCAAGCCAGCGGCGTGGATTTCGGCGCAGCCACCGTGCGCCACGACTTCGCGCCGGAATTGATAGCCGGGCTGCGTGCGCGAGCGCGCGAGCAGGGCATCACGTTCTACAGCCTGCTGCTCGCCGGGATCGGCGCGCTGCTGTCGCGGCTGTCGGGCCAGCGCGATTTCACCATCGGCGTTCCGTTCGCCGGCCAGGTGCTGACCGGCAGGCGTCGCCTGATCGGCGATTGCGTCAACACGTTGCCGCTGCGCGTGTGCATCGAGGACGAGCAGGACTTCGACCATCTCGCCTTCGCCATGCATCGCGAACTGCTGGATCTGGGCGAGAACCAGGACCTGACCATGTACTCGGTGCTGCACGCGCTGGACCAGCCGCGTGGCGGCGAGCGCGCCCGGCTGGCCGAGGTGGTGTTCAGCCTCAACCCGCGGATGTCCACGCGCGCGTTCGACAAGTTGCGCCATGGCGTGCGCGATTGCGAGCGGGTGGCGTTGTTCCCGGAGCTGTTCTTCAACCTGTACGAAGCCGATGGCGGGCTGTCGCTGGACCTGCACTACCGCACCGCCTTCTACGAGGAAGCCACGATCCGCCGCTGGATTTCGCATTACGAGACGCTGCTCGCCGCGGCACTCGGGCATGGCGACACGCCGGTCGCGGAACTGCCGTTGCTGACGGCGAGCGGGCGCCTGCAGGTGCTGCACGACTGGAATGCCAGCGCGCGCGAATTCGATCGCGGCGCAAGCGTGGCCGCGCTGGTCTCCGCGCAAGCCCAGCGCACGCCGGAGCGTGTCGCGGTGGAGTGCGAAGACGGCGCGCTCAGCTACGCGCAACTGGAGCGGCGCTCGGATGCGATCGCGCGCGCGCTGCTGGCGCGCGGCGTGCGTCGCGGCGAACTGGTCGGCGTGTGCGTGCAGCGCGGCGTCGAATTGCTGCCCACGTTGCTGGGCATCATGAAGAGCGGCGCGGCTTACGTGCCGCTGGACCCGTCGTTCCCGGCCGAGCGTCTGCGCTACATGGCCGACCACTCGCGGCTGCGGCATGTCGTCGTGCTGCGCGCGGAGAGCACGCCGGTCGTGGTGGCGCGCGGTCGCATGCTTCTGGAAGTGGAGCGCCTGCCCCGGCGCCCGCGCCTGGTGCGCAAGCCCTTGCCGCAAACGGGCGGTGAGGACCTGGCCTACGTGCTCTACACCTCCGGTTCCACCGGCCAGCCCAAGGGCGTGCGCATCCTGCACCGAAACCTGGTGAACTTCCTGTCCGGCATGGCCGAGCGCCCGGGGCTCACCGGGCAGGACGTGCTGTGCGCGATCACCACGCTGTCGTTCGACATCGCCGCGCTGGAGTTGTACCTGCCGCTCACGGTCGGCGGGCGCATTGCGCTCGCCGGCGAGCGCCTGCTCTCCGATCCGGAGGGGCTGATCCGGCTGATCCGCGAACGCGGCGTCAGCGTGCTGCAGACCACCCCGTCGCTGCTGCGCCTGCTGCTCGACGGCGGGCGCATCGAGGGCATGGACGGATTGAAACTGCTGGTCGGCGGCGAGCCGCTGCCGCGCGACCTCGCCGAAGCCGTGCTGCCGCACTGCCGCGAATTGTGGAACCTGTACGGCCCCACCGAAACCACTGTCTGGTCCACCGCTTCGCGCGTGCAGCACGGCAGCGGCCCGATCCCGCTCGGCACGCCGATCGCCAACACCCAGATCTACGTGCTGGATGCGCGCCGCCAGCCGGTGCCGCCGGGCGTGGCCGGCGAGATCTGGATCGGCGGCGACGGCGTGGCCGACGGCTACCAGGAGCAACCGGAACTGAGTGCCGAGCGCTTCGTGCCCAATCCGTTCGTGGATGGCGACGCCGCTGCATCGAACGCGCGGATGTACCGCACCGGCGACCTGGGTGCGCTGCGCGCGGGCGTGCTGCATTTCCTCGGTCGCGCCGACGACCAGATCAAGCTGCGCGGCTACCGCATCGAACCCGGCGACATCGAGGCCGCGGCGCTCTCGGTGCCGGGCGTGCGCGAGGCCGTGGCGGTGGCGCGCGAGTTCAGTGCAACCGACAAGCGGCTGGTGCTGTACATCGCGGGGAATCCCGAGGTCGCGAAAGTGCGCGAGCGCCTGCGGCGGGGGCTGCCCGGCTACATGTTGCCGCAGCACATCGAGGTACTCGAGGCCTTGCCGAAGACGCCCAACGGCAAGATTGACCGCAAGGCGTTGCCGATGCCGAGTGCGCTCGCGGGCATGTCGCCGGTCGAGGTGGTGCGACCCGAGCGGCCGATCGGCCAGCTCGAGCGGGCTTTCATGCAACTGTGGCGCGAACTGTTGCGTGTCCGCGAGGTCCGGCTGGACGACAACTTCTTCGACCTGGGCGGCGACTCGCTGCTGGCCGTGCGCGTGTTCCAGCGCGCGCAGGAACTGACCGGCATCAACCTGCCGCTTTCGACCCTGGTCGGCGCGCCCACCGTCGCCGGGCAGGCCGCGGCGTTTCGCGCGGCCGGCGCGAAGGAGCCCGACGACCGGCAAGCGGCGCCGGGATGCGCGAGCGCCGCCGACGATCCATGGAGGCTGCTGGTTCCGCTGCAACCGCGCGGCGACCTGCCGCCGCTGTTCTGCGTGCATGCGGTCGGCGGCAACGTCCTCGGCTACAAGCCGCTGGCGCAGGCGCTTGGCGAGGACCGCCCGTTTTACGGAATCCAGGCGGTCGGGCTGGATGGCACCACGCCGCCGCTGCAATCGTTGCCGGCGATGGCCGAGCGCTACTGTGCGGAGATCCGCGCCGTGCAACCGCACGGGCCGTACTTCCTCGCCGGTCGCTCGATGGGCGGCATGATCGCCTACGAGATGGCCCGGCAACTGCACGCGCAGGGCGAACGGATCGCGCTGCTGGCGTTGCTGGACACCTATGGTCCGGGCAATCACCACTTCGAACTGCAGCGCTCGGGGTCGCTGCGGCGCATGGGCCACGCCTGGCGCGGACGGCTGAACCGCCTGCGCCGCGCCGACCTCGCCAAGTTGCGCCGCTGGGCCGCGGAGTTCGCATACTGGCGCGGCCTCTGGGCCACCGACGCGATCAGGTTGCGCTGGGCGCGCGCGACCGGGCGCACGCTGCCGCACGCGTTGCGTTACCGCGTGCTGCTGAAGAGCAACCAGCGCGCGTATTACGACTACGCCCCGCCACCCTACCCGGGCAGGATCACGCTCTTCCGCGCCGCCGAGCATCCGCCGGAAATGGCGGCCTCCTATGCGCTGGGCTGGGAAAAAGCGAGCGTTGATGTCGAAGTGATCCAGATGACCGGCGACCACGATTCGCTGATCGACCAGCCGTCGCTGGTGCCGGTGTTCCGCGCGACGCTGGCGCGCGCGCAAGCCGCCGCCACCGGACCGGATGCGCCGCCGCACGTGGCCTCCGGTTCCGATCCTCGCCAGTCTTACCTGGCCGGTGTATGGCGCGAATTGATCGGAACTTCGCAGGTGCAAGCCGAGGACAACTTCTTCGAACTCGGCGGGCATTCGCTGCTGGCGGTGGAAATGGCCGCGCGCGTGCAGCGCGATACCGGCGCGCGCCTGGACCTGTTCAAGATCGCCACGGGCACATTGGCAATGCTGGCTTCGGAGTTGCCCGAGCCCGCGGGCCAGCCCGAGGCGAACGCCTCGGCCTGGCGCCGGGTGCAGACCGCGCTGGGGGTGGCCCATGCTGGCTGAACCCGTCGGACGCACCGATCAGGCCTCCGCCCGCACGGCGGAGTGGGAGCCGCTGTGGCTCGGCCAG
>DASVDY010000043.1:0-4179 GCA_036380855.1 Rhodanobacteraceae bacterium
TCGCCGGCGAACAGCACGTTGCTGCCTTCGCCGAGCACCAGCGTCCGCATGCCGCGAACCGCGGGCCAGTCGAGCAGCTTTTGCAGCGAATTGGTGTCGCGCACTTCCGCAAGCAGCGTGGCCCGCGCATCCACCCGCAAGGTGTTGCGCGTGCGCAAGCTGGCGTCTTCGCGAAGCGTGTAGCCGCCCATGTCCACCGGCGCGGATTCAATCGTCATGTCCGCTTCCACGCTGACGCCGGATTTCTTCCACGCACTCGGTGATGAGCCACGGCCCGCGATAAACCATGCCGCTGTAGACCTGCACCAGGGCGGCGCCGGCTTCGATCTTCTCGGCCGCATCGGCGCCGGTCATGATGCCGCCGACGCCGACCAGCGGAATCCTGCCGCCGATGCGTTGTGCCATGCCGCGCAGGATCGCGGTGGATTTCCCGAACAGCGGCTTGCCCGAGAGTCCGCCGGCTTCGCTGGCCAGCGGCTCGTCCGCGACCGCGGAGCGGTCGATCGTGGTGTTGGTGCAGATCAGCCCGTCCACGCCGGCGTCAAGCACCGCGCTTGCGATCGCGTCCATCTGCGCCTCGTCCAGGTCGGGCGCGATCTTCAGCAGCAGCGGTTTGCGCGCGCGATGTTGCGCGGCCAGCTGTTCATGGCGTTCGCGCAGGGCGCCGAGCAGGCGCGGCAATTCGTCCGCACCCTGCAGGTCGCGCAGTCCCTTCGTGTTCGGCGAGGAGACGTTGACGGTGACGTAGGACGCAAGCGGATAGACGCGTTCGAGGCAGTAGAGGTAATCCTCGATCGCGCGCTCATTGGGCGTGACGGCGTTCTTGCCGATGTTGATGCCCAGCACGCCGCGCCAGCTCGCGCCCTGCACGTTGCGCAGCAGCGCGTCCACGCCGTCGTTGTTGAAGCCCAACCGATTGATGATCGCCTCGTGCCGAGGCAGGCGGAACATGCGCGGGCGCGGGTTGCCGGGCTGCGGCTTCGGCGTGACCGTGCCGATCTCGATGAAGCCGAACCCCAGCGCGCCCAGCGCATCGAGATGATCGCCGTTCTTGTCCAGGCCCGCCGCCAGCCCGACCGGATTGGGGAATTCGATTCCGAACGCGCTTGCCGGAAGGTTCTCCGGCGGCGCGTGCGCAACCAGGCGCATCAGGCCGCTGCGCTGCGCCACGCCCAATCCATACAAGGTCCAGCGATGCGCGGTCTCCGCGTCCAGTGCAAACAGCAGCGGGCGGACCAGGTCGTACATGGTTATCCGTTCAGTCCCTGGCCGCCGTCCACGCACAGCGTCTGGCCGGTAATCCAGCCCGCGAAGGGAGATGCCAGGAACAGCGCGGCCTGCGCCACTTCTTCCGGTGTCCCGTAGCGGCCAAAAGGAATGCTCGCGCGTATTGTCGCGTGGCGCTGGGGATCGTCCTGCCTGATGCGATCCCACACGCCACCCGGGAATTCGATCGAGCCCGGCGCGACGGCGTTGACGCGGATGCGATGCTCGGCCAGTTCCAGGGCCTGGGAGGTGGTGTAGTGGCTTAGCGCCGCCTTCATCGCCGCGTACGGCGGGCCGGCGCGACGCGGATGGAATGCCGCAATGGAGCTGGTGTGCAGGATGCTCGCGCGCTGCGATCGCTTCAGGTGCGGCAGGGCCACGCGCGAGGCGCGCACCGCGGCCATCAGGTCAATGTTGAAGTTCGCGAGCCAGGCCTCGTCGGTTTCCTCGAAGCCGTAGCCGGTGGCGTTGTTGACCAGCACGTCGAGGCCGCCCATCGCTTCGGTCGCGGCGGCGATCCAGCTTTCGATTTCGGCGGGGTTCGCAAGATCGCAGCGCTGCGCGTGCAGCCGGGCCGCCGCCGAACCGGCATCCTCGCGCAACCGGTCAAGGCCATCCTGGCCGCGCGCGCAGACCGAGACCCGCGCGCCGGCTTCGAGGAACTCCATGGCGATCGCGCGCCCGATGCCGCGGCTGCCGCCGGCGAGGGCGACGTGGTATCCGGTGAAGTCGAAGGGCGGGGTCATGCGCGAGCACTCATGTCGGGTGAGTGGCCTGCAAAGCGTTACGAGCGAAGCTGCCATCCATGGCAAAAGAGCTCCGTGGTTGCGCGTCGCCGGAGCGCAGGAAGCGGAGTGTACACGTCAGTACATGAGCATTCCGAGCACCGCCGGCGCGCAAGCTGCCGAGCGCAGTAGCTTTGCAGCCACTCAAAGGTCGAACTTGATGCCTTGTGCCAATGGCAGCGCATCCGACCAGTTGATCGTGTTGGTCTGCCGGCGCATGTAGACCTTCCATGCGTCGGAGCCGGATTCGCGGCCGCCTCCGGTTTCCTTTTCGCCACCGAACGCGCCGCCGATCTCGGCGCCCGAGGTGCCGATGTTGACGTTGGCGATGCCGCAGTCGGATCCGGCTGCCGAGAGGAACCGCTCGGACGACTTCACGTTGTTGGTGAAGATCGCCGACGACAGGCCCTGTGGCACGGCGTTCTGCATCGCGATCGCTTCGTCCAGCGTGTCGAACGGCATCACGTACAGGATCGGCGCGAAGGTTTCGGTCTGCACCACTTCCGCATCGTTGCGCACGCCGCTGATGATGGTCGGCTGCACGAAATTGCCCTTGCCCTCGATCGTCGCGCCGCCGGCCTCGACCTTGCCGCCGGAGGCTTTCGCCTTCTCGACCGCATCCTTGAAGCGCTGCACGGCGGAGGCATCGATCAGCGGGCCCATCAGCGTTTCAGGTTTGGTCGGATCGCCGATCTTCTTCGCGACCTGCGCATAGGCATTGCGCAGTTTCGAAAGCACGTCTTCGTAGATGGCCTGGTGCACGAACAGGCGGCGCGTGGTGGTGCAGCGCTGGCCGGCGGTGCCGACCGCGCCGAACACGATCGCCGGGATCGCCAGCTTCAGGTCGGCGCTTTCGTCCAGGATGATCGCATTGTTGCCGCCCAGTTCCAGCAGCGGGCGGCCCATGCGCTGCGCCACGCGCGCGCCCACTTCGCGGCCGACCGCGGTCGAGCCGGTGAAGCTGACCAGCGCGATGCGGTGGTCGTCCGTGAACTTCTTCGAAAGGTCCGTGCCCGCGTCGTTGAACAGGAAGAAGATGTCCGGGAAACCGCCGCGCTTCAGCGCCTCGTTGCAGATCTGCATGGAGGCGATCGCCGACAGCGGCGTCTTCGGCGAGGGTTTCCAGATCGAGATGTTGCCGCATACGGCGGCGACGAAGGCATTCCAGCTCCACACCGCGACCGGGAAGTTGAAGGCGCTGATGATGCCGACCAGGCCCAGCGGATGCCATTGCTCGTACATGCGGTGCCCCGGTCGCTCCGAGTGCATGGACAGGCCGTACAGCTGGCGCGACAGGCCGACCGCGAAGTCGGCGATGTCAATCATCTCCTGAACTTCGCCATCGCCCTCGGGCTTGATCTTGCCCATCTCCAGCGCGACCAGCGAGCCCAGCGCATCCTTGTGCGCGCGCAGCGCCTCGGCGCACAGGCGCACCGCTTCGCCACGGCGCGGCGCCGGCGTGTTGCGCCAGGTTTCGAACGCGGCCTGCGCGCGATTGACGATGGTTTCGTAGTCCTGCGCGCTCGACGCATGCACCTTCGCGAGCACTTCATTGGTCGCCGGATTCAGCGACTCGATCGTCCCCGCGTCGGTGGTCTTCGACCACTCGCCGCGGCCGAGGTACGTACCGGAATGGCTTTCGCCCAGATTCAGGGCCTGCAGGATGGCGTGGGACATGGGGTCTCCTGGAATGCGTGCGCGTGGAATCGCGCGAGATAGCCGCGCATTGTAACAGGCGCCTTTGAGGCGGCCCGGGCGAGCGGTCTGGGGCCGTGTGCGAAATCCGCAGGACCTCTAGCGCCAGCTCTGGTGCTGGCAGGGAGCGGCCCCGACACGATTCGAACGTGCGACCACGCCTGTGGGAACGTGATGGCCGGCCCTCGACGCTTCGGCTGCGAAATCCGCAGGACCTCGAGCGCCAGCTCTGGTGCTGGCAGGGAGCGGCCCCGACACGATTCGAACGTGCGACCTTCCCCTTAGGAGGGGGACGCTCTATCCAACTGAGCTACGGGGCCAGCTCGCGCATTGTAATGCTTCTGCTCAGATGTTCGTCCCGATCCGCCACATCACGCCGGTGGGGTCGGTCAGCACGAAATCGCGGATGCGCCACGGACGGTCCTCCGGCCTG
>DASVDY010000044.1:0-2334 GCA_036380855.1 Rhodanobacteraceae bacterium
TGACCGTGGAAGTGCTCAATACCGACGCCGAAGGGCGGCTGATCCTGTGCGATGCGCTGGCCTACGCCAGGCGCTTCGAGCCGCAGGCGATCGTGGATGCGGCCACGCTCACCGGCGCCTGCGTGATCGCGCTCGGCAAGCACGCGACCGGCCTGTTCAGCGCCGACGACAAACTGGCCGGCGAACTGCTGGACGCCGGCAACGCCACGCTGGACCGCGCCTGGCGCATGCCGCTGTGGGACGATTACCGCAACCAGCTCGAATCGGCCTTCGCCGACATCGCCAACATCGGCGGCAAGAGCGCCGGCGCGATCACCGCCGCGTTGTTCCTCTCGCGCTTCACCGAGGGTACGCCGTGGGCGCACCTGGATGTAGCCGGCACCGCCTGGGACGACGGTCGCAAGGGTTACGCCACCGGCCGGCCGGTGCCGCTTCTCACGCAGTGGCTGATGAGTAAAGCCGGGAATAGGGAATAGGGAATCGGGAATCGGGAATCGGGAGAGCAACATTGTCGTCATTCCGGACGCGGCGCAGCCGTGATCCGGAATCTGCTCTAAGGACGCTGAAAAGCAGATTCCGGGTTCCATTGCCGACCAAACCGGCAATGGCCCCGGAATGACGAATTCATCTTCTTTACCACCACCGCTCACGAATCACTGCTCACCTTCTCCATCACTTCGCTCAATACCTCCGGCAGCACCGGCTTGCGCAGCAGCGCGTCCATGCCGGCTGCACGGATGCGCGCCTCCTCGTCGCCGCGGCTGGAAGCGGTGACGGCAAGCATCGGCATGTCCAGCCCGCGCGCGCGCAACATGCCGGCCAGCGTGCAGCCGTCCATGCCGGGCAGGTCCAGGTCCAGCAGGATCAGGTCGAAAGCGTTGCGCGCGGCATCCACTTCGGACAACGCGGCAAGCGCGTGCGGCGCGCGCGTGACGGCGTGATCTTGCGCCTGCAGCAGGCCGATGAGCACTTCGGCGGCGACATCGTCGTCTTCCACCAGCAGCACGCGCTTGCCTGCCTTCGCGCGGGCGAGCAAGTGCGGTGAGGGCGGTGGCGGGGCGATCGGCGCGCATTCCGGCACGGGCAGGTGCACGCGGAACGTGCTGCCGACGCCGACTTCCGAATGCAGTTCCATGCGCCCGCCCATCAGCGCGACCAGTTCGCGCGCGATGGTGAGTCCCAATCCGCTGCCGTGCGCGCGGCGGCCGCTTTCGGTCTGCTCGAAGCGGCGGAACACGCGCTCGCATTCGTGCGGCGAGAGCCCCGGGCCGCTGTCGGCGACCGCGAACACCACGCCTCCGGGCTCGCGCTCCAGGCTCAACCGCACGCCGCCGGCCTGCGTGAACTTCAGCGCGTTGTGCGCGAGGTTCAACAGCACCTGCTGCACGCGCAATGCATCGCCCTGCAACGCGGGCGGCGCATCGTCCGCGATCGCCAGTTGCAGGCGCAACCCTTTCCGGCTGGCAAGGCCCTGTTCGATGGATGCGATCTCGCGCAGCAAAGCGGCAGGGTCGAACGGCGCGATGTTGAGGTCCAGCTTGCCGGCCTCGATGCGCGCAAGGTCCAGCGCGTCGTCGAGCTGGCGCATCAGCAACGCGCCGGAGCGACGGATCGCATCGGCGTAGCCGCGCTGGCGTTCGTCGAGCGCGGTGTTCAACAGCAGTTCGGTCATGCCCAGCACGCCGGTCATCGGCGTGCGGATTTCGTGCGCCATGCCGGCGAGGAAATCCGTCTTGGCGGCGTTCGCCTGCTCGGCCAGTTGCTGGCGCTGCGCCACCATCGCGAAGCGATGGCGCTGCTCCAGTCGCCGGCGCATCGCATGGATGAACGCGAGCGCGCCGCCCAACGCAACCAGTGCATACAGCGCCCATGCCCACGGCCTGTCCCACGGCGGCGCCGGCACGTGCAGCCCGACCGCCGCGCCGGCGGGACTCCACGGGCCGTCGCCGTCCGCGGCCATGACGCGCAGCGAGTAATCGCCGGCCGGCAGCGACGAAAACTCGCGCGTGTCGCGCGTGCCGGTGTCCACCCAGTCCGGGTCGAAGCCGCCGAGCAGGAAACGGTAGTGGATGCGCTGCGGATCCACGTAGGACAGCGCATGCGCGGTGACGGTCAGTTCGCTGTCGTTCCAGTGCAGCGCATCCGGTCCGGTCGGATCGAGGGGCAGGGCGCGGCCGTTGCGGCGCACGCTCAAGGTTGCGGGGGCGAGTCGCGGCGCCCTCCGATCCGGGTGCAGCTCGGCGGGGCGGATCCCGATCACGCCGCCAAGGCTTCCCGCGTACAGCATGCCGTTCGCCGCGCGCAGCGAATAAGGCGTGAATTCCGGATTCCCGA
>DASVDY010000045.1:0-4141 GCA_036380855.1 Rhodanobacteraceae bacterium
ATGAATTGCAGGTCCGGTATTGGAGCTGGCAGTGCTGAAGATGGGATTGCCATACAAGGCGGCGGGAGACACGCATGGCTGAATTCCTGGTACGCCTGAAGCAGCGCAAGCTGGTGCAGTGGGCGCTGGCGTACGTCGCCGCGGCGTTCGCGCTGCTGCAGGGCGTGGACATCGTCGCGCAGCGCTTCGGCTGGCCGGATCGAATCGAAAAGCTCTTGATCCTCGCGCTGGCGATCGGGTTTCTCGTCGCGCTGGTACTTGCGTGGTACCACGGTGAGCGCGGCGCGCAGAAGGTCAGCGGCACCGAGATCGTGATCCTCGCGCTGCTGCTGGCGATCGGCGGCGGTTTGTTGTGGCGGTTCGAGCGCGCCACTCCGGCAACGGGCAGCCCGGATGCAGCGCAACCCCGTAGCCCGGATGCAGCGCAGCGGAATCCGGGAAACGTCGTCCCGGAATCCGTCGCGGGGGCGACTTCATCCGGGCTACGCGGTGCGGCTACGCCCATCCCCGCCAAATCCGTCGCGGTGCTGCCGTTCGTCAACATGAGCGGCGATCCGAAGAACGACTATTTCAGCGACGGGATCACCGAGGAAATCCTGGACGCATTGGCGCAGGTGCCGGACCTGAAGGTCGCCGCGCGCACGTCCGCGTTCGCCTTCAAGGGAAAGGCCGAGGACCTGCGCAAGGTCGGCGAAGTGCTGGCTGTGGCGACGGTGCTGGAAGGCAGCGTGCAGAAGTCCGGCGACGAGGTGCGCATCACCGCGCAATTGATAGACACGCGCAGCGGCTATCACCTGTGGTCCGAGAAGTACGACCGCAAGCTCACCAGCATCTTCTCGGTCGAGGACGAGATCTCCAAGGCGATCGCCGACAAACTGCAGGTGCAGTTGGCGGGCGGGAACGGCCAGTCACTGGTGGCGCAGAAGGCCGTTGATCCGCGTGCTCACGATTTCTACCTGCGCGGCTTGACGCTGCTGGCGGCGCGCTCGGTGAGCGAGGCGGTGGACGCCTTTCGGCAGGCCGTGGCGGTCGATCCGGATTACGCGCAAGCCTGGGCCGCGCTGGCCGAAGCGCAGGCGCTGCTGCCCGCGTACGGGCCCACCCCGATGCAAGCCGCCAATGCGGATTCGCTGGAATCGGCGCGGCGCGCGCTGGCGGCGAACCCGGATGTCGCGCTGGCCTATGTCGCACAGGGCATGGTGTACATGGACCAGATGCGCTGGGCCGATGCCGATGGCGCATTCCGGCACGCGCTGGCACTGGCGCCCGGCGATGCGGAAGCCCTGAACCAGTACGGACAGTTCCTGGAAGGAGTCGGCCAACTCGAACCCGCGCTGGTGCAGTTCGATCGCGCATTGCAGCGTGATCCCTTGTCCGGGGTCAATGGCGCGATCCGCGTGCAGATGAGATTGATCCTGCACCGCGACGATGCCGCCACGGCTGCTGCACGGATCAAGGCCATCCTGGATGCGCATCCCGAGAGCCTCTACGTGCACCGCTCGGCGGCATTGATCTATCTCAACCTGCATCGCTATACGGACGCGGAAGCGCAGGCTCGCGCGGCAGCCGTGCTGAACGGTACCGATCCGGAAGCCACGGTACAGGTGATTCGCGGTATCGCCGATCCGGCCCTGCGCGCCCAGGCGGTGCACAGCCTGGAAACATCGCCGGGCAATTCGGGCCTGAAGCGCGATGCGATCCTGCATGCATTCTTCCTTGTCCAGCTTGGCGAACGCGATCGCGCCCTGGCCGCCCTCGAGGATTACGCAACCCACGGCAACGGCTCGATCCAGCAATTGCTGTGGTTTCCGGCGTTCGATCCGATCCGCAACGATTCGCGATTCAAGGCGGCGCTCAAGAAAATGGGATTGCCGTACACGCCGAAAAACCTGCCGGAGATGTAAGCCGCCGGCCGGCGGAAGTTTCCGGCTCAGCCATTGCGCGCCTGCAGCACGTGCAGCAGGCTGTTGATCGCGTCGGCGATGCGATCGCTGGCGTCCAGCAGCGCGGCGGAGAGCGCCGGTGGAACCGTGCTTGCCGGATCGTCCAGCGCGGATGCCAATTCGCGCTGCAGTTCGCGCAAGCGCGGTGGTGCCACGGGCGCGCGGTCTTCGCGCACGCTGGCCGACGCTTCGCGCAGCGCGCCAACGCAAGCGTCCGCGAAATTCAAAACCTGGGCCGGCAGCGGCGGATCGTGCGCATCGGTGCGCGCGGCTTCCAGCGCCATCACCGCGCGCATGCAGCGATTGGCCTGCGACAGCAGCGCTTCGGCGCGCGGCAGGTTGGCGCGGCTGCGCGGTTCCTGGCGAAGGCGTTCCAGTGAAGCCTGCGCATTGCTGCGCGCCGCGCGCGCGGCGGTGCGGGTCTCGAAGCGTGCACGTGCATCGCCGCACAGCACGGCGGCCAGGTAATCGCGGTAGCTGTCCAGCATGCGCGCCAGCGTGGCGCGCTCGCGGCCGCGTTCCCAGGTCGGCCACAGCAGATACGCGGCGAGTGCCAGTGCGCTGCCGAGCGCCGTGTCTTCCGCGCGCGCCGGCATCGAGGTCGCCGGGGCGATTCCATAGAACGAAAGGAGGATCACCACCACGCCCGTGAGGCACGCGACCGCGATGCCGTAATGCACCGTCGCCAGTTCGCGATAGGCGAAGGTGAGCAGCGTAAACAGCGCGAGCGCGGCCCAGAACTCCGAGAAGCCGAAACGCAGCAGGGCAGTGGTGAGCAGCAGGCCGCTCAGCGTTCCGGCGACGCGCAGCAGGCCGGCGCGCCAGGTCGCGCCGAAATCCGGCTTCAGCACGATCGCGACCGTCATCGGCAGCCAATAGCCGCGCGAGAGCGGCAACAGGTGCGACAACACCAGCGCCAGCGCGAGGCACAACCCGCAGCGGATCGCGTGCCGGAATGCCACCGAGGAGAAGTGCAGGTTGGCGCGCAAGGTCGCCAGCGGGTTGGCGGGACGCAACGCCCGCGGCAGGGCGAATTCGGCGCGTTGCGCGCGCAACTCGCCGCGGCTGCCGGCCACTTCCGCGTTGCGCACGGCCGCGCGCAGTTGCCCGCCCAGCGCGGCTGCCCGCGCCGAGGCGATGTGCAGTGCCGGGGTGTCCCGCGCTTCGTGCTCGTCCAGCGATTCCGCCGCGTCCCGGTAATGCGCCAGCGCATCGGCGGCATCCGGCGGAGCGGCCTGTTCCAGCCCGCCGGCAGTCGCGTCGAGCACGGCGGCCGCGCACTGGCGCAGGGCCTGCAGGTCGTCGCGCAATGCATCGGATTCGGCATGCGCCTGCAGGTCGGCCAGCGCGAACAGCTCGATGCGCATGCGTTCGGCGAGTTCGGCCAGCACCTGGAAGGCTTCCACGGCGCGACCGCGCGCGCGACCACTGCCGAACAGCAAGGCCTGCAGGTCGTTCAATGACGGCGGCAGGGGAACAGACTCGCCGCCGGCGACGGGGCGCCGCCCCAGCGCGGCGATGCCGCGCAACGCATCCGCCACCGCCATGCGTTCGGGCCGGTAGCGCTGCAGCGGCCAGGCGGCGATCGCGAACAGCGTCTGCAATACACCGCCCCCGAAAATCAGCACGGCGGCGGGCCAGGCTTCCGTTGCGCGCAAAGGCTCCGCACCCAGCACCACCAGCAGGATCATGCTGATCAGGCCCGCGCGGGTGGCATGCGGGCCGAGGGCGACCAGCAGCGCGGCGGCGAAGCCCCACAGGGCGGCGACGAACACCAGCGCGAGTCGCCATTCGCCCAGGGTGGAGCCGGCGAACGCGGCCACACCCGCGGCCAGCGCGGTGAGCAGCATGCGGCGCAGTCGCAGCCGGTAGGGGCCCGGCTGGTCGGAGAACATCGTGTTGAGGGCGCCGGCGGAAACGCCCAGGCCCGCGGCGAGATGGTCCGTCGCAGCGCCGATCGCGAGCGGCAGTACGATCGCGGCGGTGTTGCGCAGCGCCACGCTCCAGGGCACGTCGCGGCGCTGGGTTTTCACCAGCGTGTGCAGCAGGGGATGGCGCAGCCGGGCGGCGAGGGTCATCCGTGCATTGTTCCGTGCGCGCGGCGGTCAGCGATCCGGATCCGGCCAGCCCGACGCGCCGCCGCTCTCGACGAATTCGCGCAAGCTCGCAAGCGCCGGCTCCACGTCCAGGCCTTCGCG
>DASVDY010000046.1:0-2529 GCA_036380855.1 Rhodanobacteraceae bacterium
GACGTGCTACCCGCGCATAAAGCGCGCTGTAGTTTCCACGTACGCGATCTGCGAAGCCGCATCCGGGCATGTCTCAGATTCGGCGGGCGCTGGCCGATCCAGGATGGATTCGGCCAGCGCGTTCGGGACTACACCTGCAACCGGTCGCCCGGCCTCGCCACCAGCGCGTACAGTGCCGGCATCAGGAAAACGCTGATGGCCAGGCGCGAAAGCATGCCGGCCACGATCACCAGCGCGAACGGCCGCTGCGAATCGGTGCCCACGCCCGTGGCGAGCGCTGCCGGCAGCAATCCCAGTGCGGCGACTAGGGCGGTCATCATGATCGGGCGCAGGCGCAGCAGGGCCGCTTCGTGGATCGCCTTGTCGATCGGCATGCCCTGCAAGCGCAACTCGTTGACGCAGGAGATGTAGACCACGCCGGTCAGCACCGACACGCCGAACAGCACGATGAATCCGATGCCGGACGAAACCGAGAACGGCGTGCCGGTCAGCCACAGCGCGATCAGCGCGCCGAACGGCGCCGACAGCAGCACGCCGGCGACGGTGATGAAGGGAAACTTGAAATTGCCGTACAGCACGAACAGCAGGCCGAAGATCACCACCAGCGTCAGCGGCAGGATCACGTTCATCTGCGCGCGCGACGCGGTGTACTCCTTGTACTCGCCGCCCCAGTCCAGCCGGTAGCCGCGCGGCAACGAGACGGCCTTGTCCACCTGCTGCATCGCGTCGCTCACTGCGCCGGCGAGGTCGCGGCCCTCCACCGAGAACTGCACGCCGATGTAGCGCGAATCGCTCTCGCGATAGATGAAGGACGCGCCGTCGGTTTCGCCGATGGTCGCCAGTTCCTTCAGCGGAATCTGCTGGCCGTCCGGCGTCGCGACCGGAATGTCGCCGATTTCCTGTGGGTTGTCGCGGAAGCGCTGCGCCAGCCGTACCACCAGGTCGAATTCGCGCTCGCCCTGCACGACCTGCGTGGCGGTGTTGCCGCCGATCGCGGTTTCGATCAGCGCGTTGATGTCGGAAACGTTCAGGCCGTAGCGCGCGATCCTGGCGCGGTCGATGCGGATGGTGAGGCTGGGCTGCCCGAGTTCGTGCACCAGCGTCACGTCGGTGATGCCGCGCACGCGTTGCAGCGCCTGCTTGATCGCCTTGCCCTTGTCCTGCAGTGTTTGCAGGTCGCGGCCGAACACCTTCACCGCCAGCGCGCTCTTCAGCCCGGTCTCGGCTTCGTCCACCGCGTCTTCGGCCGGCTGCGTGTAATTGAACTGGATGCCGGGAAGCGCCTGCAGCCTGCCGTCGATGGCGCTGATCAGCGCGGCCTTGTCGCGGTATGCGCCGTGCCATTGCGAATAGGGCTTCAGGCCGACGAAGAACTCCGCATTGAAGAAGCCCGTCGCATCGGTGCCGTCGTCGGGACGGCCCAGCTCGGAAGCGACGGTGGTGACCACCGGAAACGAGCGCAGCACGTCGCGGATCTGCGGCGTGATCTTCGCCGCTTCGTCGAACGAGATGGTGTAGGGCATCGTCGCCCGCACCCATAGCGATCCTTCGTCCAGGTGCGGCATGAACTCTGCGCCGATCGTGGGGATCAGCAGCAGCGACAGGCCGAGCAGGATCGCGGGAACGACCGTGGCCGGCCATGGCCTGGCGAGGCTTCCCTCCAGCCACTTCGCATAAGTCGTGCGAATCCTCTCGAAGATCGCGTTGCGCCGCTCGCGCACGCCCTTGCGCATGAACAGCGCGCACAGCACCGGCAACAGCGTCAGCGCCACGAGCAGGGAGCCGACCAATGCGAAGATCATGGTGTCGGCCATCGGCTTGAACAGCGTGCCGGAGGGCCCTGTCAGCACGTAGATCGGCAGGAAGCTCGCGACGATCACCGCCACCGCGTACACCAGCGGGCGATCCACTTCCGACGCGGCCTGGATGATGATCGCGCGCACGTCCATCGGCGCGTCGGTGGCCTTTCGCGCGGCCAGCTCGCGGAAGATGTTCTCCACCATGAAGATCGCGCCGTCCACCAGGATTCCGAAATCCACCGCGCCGATCGAGAGCAGGTTGGCAGAGGCGTTGCGAAGATCGAGGCACACGAACGCGAACAGCAGCGCCAGCGGGATGGTCAACGCGGCGATCAGGCCCGCGCGCAGATCGAACAGGAAGAACACCAGCACCGCGGTGACCAGCAGCATGCCGGCCAGGAGGTTGCGCTTGACCACCTGCGTGGTTTCGTCGATCAGGTGGCTCAGGTCGTAGAACGGATGGATCTTGACGTCGCGCGGCAGGACGCCCTGGTTGAGCTCGCGCGTCTTGGCCTCGATCGCCCGCAGCACGTCCTGCGTCTTCTCGCCGGTGCGCAGCAGGATCACGCCCTCCACCGCGTCGTCCTGGCCCATGTAGCCGAACTTGCCGAGCCGCGGCGCGATGCCGAGCGTCACCTTGCCGACGTCCTTCACCAGCACCGGCGTGCCGTTGTGCACGGCCACCACCACGTTGCCGATGTCTTCGAGCGTCTGCAGCCGACCCAGGCCG
>DASVDY010000047.1:0-5785 GCA_036380855.1 Rhodanobacteraceae bacterium
CCAGGCCCGCGGAACGCCGGCGCACGCGCTCGAACAACCGGTAGCTGCCGCCGTACAGATCATCCATCGCGATCACGTGGCTGCCCGAGTCGAGCAGGTCGAGCACGGTCGCGGTGGTCGCCATGCCGGAGGCGAACGCGAAGCCGGCAACGCCGCCTTCCAGGTCTGCCACGCAGCGCTCCCACGCCATGCGGGTCGGGTTCTGCGTGCGCGAGTACTCATAGCCCTGGTGCACGCCCGGGCTCTTCTGCACGTAGGTGGACGTCGCGTAGATCGGCGTCATGATCGCACCGGTGCTGGGATCGGGCGACTGGCCCGCGTGGATGGCGCGGGTGGCGAGGGCAAGCGTTTTGTTTTTCATGTAGATGCTTTTCTGAAGTAGAGCACGAACGGCTGATGTGAGTTTCGCGATCTTGGGCAATTGCACTCAACTACTGCACCCGCCGCCGCAGGTAATTCAAGAGGTCTATGCGCGTGATCAGGCCCAGGAACTTCTCCCCGTCCATCACGATCGCCACGTGGCCGCGCTCGAAGATCGGCAGCAGCAATTCGATGGGCGAGTTCACCGGCAGCAGGTCGAGGCGGCTGACCATTGCCGAGAAGACCGGATCGCGGAACCTGTTCTCGTCGCCATAGACGTGCATCAGCAGGTCCGATTCGTCGAGGATGCCGACGATCTTCTCCCCATCCATCACGGGCAGTTGCGAGACGTCGTACAACTTCATGCGGTTGTAAGCCGTGACCAGCAGCTCGTTGGGGCCGACCACCACCGTGTCGCGCTGCGCGTACGGGCGCAGGATCAGGTCGCGCAGGTCGCCGGTCGGCTGCCGATCGAGGAAGCCGTTGTCCAGCATCCAGTAGTCGTTGTAGAGCTTGGACAGGTATTTGTTGCCGGTGTCGCACACCAGCGTCACCACCCGCTTCGGTTCGTGCTGCTCGCGGCAGTAGCGCAACGCCGCGGCGAGCAAGGTGCCGGTGGATGAGCCGCCGAGAATGCCTTCCTTCTTCAGCAGCTCGCGCGCGGTGAGGAAGCTTTCCTTGTCGCTGATCGCATAGGCCTTCTTCACCCGCGAGAAATCGCTGATGGTCGGCAGGAAGTCCTCGCCGATGCCTTCCACCATCCAGCTCGCGGATTTGGTGCTGAGCGTGCCTTCGTTGATGTATTGCGCGAGGATCGAACCGACCGGATCGGCAAGGATGAACTCCGTTTGCGGCGAAGCTTTTTCGAAGTAGTGCGACAGCCCGGTCATCGTGCCCGACGAGCCGCAACCGAACACGATCGCGTCCACGCGCCCGTCCATTTGCTCGTGGATCTCCGGCCCCGTGGTCGCCTCGTGCGCGGCCGGATTGTCGGGATTGCCGAACTGGTTGATGAAGTACGCGCCGGGCGTGTCCTGCGCGATCTTCGCGGCGAGATCCTGGTAATACTCGGGATGGCCCTTCGCGACATCCGAGCGCGTCAATACCACTTCCGCACCCATCGCCTTGAGATTGAAGATCTTCTCGCGGCTCATCTTGTCGGGCACGACCAGGATGAGCTTGTAGCCCTTCTGCTGCGCGACCAGCGCAAGTCCGAGACCGGTGTTGCCGGCGGTGCCTTCGACCAGGGTGGCGCCCGGCTTGATCTTCCCCGCCCGTTCGGCGCCTTCGATCATCGAAAGCCCGATGCGGTCCTTGATCGAGCCCCCGGGGTTGGCGCTCTCGAGTTTCAGGAACAGCTCGCATGGACCGGCATCGAGATGTTGCGCACGCACCATGGGCGTGCGGCCGATCAGCTCGAGGACGCTGTTGACGATCATGCCGGCTCCGGGTCTGCGTGCAGCCGGCAATGATACTGGAGGCGCCTCCCGAACGAGCGGCCCGCTTCAGCCAGCCGGCGAAGATGGAAAGCCTGAAGGGGCCTCGCGAGTGAAGCCGTCCTCCATGGCAGGGGGACTCGGTGGTCGCGCATCGCCGGTGCGCGGGGCGAAGTGTTTGGGCATGCGCGATGCCTTGGATGGCATCGCGTGCAAAGACCCGGGGTGAGGCAGGACGAGCGCGGCAGGGTTCAAGGAGCCCATGGTAATCGGCCCGCGCGAGGCGGGCCGACTGGAAACCTCAATGCGCGGCGCTCAGTCGCTGACCCCACAGCCGGGTCAGGCGATCCTTGGCGTGCAACTTTTCGCGCTTCATGCCGTTCAAGGTGGTGTCGTCCACCGGCAGCACGCCGAGTTCCGCATCGCGAACCTTGCTGTCCAACTCCTGGTGGTGAAGATAAAGGCGGCGGAACTCGGGGTCCGCCTTCATCAGAGCTTCGACGTCGTCTCTCTGGGCCTCGAACATTGCAGAACCTCCCGAAAAAAAAGGTGCGCTATCCATGCGCGTGGATGCAGCCAAAGTCCCGATCCCGGGCTCCATGGCTGGCGCTCTGGTGACAGCCGCACTCGGGAACAAGGCGCGCGACACCGCGCCGCGCGCCGCTTGAGCGGTGCGCGGGCGATTGAAATGTGCGGAATTCATGGATCGGCGGCTCGCTCGACGAGTGCAGCGAGGATTGCCCCGAGCCGGGTAGCTCCCGGCGTGGGGACCTTGTCCACTTGCGACGCTACTCCTCCACGGATGCGTTGGCAAGCGCCGCGGGAGCCCGCCCACCCTCTTGGGTATGCGCCAGAATAGTCTTGTGATTCAGTAGCTTGGGTTACTCGATCGCCTCGACTTCCACGCTGGCACCCTTGCCGCCGCTCAGCACCGGGCGGATGTGGATGCGGGCCGGATCGGCCCCGCCAGCGACCAGCGCGTCGCGTACCGAGACCGCCCTGCGGCCGGCCAGCACGCGCATGCCGGCCGCCGCGCGTGGCACGATCCGGATGCTTTGCCCGGCGTGATCTTTTGCAAACGCGGCCAGCCTGTCGGCGCGCGAGGCGGAGAGCTTGCTGCCGCCGCTGCTGAACGAGCCGTCGGACAGATGCATGCGTGCGCTGCCGCCCGCGTTCGCATTGCCCGAAGCGCTGCCGCCGCGCAAAGCGCGGGTCGCAGCCTCGGCCAGTTGTGCTTCCTTGCGCGCCAGCGCGGCCGCGCGCGCCTGGGCGGCCGCGAGTTTCTTCGCCTGCTCGGCCTCGGCCTGCGCCTGTTGCGCCTGTTGTGAATAGGCCGCGCCCTGCTGTTGCAGCATCTGCGCCTGCTCCATCGCGGCCTGGTACTGCAGGCGTTGCCGCGCCAGTTCCGCGCGTGCCGCCGCGGCGTCGGCCTGGCTGGCTTCCAGCATGATGTGGTCGTGTTCGCGATTGAGCTGGTCCAGCAGGTTCTGGTCCGCGGCGGCTTGCGCCGCGGCCTGCGCCAGGGCAACCCGCTGCTGGGCCATGAACAGGTAGTGCGGGCGCTCGCGCTTGCCCGCGTCGCGCAATTCGGTGACCGCGTCGCGCGCGCGCGCCTGCTCCCCGAGCGCCAGGTTGCCGAGCGTCGGATCGGCTCCCAGTTGGTCCAGTTGCGCGCTCAGGCGATCCGCCTCGGCATCGCCGGAAGCCGCGCTCGCAACAGCCGGCGCCATCGCCCCCAGCGCCAGCACGAACACCACGAAAAGAATCCGCGCGCGCATCAGCGTGCACCTCCTTCCTGATTTGCGCCGCCGCTGCTGAGGGCGGGTGCGGGCGGCATCATGCCCGACGTGGAGGCCGGCGCCGGCGCGGCATTCTGTTCCGCCGGCGGGGCGCCGAGCTGGATCGGAGGCAATTCCTGGGTGGATGCACCGCTTGCAGGCTGGCTCGCCGCGGACTGCGCCTGGGCGGCCACCGCCTGGCGCTGTTCCAGATCGGCCTGCAGTCGCGCGTTCTCCTCGCGCCGCGCCTGGATCTTGTTCTCGAGCGAAGCCGCGCGCGCCTGCGCGCGCGCGGTCTCGGCCGCCGCAGCGGCCTCCTCGGCGCTGGCCGTCGCCTGCTCGTTGTTGCCATTGGCGATCGACTGCTGCGCGAAGGCGAAGCGCCGCTGCGCCTCGGCGAACTCGTCCGGCGCCAGTTCGGCCGCGCCGGCGGCCTGGGCGGCGCGGATCTGCGCGTCGGCGCGATCCATCAGGCCTGTCGGCGGAGGCGCGGTTGCGCAACCCGTCAGGACAACGATCGCAAAAAGCGGAACCAGCCGATGGATTTTTGAACGTGTGCGTGCCATAAACCGCGGCGCAGGGTGAGTTGGTCCTATTCTCGGGCCGACCCGACCCCATTGCAACGCAATGTGCCGGCAGCCGCGGTTGGCAGCCCTCTTGCACGGATCATGGGCAGCATCGGGACGAAATCAATGGACATCGGCTACTTCCTGAAATTGATGATGGACAAGGGCGCCTCGGACATGTTCCTGTCCACCGGCGCGCCGGTGCACATCAAGGTCGAGGGCAAGCTCTATCCGCTGGGCAACACCGGCCTGCCCTCCGGCATGGCCAAGAAGATCGCCTATTCGCTGATGGACGAAGGCCAGGTGCCGCAGTTCGAGCGCGACCTGGAATTGAACATCGCCATCGCGGTCAAGGATGTCGGCCGCTTCCGCGTCAACGTGTTCAAGCAGCGCGGCGAAGTCGGCCTGGTGATCCGTTCGATCAAGAGCGAGGTGCCCTCGATCGAGCAACTGCTGCTGCCGCAGATCTACAAGCAGATCATCATGGAGCCGCGCGGGCTCGTGCTGGTGGTGGGGTCCACGGGCTCCGGCAAATCCACCACGCTGGCCTCGATGATTGACTACCGCAACACCAACAGCTCGGGTCACATCCTGACCATCGAGGACCCGATCGAGTACCTGCATCGGCACAAGAAGTCCATCGTCAACCAGCGCGAAGTCGGCCTGGACACCCACGCCTTCCACAGCGCGCTGAAGAACGCGATGCGCGAGGCGCCGGACGTGATCCTGATCGGCGAGATCCGCGACACCGAGACCATGGACGCCGCGATCGCGTTCTCGGAAACCGGCCACCTGTGCCTGGCCACGCTGCACTCCAACAACGCCGACCAGACCATCGAGCGCATCCTCAACTTCTTCCCGGACGCCGCGCACAAGAACATCCTGATGAACCTCGCCTTGAACCTGAAGGCGGTGATTTCGCAGCGCCTGGTGATCGGCAAGGACGGTCGCCGCCGCCCGGCGGTGGAAGTGTTGATCAACACGCCGCATATCCGCGACCTGTTGCGCCGCGGCGAGGTGCATCAGATCAAGGACGCGATGGAGCGCAGCCTGCAGGAAGGCATGCAGACCTTCGACCAGTCGCTTTTCAAGCTCTACAAGGAAGGCACCATCGAGCTCGAGGAGGCGCTGTCCAAGGCCGATTCGCGCGATGGCCTGGCGCTGAAGATCCGCCTAGCCGAAGGCGGCTCCGGCAGCGACCTGACGCAGAACGATCCGTACGACATGACGACGTTCTGATCGTCCCTCTCCGCTCGCGGGAGAGGGGAAGCCAAGTGCGCCAGCGCTTGGGCAAGGTGAGGGAATCCTGGCCTCAAAGTGCGTCGAAGCACGACCTCCATGTCTTTTTCCGCGCCGTCCCGCGGCGCGGGTCACTTTCCTTTCGGGGAAAGTAACCAAAGCCATTGGCGCCGGGCATGACGGTCTCGCCAACATCCGGTTGGCTCGACGGCCCATCGCATCTTGCGCCAAGCGGGCCGGCGCGAACTCGCACGTCCCTGTGCTCGGACATCGCGCCTTGCTCCCGCTTGGCGCTGCGATGCTCGGCGTCATGCAACGGCGCCGATGCTCGCTTCGACACGGCCATCCCTGGCCTGCCCTGTGCGGATCACCCTGCTTGGGTACCCCCACAAAAAAAAACGGGCGC
>DASVDY010000048.1:0-21860 GCA_036380855.1 Rhodanobacteraceae bacterium
AAGGCAGGCAGTTGTGCCACGACTTGGTCCTGCGTCGCCTTCAGTCGGCCAAGATCGCTGCACATCCGGTCCGCAGTGGCCTCGATGACCTTGCCGCGCGAATTCATGTCCTGGTCGATCTTGTCCGGCGTGCCGGCGACAAGGTTGTCCATGACGGTGCCGATCGCGTGCAAGCCGAGCGCGGCACCCTGCTTGCCGGTGGCGATGCCGTCGTCGCGCACCGCCAACACCTGGCTGTGGTAGCGCTTCAGCAGCGCGCGCTGCGAAGGATTGACGGCGACCGCTTCGCCGCCGATGCGCAGGTCGCCGTTCGCGTCCACACTTGCGTCGGGCTTGCCACGCACCTTCACCACCACCGTATCGCCGACGAACGAAACGTACCGGCCGGATGTCGAACCGCCATGGTCGGAACAGGCGGCCAGCACGGGTGCGAGCAGGATCAGGAGGAGCAGGACTTTCGGTTGCATGGGATTCCCCGGGGTCTCAGGCTTCATCGCGCCAGCGGCGGAACCAGATGGCCGCCGCGATCAGGGCGATGCCCACGGCGGCACCGATCCACATCTGCGGCATGGTGAAGGCATGGCCCATGGCTGCGTAGCTGATCTGCGCGAAATCATCGGGGTTGTGGAAGCGCAGGCCGAGGCCATCGGCGTTCGGCGCGATCCAGCTCCCGGGAATGATGCTCAGCAACAGGCGGCCGGCAATGTTGCCCCAATAGAAGTCCTGGCCGATGTGCGGCAGGCCGAGCAGCCCGACCCAGATGTTCAGCACGCCCGCCACGATCGGGACGATGATCGCCCACAGGAACGGTTTGCTGCGCACGGCCGCCGACCACATCAGCAGCCAGCCGACCGTCGGCAGCGCCCACACCGCGTTCACGCCGATCATCGCCAGCAGGTGCAGCCAAACCGAATAGGGCTCCGCGTGGCCCCACACGAAGCGCAGCGGATTGACGCCGTGCACCAGCAGCCAGAGGCTCACGATGACCTGGGTCACGATATAGCCGGCCAGCACGATGCCGACCGCGATGAGGGGCGCGAGCAGGATGCCGGCCACCACCTTGGACAACACCGTCGAGGTGTCCGAAAGCGGCAGGGACTTCCAGAACAGGATGCTGCGATCGCGGCGGTCGTCGTAGAGGGCGCCCAGCAGGTAGAAGAAGACCACGAACGACAACACCACCGCGGCGATGAAGCCGAACAGCAGCATGGTCGCGTCCAGCCCCTTCACGAACTGGGCGACGTCGTTGTCGGAGGCCTGGTTGAGCATCTGGCTGAGCGAAACCCCGCCCATGTAGATGTGTTCCATGCCCATGCGCGCCTTCATCACCTCGCCGGCGATGATGCCGAGGATCGTGATGATGATGATCGAGGCCGCGGCCCAGAACGGCGCCCACAGGAAACCGCGCCGCGCCTCCCAGTATTCGCGCTTCACCAGCCAGCCGAATGTCGTCATGGAGTTCATGCGTAGGTACCTTTCATGGTGGCGACGAACAGGTCGGCGACGGAAGGTCGCCGTACTTCGCCCAGTTGCGCGAGTTGCGCCGGCGGCACGCCGTCGAACAGGAAGATGCTCTTGCCGAACACCTGGCGTTCGTCCAGCGGATGCAGCGCGCGCGCCGCTTCCGCGTTGCCGGCGTTCACCATCACCTCGGCGAAGCGCTCGCCGAGCGCATCCATCGGCGTGTCCAGCACCACCTTGCCGTCGCGGATGAACATCAGGTCGGTGAGGATGTGTTCGATTTCCTCGACCTGGTGGGTGGTGACGAGGATGGTCTTGTTCTCGTCGAAGTAGTCTTCGAGGAGGCTCTGGTAGAACTGCTTGCGGTAGAGGATGTCCAGGCCGAGCGTCGGCTCGTCGAGCACCAGCAGGCGCGCGTCAATCGCCATCACGATGGCGAGGTGGAGCTGCACGATCATGCCCTTGGACATCTGCCGCACGCGCTGATTCGGTTGCAGCTTGGTGCGCTTGAGAAAACCCTCGCAGCGGGCGCGGTCGAAACGCGGGTGGATGCCGGCAACGAAATCCAGCGCCTGGGTGACCGTGATCCAGCGCGGCAGGGTGGCGACGTCGGCGATGAAGCAGACCTGCTGCATCAGCGCCGGGCGCTCCTTGCGCGGATCGAGGCCGAGCACCGAGAGTTCGCCTTCGAAATCGGTGAGGCCAAGGATGGCCTTCAAGGCGGTGGTCTTGCCCGCGCCGTTGGGGCCGATCAGGCCGACGATGCGGCCGGCGTGCACGTCGAAGCGGGCGTGGTCGAGCGCCACGGTCTTGCCGTAGCGCTTGCTCAAACCGGCGGCGTGGATCACCGTGGCGCCCGGTGCACGGACTTCGGAATCTTCGTGTCCGGCCACTGCAGGTGTGGTCGCGCTCATCAGGATTTCCTCTTGTCGGTCTGTGCCATCAGCTTTTCGAGATCTATGTCCATGCGCTTGATGCGCGCGTGCAGCGGCGGCCATTCCTCGCGCAGGAAGCGTTCGCGTTCGGATTTCAGAAGCAGCGCGCGTGCGCCTTCGGTCACGAACATGCCCAAGCCGCGGCGCTTCTCCACCAGTTGCTCGTCCACCAGTTCCTGGTAGGCCTTGGAGACGGTGAGCGGATTGATCTGGTATTCGGCCGCGACCTGGCGCACCGAGGGCAGGGGATCGCCTTCGTTGAGCGCGCCGTCCAGGATCATCGCCACCACGCGTTCGCGCAGTTGGCGGTAGATCGGCACATTGTCATTCCAGGTGATCGTCATTTATGTGTCCTCGCCGGTGTCGCCCGGAGCGGGGTTGAACGGCGCGCGGCGCGTCATCCTGGACGCGGGCCCTGGCGCTCAGCGGATGATGGCCACGGCGGGCTTGGCGGCGAACGAATAGTAGGGCATGTCAATGCCGGTGCCCTCCAGGGAGGCGGAATCCAGTCCCCTGGATCTGGCGTTACCGGCGGGGTGCCCGAACGCGCGCTCGTAATCGGCGGCAGTGGGGCGCACCTCGATCGCCGGCAGGGTCTGGATCGGCTGCGTCGCCGCGCCGACCGCGGCCGGCAACACCCGCTGGGCCGAGGCATTCGCATAGGCGCGGATGCCCGCGACTCCGGCGCTGGCAATCAACAATGAGGCGGCGAAAGTCAACGGCTTGGTGGCGTTCATGGCGGTCTCCTTGGGTGACCGTGTTAAGTAGTGTTGTAGTTAACTATAACACCAAGATCGAACGTGTCAAGCGGCTTTTGCGGCCCAGGTCATCAGTCATGGTCCGGAGGGGATTCCGCTCCGGGTGCTCGGGTGCGACGGGAGCGGCCACCGCGGGTTTAGGGCATCCCGGTGCGGGAATCGGGTGCCGCAACGAAACCAAGCGGAAGCTGTACGGTCATACCGTAGCGCGTTGCCAAGCGATCCCGCCGCACGCACAATGAATGGCTCGGCCGATGGCTTGGCCGCTATCCGGCAGCGCCGGTTCACCAAAACAGAGGAACTTCCGATGAAGCAAGTATTGCGTCCCACGCTCGTTGCGGCTGCCCTGGTCGCCGCGCTGGGCGTCGCCGGCGCCGGTGTAGCCCAGGCGCAGACCGTGGACAAGAACAAGGCGAGCTACGTGGTCGGCATGGACCTGGCGAACAACATCCCTCCGATCGTGAAGGACGAGATTGATCCCAAGATCGTCGCGCAGGCGTTCACCACCACGATCGAGGGCGGCAAGCCGACGATCTCGGATGCCGAGGCCAAGCAGGTGCGCGAGGCCTTCGTGACCCAGCTCCGCGCCAAGGCGCAGGCCGAGTACAACAAGGTTTCCGCCGAGAACAAGAAGGAAGGCGACGCCTATCTCGCCAAGAACAAGACCCAGCCGGGCGTGCACGTGACCTCCGACGGCCTGCAGTACCAGGTGATCTCGCAGGGCAACGGTCCGAAGCCGACCGCCAGCGACACCGTGCAGATCAACTACACCGGCAGCTTCGTCAATGGGCAGACGTTCGATTCCTCCGCACAGCACGGCAGCGGCCCGGCCAGCATCCCGCTGACCAGCGTGTTCCCCGGCTTCCGCGAAGGCCTGATGCTGATGCCGGTGGGCAGCCACTACAAGTTCGTGATCCCGTCGGATCTTGCCTACGGTGCGCAGCCGAAGAACGGCTTCCCGCCGAACGCGACGCTGATCTTCGACGTGACGTTGGTGAAAATCGGCAAGTGATTACAGGATGTAATCATCCCGGCCAGCACATGGATGTGCGGTGAGCCGGGATCCAGTTCCAAATTGATGTAATCATCCCGGCCAGCACATGGATGTGCGGTGAGCCGGGATCCAGTGCCTTCGATCTGGACAGAAAAGCGCGGCCTTCGGGCCGCGCTTTTTTTTTCGATGTCCGCGCGACCGTGGCTTTGCTGTTCGACGTCCATGTCTTTTCCGCGCCGTCCCACGGCGCGGGTTACTTTCCTTTCGGGGAAAGTAACCAAAGCCAATTGCGCTGGACGCGATGGTCTCGCCGACGTCGTGTCGGCTCGACTGCCCTTGCTCCTCGCCTCGCGCGCGCCGGCGCGAACTCGCACGTCCATGTGCTCAAACAGTCGCGCCTTGCTCGTGCGCTCGGCATCGTCGCTGCGGCATCGCGACAGCGCAGAAAGCTCACTCCGAAACGGCCATCCCTGGCCTTCTCCGTGGTTGGGTGAAGTGCGCGAGGCACGGTGGGTAGCTACAATGTGCGACTTGCCGTCATCACGGAATTACGCATGAAAGTCACCATCTTCGGCACCGGTTACGTGGGGCTCGTCACCGGCACCTGCCTGGCCGAGATGGGCAACCACGTGTTGTGCCTGGACGTGGACGCCGCCAAGGTTGCGCGGCTGGAACGCGGCGAAATCCCGATCTACGAGCCCGGGCTGGAGCCGCTGGTGACGCGCAACCACGCGGCCGGCCGCTTGCAGTTCTCGACAGATGCTGCGGCAGGCATCGCGCACGGCGAAGTGATCTTCATCGCGGTCGGCACGCCGCCGGACGAGGATGGCAGCGCCGATCTCTCCTACGTGCTCTCGGTGGCGCGCAGCATCGGTGAGCACATCGAATCCTTCAGGGTGGTCGTCAACAAGTCCACGGTGCCGGTCGGCACCGCCGACCGCGTGCGCGCGGCAATCTCGGACGTGCTCGCGCAGCGCGGCGCGCGCGTGGACTTCGAGGTCGTGTCCAATCCGGAATTCCTGAAGGAAGGCGATGCGGTCAACGATTGCCTGCGTCCTGACCGCATCATCATCGGCGCCTCCAGCCAGCGCGCCATTGATGTCCTCAGCAAGTTGTACGCGCCGTTCAACCGCAACCATTCGCGCATCGTGCTGATGGACGAACGTTCGGCGGAGCTCACCAAATACGCCGCCAACGCGATGCTGGCCACCAAGATCAGCTTCATGAACGAGGTCGCCAACATCGCCGAACGCGTCGGTGCGGACGTCGAACTGGTGCGACAGGGCATCGGTGCCGATCCGCGGATCGGCTATCACTTCATCTACCCGGGCGTGGGTTACGGCGGCTCGTGTTTTCCGAAAGACGTGCAGGCTCTGGAGCGCACCGCGCACGCGCACGGTTACCCTGCGCGGCTGCTGGAAGCGGTGGAGCAGGTCAACCGCACACAGAAGCACAAGCTGTTCGAATTGATCGCGCGCCACTTCGGCGATGACCTGCGCGGCAAGACCATTGCGCTGTGGGGCCTGGCGTTCAAGCCCAACACCGACGACATGCGCGAGGCGCCCAGCCGCACCTTGATGGAGGCGTTGTGGGAAGCCGGCGCGCGCGTACGCGCGTTCGATCCGGAGGCCCGCGCCGAAACGCAGCGCATCTACGGCGAGCGCGAGGACCTGGTCTTGTGCGATGAAGCGTACGCCGCCCTGGACGGCGCGGATGGGCTGGCAGTGGTCACCGAATGGAAGGCCTTCCGCAGTCCGGAATTCGAACGCGTGCGTGCGGCGCTGAATACGCCGGTGCTGTTCGACGGTCGCAATCTCTACGATCCCGGAACCGTGGAGGCGGCCGGCGTCGCGTATTACGGCGTCGGTCGGGGCCGCAGCCTCGCCCGCAACGGAGTACAGGCATGAGCGGTTCGCCCGATCAGCGGCTGGACGAAGTGGAAACGCGGCTGGCGTTCCTGGACGAAGCACTCGCCGGCCTGAATGCGGCCGAGGCGGAAAGCGCGCAACGCATGCTGCGCATCGAGCGCACGCTGGCCGAGTTGCGCATGGAACTCGCCGCGTTGCGCACGGGTCTGGGCGATGATGTGCGCGATGAACCACCGCCCCCGCATTATTGAGCGGTCGCAAAGCTGCTGCGCTCGGCAGCTTGCACGCCGGCGGGGCTCGGAATGCTCATGTACTGACGTGTACACTCCGCTTCCTGCGCTCCGGCGACGCGCAACCTGCCTTCGCTCGCAACGCTTTACGATCCGCTCAACGCGATCAAGCAATGTAGGGCGGGTCTCGACCCGCCGGCGAGAACAGAACATTTGAATGGCGGGTCAAGACCCGCCCTACGAACGATGAGCGATTCACTCCGCGATCAACTCCTGAAAGCCGGTTTCGCGCCGCAGCGCGCGGACAAGCCGCGCAAACCGGATACGCACAAGCCGGGCAGGCACGCCGGAAAGCCGGCTGCGGCGCAGGCGAAGAAGAAGCCGTCCAGCGATTTCGACCTGGCGCGCGCGTATGCCATCCGCGCCCAGGCCGAAAAGGCCGAACGCGAGCAGGCCCAACGCGAGGCGCAACGGCAGGCGCAGGAACGCCGCGAGCGCAAGCGCCGCCTGCACGAGCTGTTGAACGGCAGCGCTCAGGCGATCCCGGCGGATGCCGAACACGTCCGCCACTTCGAGCATGCCGGCAAGATCCGCCGAATCCATGTCGGCGCGGACCAGCTCGCGGCGGTGAACAAGGGCGAGCTTGGCGTGGTGGTGCATGCCGGGCGCTTCATCCTGGTCACCCGCGAAATCGCGCTCGAGGCCGGGGAGATTTCACCCGACGCGATCGCGTTGCTGGTGGACCCGAACGCGCCGCCAGCCGAAGCGGACGACGGCGTGCCGGATGACTTGATGTGGTAGCAGAAATCGCTGGTCCGCAAATAAACGCAAATAAACGCGAACGACTCAGCTTGATTTGCGTTCGTTCGCGTTCATTGGCGGACTGCTCTGCTTCAACTCGGCCGAATCCCAACCCGGCTTGGGCTTGAAGCGTTCGCCATGGCGTGCGGCCAGGGCCTCGAGTTTCGCGCGCAGCACATCCGCGCCTTCGCTGCGGATGTACTGGACGGGGCCGCCGCGGAACGGCGCGAAGCCGGTGCCGAAGATCACCCCCGCATCCAGCAGGTCGGCATCCGCGACCACGCCCTCGGCCAGGCAGGCGACCGCTTCGTTGAGCATCGGCAGGATCATGCGGTCCTCGATGTCCTCCGGCGCGCGATAGTCGCGAGGCACGTCGGGCTTCTGCGGCTTGCCGTCCTGCCAGGCGTAGAAACCTTCGCCATCCTTCTTGCCGCGCTTGCCCGTCGCAACCTTGCCCTCGATGCCTTCGGGCAATTGAAGGCCAAGGAAGGGCGCCAGTTCCTTGCCGACCGAAAGCGCCACGTCCAAGCCGACGGTATCGGCCAGTTCGATCGGCCCCATCGGCATGCCGAAGCGTTTCGCCGCGCGATCCAGCACCGGCCCCGGCACGCCTTCCGAGTACAAACGCACGGCTTCCAGCAGGTACGGCATCAGGATGCGATTGACGAGGAAACCGGGCGACCCCTTTACCGGCACCGGCAGCTTGCCGATGGCTTTCACGAAGGCGAGCGCGCGTTTTTCGACCCATGAATCCAGCGCGTCGTGGCGCACCACTTCCACCAGCGGCATCTGCGCGACCGGGTTGAAGAAGTGCAGCCCGAGGAAACGTTGCGGCAGTCTCAGCGCGTGGCGCAATTCGTCCAGCGGAATGCTGGACGTGTTCGTTGCCAGGATCGCGTCGTCCGGCAACGACGCTTCGAGTTGCTGATAGAGCGATTCCTTGGCCTGCGCATTTTCGAAGATCGCCTCGATCGCAAGCTGCGCATCCTTCACCCGCGCGCCTTCCACGTCCGCCTGCAGGCGCGCTTGCGCTGCGGCGATGCGTTCGGGCGTCTTGCCCTTCTTTTGGAACAGCTTCCGCGCGCGCTCGAGCGCCGGCTGCACGAAGCGCAGTTCCCGATCCTGCAGCGAAACCTCGAAACCCTGCTGCGCGCACCATGCGGCGATGTCGCCACCCATCACCCCGGCGCCAGTGACATGCACCTGGCGGATGTCGTGCGCGACCTCGCCGGCCAGGCCGCGCAGCCGTTCGCGCAGGAAGAAGATGCGTATGAGGTTGTGCGCGGTCGGCGTGGCAGCGAGTTTCGCCACGGAGCGCGCTTCCAGTTGCAACCGCCGGCGGATGTCGGCGCCGCCGCGCCGCCAGACCTCGATCAACGCGAACGGCGCCGGGTAATGCTTCGGATTGGCCTTGGCGGCGGTCTGCTTGCGCACCACCGGCGCCAGTGCCTGCCGTGCCGGCCAGGTGTTCGTGAGCCACGCCAATGCACGCTGATCAGCCTTTCGCGTCAATGGCTTGCGGGCGCAATCGCGAGCCACGTCGAGCAGGGATTCCGGGCCGGCGAGCCTGTCCACGAGGCCGTTTTCCAGCGCTTCCCGCGCCGAAGCCGGGCGGCCGGTCAGCATCATGGCCAGCGCCTTGGGCGCGCCGATCAGGCGCGGCAGGCGCGCGCTGCCGCCCCATCCGGGATGAATGCCGAGCTGCACTTCCGGCAGCCCGATCTTCGTCTCCGGCGTCTCGGCGGCGACGCGCATCGTGCACGCCAGCGCGAGCTCCGTGCCGCCGCCCATGCACGGGCCGTGCAGCGCCGCGACGGTCGGCATCTGCAGGCGCGCCAGGCGTTCGAAGACGCGCTGGCCGTTTTCGATCGCGGCCAGCACCGAGCCTTCGCGCTCGTATTGCGCGAACTCGTTCAGGTCGGCGCCGACCGCGAAACCGGCTGCCTTGGCCGAATGGATCACGACTCCGCGCGGACATTCGATCGCGATGCGCTCCACGATCGCGTCCAGTTCGTCCAGCAGCGCGCGCGACAAGGCGTTGACCTTGCTGTCCGCGCGGTCCATCGCCAGCACCACGAGCCCGTCCGGCTCCATGCTGGCCTGCCAGTGGCTGAACCGCAGTCCCTCAAACATGGCCCGGTCCGCCCGTTTCGAAGAGGCTCGCGTGGGAAGCGCGGCCCAGGTTGCCCGGGCTGACACCCGCCTCCAGGCGCTCCGTGACCGCTTTCACATGCAAGGCCATGTACGGCGCCACTGTGATTTCCATCGGCAATCTTCCCGTTGGCTCCCCGCTATCATCCGGGCACCGTGGCGAGCGGGTCAAACACGAGATGTCCGGGCCGGATCCAGCGATCACCATCGCTTTGCTCGACCGCATCATCGGCGCGGAGCAGAGCCTTGTCCTGCTGCGTTGCGCGGAACGCGAGCTGCTGCGCGAACAATTGCGCCTGTATTCGATCCGCACCGGGCAGGCGCTCTACGTGTGGCAAGAAGATGCCGGCCTGCGCAGCCTGCGCGACGGCCAACTGCCGGTGCCGGGCAGCCGCCGCTTCGCCGATGCCTTGCGCTACGTCGCGCAGAGCGCGCATTTCGGAGTCTATTTCTTCAGCGGGTATCCGCAGCCATTCGATGCCACCCTGGTTCCGTTGCTGCGCCAGATCGCGAAGCTGGGCGGCGATCGCGTGCGGCGCGTGGTGCTGCTGGACGAAGACACGCGGGTGCCGCCGGCGGTGGAGTTTTGCGAGGTGGGCTGGAACGCCGGCGCGCGCGCGCAGCCGCGCCTGCGCGACGGACGCTGGGTGCGCGCATGAGCCTGCAGGCGCAAGGCGTGCTGATCGTCGCCGCGCGGCGCGAGGATCGGCGCATGTTGTTCGATGCGCTGGACGGGCAGGGCTACGGCCGCATCATCAGTGCGCCCGACGTGGGACACGCGCGCGCGCTGCTGGAGAATGTCGAGCGGCCGAGCCTTGCCGTGCTGGATTTTCGCGCCGGTGCAGCCGAGTCCGCTGCGTTCACGGCGGAGTTGTCCGGCGTGCCGGTGATCGGCCTGATCGGCGCCGGGCGCGAAGGCGAGGACGACGCCTGGGGCTTCAACCAGCGACCGCCGGGCGTGGTCGAATGGTTGCGCTCGCCGGTGGATCCGGTGGAGGCGCGTGCCCGCGCGCAGGCGGTGCTTGCCGCGCGCACCGCTGCCGCGTCCGGCGCGGCTGCGGGCGGGGACGACTACCGTTTCGTGTTCGACGGCAGTGCCGACGAGCTCGTCGTGTCGGACCCGCGCGACGGCAAGATCCTGGAAGTGAATCCGGCCTTCGAGCGCGCCAGCGGCCTGAATGCGGCGCAGGTGTGCGGCGGTGCGTTCGAACGGCTGCTGGTGCTCGAAGCCGGCAAGCGCGAAAGCTGGCGCCAGCACCTCGAACAGAACGGGCATGCGCGGCTGCTCTGCGAAAAGTTGCGCGCCGACGGCACGCGTTATCCGGTGGAAGTCCACACCCGTCTGGTGGTGCGGGGCGATGGGCTGGTGCATTTCAGCACGATCCGCGACGCCGGTGCCGCGCAGGACGGGCGGGCGATGCTGGCGGCTCTGGCCAGGATCGGGACCTCGGACCAGGGCGACGGCGCGCTGGCGCGGCGGGTCCAGCAATTCGCCGACGCGCTGTGCCTGGACTTCGTGGCGATAGCCTCGCGCCGCGGTGGCGAGCAGGCCGGCCTGCTGGAAATGCTTGCGCGCGCCGAACGCCTTCCGCCCCCGCGCGAGCTGCCCGATCCGCTGTCGCAACCGGCGGTGCAGCTCGCGCTCGGCGGCGAAGCGGTGTTGGCGCTCGGCGAAGCGCAGAAGCTCGCCGACAGCGATGCCTGGCTGCGTGCGCTGGGTTTCGCCTGTTATGCCGCGTTGCCCTTGCGCGATGGCCACCGCAACGTGCTGGGCGTGCTGCTGTGCGCCGCGCGCAAGCCGCCGCCGGTGGATCCGCAGCTTGCGCGCCACGCGCTGGAAATCGGCGCGACCCATTTCGCCGCCACGCTGGAATTGCGGGAAGCGCAGGTGCAGGGCAGGGCGAGCGGCTTGCTGGATGCGTTGACCGGGCTGCCGAACCGGTTGCTGTTCAACGACCGGCTCGAAACCGTGCTGTCGGAAGCGCACCGCTCCGGGGAAATGTTCGCGTTGCTGTTCGTGGACCTGGACCGCTTCAAGAACATCAACGATTCGCTCGGCCACGGCGTGGGCGACCAGGTCCTGCTGGCGATCGCCAAGCGGCTGCGCGCGGCGGTGCGTGGTTCGGACACGGTGGCGCGCTACGCGGGCGACGAGTTCACGCTGATCCTGCGCCACATCGTGTTGCGCGACGACGTGCTTCGCATCGCCGAAAAACTGGTGCGCGCGATGGAAGCGCCGTTGACGCTGGACGACGGTTCCGAGCTGCACATCACCGCCTCCATCGGGATCAGCTTCTACCCCGACGACGCATCCGACGCGGAGAGCCTGGTCAAGCACGCGGACGTTGCGATGTACAACGCCAAGGGCATGGGCCGCAACAACTACCAGGCCTACGTCGCGGTGCCGGAGGAGCAGCACCAGCAGCGCATCGAGCTGGAATCCAAGTTGCGGGTCGCCGAGCGCAACGACGAACTGCGCGTGTACTACCAGCCGCAGGTTTCGGCGGAGAGCGAGGACATCGTCGGCATGGAAGCGCTGGTGCGCTGGGAGCATCCGGAGCTGGGCATGATCAGCCCCGCGTTTTTCATTCCGATCGCCGAAGAAACCGGCCTCATCATCCCGATCGGCGAATGGGTGTTGCGCCGCGCCTGCGCCGATTGCGTGCGCTGGCAGCAGCGCTTCAAGTTGCCGCTGCGGGTGGGCGTGAATCTCTCCGCGCTGCAGTTGATGCAACCGAACCTGGTGGACGTGGTGCGCGCGGCGTGCGCGGAATCCGGGCTCAACCCGAAGCTGCTGGACCTGGAAGTCACCGAAAGCATCAGCATGAAGTCGGTGCCGAACCTTCTGGACACCTTGTCCGCGCTGCGCGGACTGGGCTGCGGCATCTCGATTGACGACTTCGGCACCGGGCAATCCTCCCTCGATTACATCAAGCGCTTCCCGGCCGACCGCATCAAGATCGACCAGAGCTTCGTGCGCAACATCGGCATGGATCCCGGCGACGAGGCGATCGTGCGCGCCACGCTGGAAATGGCGCACACGCTTGGCCGCAAGGTCGTGGCCGAGGGCGTGGAAACCGAGCAGCACCACAACTTCCTGCGCGCCCAGGGTTGCGACGAATTGCAGGGCTACCTGTTCTGCCGCCCGTTGTCGCCGGTCTCGTTCGACAACATGCTGGCCGAGCGCGAACGGGCCTTCGCCAGCGGGTCCGGCACCCCCTCGTTGCTGGACGAGCTCGAAGCCCTGACTTGACCGCGGCGGGCATCACCCCCAACTTGTGAACTTTGCGCGAAGAGCGCGGTCACACGCTGGCGCGACATTCGGCGCCGGAGGAGAACGGCCCGGATGGGCGAGTTTGAGACGGATCGTGCGCTCGTCGAGCGCGTGCGCAAGGGCGATTCCCGGGCATTCGACCTGCTGGTCCGCAAGTACCGGCACAAGATCCTCGGGCTGATCTCGCGCTACGTGCACGACTGGAGCGAATGCGAGGACGTGGCGCAGGAAGCGTTCGTGCGCGCCTGGCGCGCGCTGCCCGCATTCCGTGGCGAGAGCGCGTTCTACACGTGGATGTACAAGATCGCAGTGAACACCGCCAAGAACCATCTGGTCGCCCAGGGCCGCCGTCCGCCGGCCGACGACCTGGACGCGGATACCGCCGTGCAGATTGACGCCGGTGCGCGCCTGCGCGATGAAGCCACCCCGGAACACGAGCTGGCCCGCCGGGAAATTGAACGAACCGTGTTCGAGACGGTCGAAGCGTTGCCGGAGGAACTGCGCGTGGCGATCACGCTCCGCGAAGTGGATGGCCTGTCCTACGAGGAAATCGCCGAGAGGATGGGCTGCCCGATCGGTACGGTGCGCTCGCGGATTTTCCGCGCTCGCGAAGCCATAGACATCCAGTTGCGCCCGCTGCTCTCGGCGGAAGATGATAAGGAAGCATGAACACCATGGACCCGACCCGCCGCGAAGACCTTTCCGCCCTGATGGACGGCGAACTCGCCGCCGAACCGGCGCGCTTCCTGCTGCGCCGCCTGGAGCACGAGCCCGAGCTCGCCCGCACCTGGTCGCGCTGGCACATGATCCGCGCCTGCCTCAACGGCCAGCGTGATGCAGAACACGCCGATCCCGTGCGCCTGGCGGGCGCAGGGTCGAGCGACGAGGAAGCCTTCTCCGCGCGCGTGCTGCAGGCCGTGCAGGCGCAGCCGCGACAAGCGCGCAGGCACTGGGCGCGCTATCTGGGCGGCGGGGCGATCGCCGCGAGCGTCGCCGCGGCGGCACTGATTCTTTCGGTTCCCCAGACCACGACCACCGGGACGACTCTCGCTTCCGCACCGGAGCGCACGACGGCTGCCGCCGCGCGCACGGGCGTGATCGCCGCGGCCCCGGTTTCGGCGAAGCGTGAAACCACATCGTTGCCGTGGCTCGACGGCCGCCAGCCGATGTTCCTGGCTGCGCGCCCGACAAGCGCGAACACCGCGCCGGGCGGCGGGCTGCTGCAATCGGGCTATCTGCAGCAGGCCGCCTATGCGCCGGACGATTCACCCATGTTGCTGCGTGATCCGAACGCGGCCGCCAATGCGCCTTACATGCTGATGCTGGTGCCCGCTCGTGGCGCCGCGCAGCCGCCGCAGCGGCATTGACGTTTCGCAGAAGCGCGTTTGCGCGCGACAGGGCGCCGGCAGCGCCTTCATGGCCTGGCGCTTGGTGGTCGCCTGCAAGCAAGCTCCTGCCCGATTTCCGGCAGGCGCGTCTACACCGCTTGCCGACAGCGCGCGCGCCATGCTGGGCGACGCGCCGTGAGTTTCAAACCACCAAGGAGTCCCGTCATGCTGCAAAGAGCAAGGCAGACGATCGTCGTTTTCGTGCTGCTGCTTTTCTCCGGCGCCGCGCTGGCCGCCACCTCCGACCTCCCCGATTTCACCGGCATCGTGCAGAAATACGGCCCGGCCGTGGTGAACGTGCGCGCGCACTACAACCATGCGAGCGAATTGAACGGCGGCCCGGAGACCGGCCTGCCCGACGACCAGCAGATGCCGGACATCTTCCGCAAATTCTTCGGCATCCCGGTTCCGCCGCAGGACAACGGCCCGGATAACGGCGCCGAGTCGCTGGGCTCGGGCTTCATCATCTCGGCTGACGGCTACATCCTCACCAACAACCACGTGGTCGAGCACGCCGACAGCGTCACCGTGCGCCTGTCCGACCGGCGCGAGCTGAAGGCGAAAGTGGTCGGGACCGACCCGCAATACGACATCGCGCTGCTGAAGGTCAGTGCGAGCAACCTGCCGGTGGTGACCATCGGCGACTCGCACACATTGAAGCCCGGGCAATGGGTGGTCGCGATCGGTTCGCCGTTCGGATTCGATCATTCGGTGACGCAGGGCGTCGTCAGCGCGATCGGTCGCACCTTCGGTGCGGCCGACCAGCAGTACGTGCCCTTCATCCAGACCGACGTGCCGATCAACCGCGGCAATTCCGGCGGCCCGCTGTTCAATCTGGAAGGGCAGGTGGTCGGGATCAATTCGCAGATCTTCTCCAATACCGGCGGCTACCAGGGCATTTCGTTCTCGATCCCGATTGACATCGCCATGAACGCGGTGCATCAGCTCAAGACCAAGGGTTACGTCACCCGCGGCATGATCGGCGTGCAGATCCAGGACGTGACCGCGCAGATCGCCAAGGCGAAGAACCTCGGCCTGCCCAGCCCGCGCGGCGCGCTGGTGGCCGATGTCACGCCCGGGGGCGGGGCGGACAAGGCCGGCATCAAGGTTGGCGACGTGATCCTGGCCTACGACGGGCATCCGGTGGACACCGCGTCCGACTTGCCGCCGCTGGTGGGCGCCACCACGCCGGGCTCGGAAGCGACGCTGCAGATTTCCCGCGACGGCAAGCAGATGGACGTCAAGGTCAAGGTGGGCGAACTGCCGCGCGACCAGGGCGGCGCCACCGCTTCGGCGGGAACGCCCGAGCGCGCGGGCGGCGCGCTGGGCCTGGCGGTGCAGGCAATCACGCCGGCAATGCGTCAGCAGCTCGGCCTGAAGGACAACAGCGGCGGCGTGGTGATCAGCGACGTGGCCGGCGCGGCCGCGCAAGCCGGCCTGCAGCCGGGCGACGTGGTCCTGCGCGTGGGCAACCAGGCAGTGAACAGCGTGGCCCAGTTCAAGTCCGCGACCGCTAGGGTGAAGCCCGGCGACACCGTGCTGCTGCTGGTTTCGCGTGACGGTGCCAGCCGGTTCGTGGCGATCACGGTACCGAAGAAATAGGGATCAGGGGCGAGTAGCGAGGGCGCAAGAGTGATGCGCTCGGGCTTGCCAACGACGCCCGCCCGGGCGGAGGGCCCTCGCTACTCACTCCTCGCCTCTTGCCGCTCGTGCGATAATCGCGCGTTTGCGCCGCCCGGCGCCCGTGCTCGCGCCTTATGCAGCTCATCCGCAACTTCTCGATCATTGCCCACGTGGACCACGGCAAGTCCACGCTCGCCGACCGCATCATCCAGATCTGCGGCGGCTTGACCGAGCGCGAGATGGAAGCGCAGGTGCTTGACACCAATCCGATCGAACGCGAGCGCGGCATCACCATCAAGGCGCAGTCGGTGTCGCTGCCCTACACCGCACGCGACGGCAAGACCTATCAGTTGAATTTCATTGACACGCCCGGCCACGTGGACTTCTCCTACGAAGTTTCGCGTTCGCTCGCCGCGTGCGAGGGCGCGCTGCTGGTGGTGGACGCCGCGCAGGGCGTGGAAGCGCAGTCGGTCGCCAACTGCTACACGGCCGTGGAGATGGGCCTGGAAGTGGTGCCGGTATTGAACAAGATCGACCTGCCCACCGCAGACATCCCGAAAGTGAAAGAGGAGATCGAGGCGGTGATCGGCATCCACGCGGACGATGCGATCGCCATCAGCGCCAAGACCGGCGAGAACGTGAGCGAAGTGCTGGAGGCGATCGTCGCCCGCATCCCGCCGCCGAAGCCGCGCGATACCGACAAGCTGCAGGCGCTGATCATTGACTCCTGGTTCGACAACTATCTCGGCGTGGTCTCGCTGGTGCGCGTGATGCAGGGCGAAATCCGCCCGCGCGACAAGCTGCTGGTGATGTCCACCGGCCGTGCGCACGAAGTGCTGGAAGTGGGCGTGTTCACGCCCAAGCGGAAGAAACTGGACCGGCTCGGCGCCGGCGAGGTCGGCTTCGTGTGCGCATCCATCAAGGACGTGCACGGTGCGCCGGTGGGCGACACGCTCACCCAGGCGAATGACCCGGCACCCGGGCCGCTGCCGGGCTTCCAGCAGATGCAGCCGCGCGTGTTCGCCGGCCTGTTCCCGGTGCAGGCCGACGATTACCCGGCATTGCGCGAGGCGCTGGACAAGCTGCGGCTCAACGATGCTTCCCTGTTCTTCGAGCCGGAATCGTCGGAAGCCATGGGCTTCGGTTTCCGCTGCGGGTTCCTCGGGATGCTGCACATGGAAATCGTGCAGGAGCGGCTGGAGCGCGAATACGACCTGGATCTCGTCACCACCGCGCCGACGGTGGTGTACGAGGTGCTGAAGACCGACGGCACGACCATGTTGCTGGACAATCCGGCCAAGCTGCCGGCCTCGCCGGTGATCGCCGAAATCCGCGAACCGATCATCGTCGCCGACATCCTCACGCCGCCGGATTACGTCGGCAACGTGATCACGTTGTGCGAGGAGAAGCGCGGCGTGCAGCGCTCGATCCAGTACATGGCCAGCCAGGTGAGGATTTCCTATGAGTTGCCGCTGGCCGAAGTGGTGCTGGATTTCTTCGACCGGCTGAAGTCCGTCTCGCGCGGCTACGCCTCCATGGACTACCACTTCCAGCGCTTCGAGACGGGCCCGTTCGTGCGCGTGGACGTGCTGATCAACGGCGACAAGGTGGACGCGCTCTCATTGATCGTGCACCGTACCCTGGCCGAGCGCCGCGGCCGCGAGCTGGTCGAACGCATGCGCGAGCTGATCCCGCGGCAGATGTTCGACGTGGCCATCCAGGCCGCGATCGGCGCGCAGATCATCGCGCGCTCGACGGTGAAGGCACTGCGCAAGAACGTGCTGGCGAAGTGCTACGGCGGCGACGTGACGCGCAAGCGCAAGCTGCTCGAGAAGCAGAAGGAAGGCAAGAAGCGGATGAAGCAGGTCGGCCGCGTGGAGATTCCGCAGGAGGCGTTCCTCGCGGTGTTGAGGACGGACAAATAAGCAGAGACGCCCGTTCCGCCGTCCGGCTTTTTGCCCCTAGAGTCAAGGGGGCGATCGAAGCCGCCAAGCGGCTTCGATGGGGGTTATGGAAGTACGGGAACGTGGGGCGCCTCACCGCTCGACGTGCTCTGGAATTCGGGTTGAGAAGGAGTGGCATGGTGAATCGTGACACCTGGGGAATGATCCTGCTGGTCGCCGTGGTCGGCGCGTGCCTGTACGCCTGGTACGTCACCTCCGACTTCGCCTTGGCGCTGGTGCTGATGACCGGCGCGTTTTTCGTGATCTGGGTGGTCGATCGCCTGTTCTTCAGGCGCCGCCGCATCGAGCGGGCGGTCGCCGAGGGGCAGCGGCCGGTCGAGCCGATGCTGGTGGATTACGCGCGCTCCTTCTTCCCGGTCATCCTCGCGGTGCTGCTGTTCCGCACCTTCCTGATCGAACCGTTCCGGATTCCCTCCGGCTCGATGATGCCGACGTTGCTGGTCGGCGACTTCGTGCTGGTCAACAAGTTCGCCTATGGATTGCGCCTGCCGGTGACCGATACCAAGATCGTCAGCATCGGCGAGCCGCACCGCGGCGACATCGCGGTGTTCAAATATCCGCCCAATCCGAAAGAGGATTACATCAAGCGCATCATCGGCCTGCCGGGCGACACCATCAGCGTGCACGACGAGCAGGTGTTCGTGAACGGCAAGCCGCTGCCGCAGAGCTACCTGGGCACGATCACCGACACCGATCCGGAGAGCGTCAAGACCGCGCAGGCCGGCGGCATCGAACATTCCGAGAAGGTCGGCAGCGTGACCCACCGGATCATCATCCTGCCGCCGTTCATGCGCGCGCCGCAGACGGAAGGAACCTGGGTGGTGCCCAAGGGCTACTACTTCGCGATGGGCGACAACCGCGACAACAGCTCGGACAGCCGCTTCTGGGGGCCGGTGCCGGAAACCGACCTGCGCGGCAAGGCGTTCCTGATCTGGTTCAGCCTGGCGGATCTGAAGCGCATCGGCACGATCCTTCATTGAACGCGCCGGGCGGGTCCTGATCCGCCGATCAACAAGGCGGGGTTGAAACCCGCCTACATTGCGCACCCGCCCGCATTCCGGGCCGAAAACTTGCTGCTAGACTCGCGCCGTCGGTTTCGTTGCGCAGGGCTCTCCCATGAAAAAGCAGCAAGGCATCACCCTGATCGGGTTCGTTTTCGTCCTGATATTCTTCGCATTCTTCGCCTACGCGGGCATGAAGCTGGTGCCGGCGTACACCGAGTACCTCGGCGTGGTCAAGGCGATGAAGGCCGTGGCTTCGGAACCGGACCTCGCCACCAAGTCGCCCGAAGAAATCATGCAAGACCTGGCCTTCAAGGGCAGCTTCCAGTACGTGGACGACAAGACCTTCTCGCCGCAGAACGTGCGCATCAAGAACGGTCCGGGCGGCGGCACCATGCAGGTCAAGTACGACAAGGACATCCCGTTCATGTACAACATCGATTTCCTGCTGCACTTCGAAAAGACGGTGCCGTTGGGAGGCGCGACGGGCGCGTGAAGCTCGGCCACGGCTTCCGCGACGAGCAGTTGCTGCGGCTGGCGCTGACCCATCGCAGCGCCGGCAGGCCCAACAACGAGCGGCTGGAGTTCCTCGGCGACGCACTGGTCAACCTGGTGGTCGCCGAAATGCTTTTCGAAGCCTGTCCGCGCGCCGACGAGGGCGAGTTGTCCCGCTTGCGCGCGCACCTGGTCAGCGGCGCCGCGCTGGCCGAACGCGCGCGCGGGATCGGCCTGGGCGACGACCTGCTGCTCGGCCCCGGCGAGCTGAAGAGCGGCGGCTTCCGGCGCGACTCGATCCTCGCCGATGCGTTCGAGGCGGTGGTCGCGGCAGTGTATCTGGATGGTGGATACGAGGCCTGCCGCACGCTGTTGCGCACGATGTTCGCGGAAGCGGTGAACGCCGGCGAGCCTGCGCAGAAGGATGCCAAGACGCGGCTGCAGGAGTGGCTGCAGGCGCAAGGCTACCCGTTGCCGCGATACGAGTTGCTGGCCACGCACGGCGAGGAGCACGCGCGCACTTTCGACGTCGCCTGCGTGCTGGCCGAACCGGAACCGGCGCGCTTCGAGGGCAGCGGCAGCAGCCGCCGCGCGGCGGAGCAGGTGGCGGCGGAATCGGCGCTGGATGCCTTGACCGGTTCGGGCGGCGCCTGAAGGAAGTGGCTTCAAAGCTGCTGCGCTCGGCATGTCGCGCGCCGGCGGTGCTCGGCATCCTCATGTACTGACGTGTACACTCCGGTGCCTGCGCTCCGGCGACGCGTGACCTGCCTTCGCTCGCTACGCTTTGAAGCCACTTCCACATGCCCCCTGAAGATACCTCCCACTGCGGCCTGGTCGCGATCGTCGGCCGGCCGAACGTCGGCAAGTCCACGCTGCTGAACGCCCTGATCGGCGAACGCCTGTCCATCGTGACGCAGCGCCCGCACACCACGCGCCATCGCATACTCGGCGTGGCCACGCGCCCGCAGGGACAGATCCTCTATCTCGACACGCCGGGCATGCACCGGCAGGCGAAGCGCGCGATGAATCGCAGCCTGAACCGCGCAGTGCACGCGGCGGTGGCGGAAGCCGATCTCGCGGTGCAGGTGGTCGAGGCCGGCCGCTGGGACGCCGAGGACCAAGGCGTGTACGCCGCGCTCGCGGAACGCGAAATGCCGAGACTGCTGGCGCTCAACAAGCTCGACCGCGTGCGCGACAAATCCACCCTGCTGCCGTTCGTGGAGCAGGTGTGCGCGCAGCATGCCTTCGACGAGGTGTTCTGGCTGAGCGCGCAGCGCAACGAAGGCATCGCGGATCTGGAGAAGGGCATCCTGCAACGGCTCCCCGTACGCGAGCCGGTCTTCGACGCCGACACGTTCACCGATCGCAGCGAACGCTTCCTGTGCGCGGAGCTGATCCGCGAGCAACTGATGCGCCAGCTCGGCGAGGAATTGCCGTACGCGACGACGGTGGAGATCGAGTCATTCACGGATCGCGAGGATGGCCTTGCCGAGATCACCGCCGTGATCTGGGTCGAGCGCGAGGGACAAAAGGCGATCGTGATCGGCAAGGGCGGCGAGCGGCTCAAGAAGATCGGCAGCGCCGCGCGGCGCGGCATCGAAAAGCTGCTGGATCGCCGCGCCTTCCTGCGCCTGTGGGTGAAGGTGCGCGAAGGCTGGTCGGACGACGAGGCGGCGTTGCAAAGGTTCGGGTATGAGTGAACGGGACTGGGGGCTGGAGGCTGGGGGCTGGGAAGAGCAGCGATCTGCCGCTCCCTGTCGCCGCACCTGCAGTGCGCTTGGGCAGCAGCAAGGTCGAAGCCCGGCGGAAACCGGATTTGCTCCAGCCCCCAGTCCCCAGCCCCCAGCCCCTCTCTGAATGCGCGTCGAATCGCAACCGGCCTACATCCTGCACGCGCGAGCCTGGCGCGAGACCAGCATGCTGCTGGAAGTGTTCAGTCGCGACCACGGTCGCGTCGGACTGCTGGCGCGTGGGGTGCGCAGCGCGCGGGCCCGGGTTCCGCGCGCGACGCTGGAACCGTTCCAGTTGCTGAGCGCGGACTGGGCCGGAACCGGCGAGCTGCCCAACCTGCGCGCCGCAGAAGCGATCGGTGCGCCGCGCCGGTTCGCGGAGGACGTACTGCTCTCGGGTTTGTACGTCAACGAATTGCTGGTCCGGTTGACCGCGCGCGCCGATCCGCATCCGGTGTTGTTCGCGCGCTACGCCATGCTGCTGGAAGAGCTTGCCGCCACCGACTCTCTGGCCTGGACGCTGCGCCGTTTCGAACGCGACCTGCTCGGCGAGATCGGCTACGGGCTGCAGCTCGCGTACGAGGCCGAGAGTGGCGAGCCGCTGCGCGCCGAAGCCGAGTACGCATACGTTCCGGAACTTGGCCCGGTGGCCGCGCAGTCGCGGCAGCATGGCGCGAACGCCAAAGGCTCGGCGCTGCTTGCGCTGCACGCGGACGCCAAACCTGCGCACGACGACCTCGCCGCGCTGCGGCGCGTGCTGCGCGCGGTGATCGCTTCCCACGTGGGCGAGCAGGGGCTGCGTGCGTGGCGGGTGCTGGGCGGTGCGATGAACCCGAGGTAGGAAGCGCGGTTCCTGGTGAAGTACACGGTTCGCTGTGCACGAGCCTGCACTTGCAAGCAAGCTCCTACAAACGCCGCAGAGCCGCTCTTGTCGCGGCCAACGCCCGTTTGAATTCCGTGTTGGTTTCCTCGACGCGTTCCGGCGCAGCCCCGCGCAGCGCATCCGAGAGTTTCTCCGCCGCCGATTGCAGTGCGCGCGCGCCGCAAAATCCGCAGGCGGCGCGCAGCCGGTGCAGGCGCCCGGCCATGGTGGCGGCGTCGCCGCGCAAATCGTTCCATTCGTCCGCCAGCCCATCCAGCTCGCGCGCCAGCAAGCCGCGCAATGCGGACAGTGCCTGCAGGCTGCC
>DASVDY010000049.1:0-8620 GCA_036380855.1 Rhodanobacteraceae bacterium
GGATCGCGTATCCTCCGCGCGACCTTTGCACGCGGGGTGAGCCATGGACGCCTTCAGCTATCTCTCCGTCCTGCTGTCCATCATCCTGGGGCTTGCGATCACGCAGATCCTGCAGGGCTTCCGCGACCTGATGCAGGCGCGCTCGCGGTTGCGCCTGTACTGGCCGTCGTTGCTGTGGGCGATCACCTTGCTGGTGATCTGCGTGCAGGAGTGGTGGGCGATGTTCGGCTGGCGCGACTACCGGCCGTGGACGTTCGGCGGCTTCTCGATGATGCTGGCGCAGACGGTGGCGACGTATCTCGCCGCCGCGCTGGTGTTGCCGGACGTGCGCGGCGACGAGCCGATTGACCTGCGCGCGTATTTCTACGCCAACCACCGCTGGCTGTTCGCGGTGCTTGCGCTCGCGGTGGCGGTCAGCATGGGCAAGGACGTGGTGCTGTCCGGCCACCTGCCCGATCCGCCATTGAATTCGATCGCGCAGGGCGTGTTCATCGTGTTTTCCGCGACCGGTGCGATCACCGCGCGCGAGCGTTACCACAAGCTGTTCGCGCCGCTGGGTGCGATCGTGTTCGGCGCCTACATCGCGGTGCTGTTCTCCAACCTGCATTGAGCGGCCTGCATCGCGTAGACGCGACGTTCACGGCCGCGATGGTTTCTTTGCGCGCGGCGCCAGGGACGGTTGCCTGAACGGCTTCAGGGATGGGCACGGCGGCCAGGGATGGCCGCAACTTGCGATCCCGCCAGCGGCCCTTCGCAACCCCTTGTCCCCCTCTTTTCCGCCTTTCACCGGACCTTCCCGCCGGCCGGATCGGGCCGCTCCGGCATGGATGGCGCGGCCCCCGCGCCGCGTCCATAATGCCCGCAGCCGGGGTTCCCGGCGTTCATTCATCATGGGCCATTGAGGGGGCGTCATCATGGATTTCGCAAGAGCGGCGGCACGCGCCAAGGGCATGTTGCTCAGCCCGAAGACCGAGTGGGCGGCAGCCGCGGGGGAAACCGATTCCGTCCGCGGCTTGTACGTCGGTTACATCATGATCCTCGCCGCGCTCCCGGCGATCGCGGGGTTCATCAAGGGCAGCCTGATCGGTTACGGGATGCTCGGCATCACGGTGCGCACGCCGATCGTTTCCGGCGTGATCGGCATGCTGGTCGGTTATGGGCTGGGACTGGTCGTGGCCTACCTGATGGCGCTGATCATTGATGCCCTGGCGCCGACCTTCGGCGGCCAGAAAAACCAGGTGCAGGCGCTGAAGACCGCCGCCTACGCGTGGACCGCGGCGTGGGTTGCGGGCGTCGCCACGATCATTCCGTGGCTCGGCATCCTGGTCATCCTCGCCGGCGTGGTGTACAGCATCTACCTGCTGTACCTGGGCCTTCCCCACACCATGAAATGCCCGCCCGAGAAGGCCGCCGGCTACACCGCGGTGTCGGTGATCGTCGGCGTGGTGCTGAGCTGGATCGTCAGCCTCATCGTCGGCATGGTGGTCGGCGCGGCCGCGCTCGGCGGCGCGGCGGCGATGGGCGGCATGAACCTGCAGGGCAGCAACGACACCACCGTCACGGTTGATCCCGACAGCGCGCTCGGCAAGCTGGCGGCGATGGGCCAGCAGGCCGAGCAGGCATCGAAGGAGATGGAAGCCGCGCAGAAATCCGGCGACCAGGCCGCGCAGTCGGCGGCGATGGGCAAGATGATGGCCGCGGCGATGGGCAACAAGGGCACCGTGCAGGCGCTGTCGCCGGACGAGGTCAAGGCCTTCCTGCCTGACAGCGTGTCCGGATTGAAGCGCGAGAACGCTTCCGCTGCCCGCAACGGCGCGATGGGCATGCAGATGACGGTTGCGCGGGCCGACTACGGCGATGGCGCCGACAAGCACATCAAGCTGGAGATTGCAGACACCGGCACCGCGAAGGGGCTGATGTCGCTGGCGACCTCGCTGGCCCCCGAGCAGGACAACGAAACCGACCACGGTTACGACAAGACCTACACCGCCGACGGCCGCCTGATGCACGAGCAGTGGGATACCCAGTCCAGGTACGGCGAGTTCAGCGTCGTGCTCGGCCAGCGCTTCACGGTGAAGGCCAGCGGCAACGTGGACGGCATCGACCAGCTCAAGCAGGCGGTGATGAGCGTGAACCTGGCGCAGCTGGAATCGCTGAAGAACCAGGGCGTGTCGTCGGACTGACGCCCCGCGCGCGGCGGCCGCTCAGGCCGCCGCGATTTTCACCAGCAGGCTCTTGGCGATGGCGCCGTGCATGCGGCCGATCCCGCGCGCCACGTGGAGCATCAGGAACAGCCCGAGGAAACCGACCGCGAACTCGATCGGCATGATCCAGCCCGGCAGGTAGTAGTGGATGTTGCCGACTTCCGCGATGGGAAGGCCCCAGAACGCCTGCGCGAAAGGGGCCGCCATCAAGGCCACCGGAACCACCGTGCTGAGGATGAGCAGCACGAAGTAGATGATGCCGAGCGGCAGCATCATCAGCATGTAGAACAGGCTGGACCACGAGCGCGGGTCGGTGAACATCGCCACGATGCGCTTGCCCAGCGGCAGGTCGCGATCGGTGTACGGCGGCCGGCGCGGCATGCGCACGCCGAGCATGCCTTCCACGATGCGGCCTTCCAGCAAGGAGAGCATGCGCACCGAGCCGAAGAACAGGATCAGGAACGGAATGCCGACCAGCGTGAGGGCGAAGCCCATGGACAGCGCGATGCCGGTCACCGCCCAGGTGAAATAGAAGATGCCCGTGGCGAGCGACAGCAGCAGGTAGAACATCGAGGCGTAGGCATGCGGATCGCCGGCGACCGCGAAGAAGCGCACGAACGGGTTGCTGCTCGGTTCGCGTCGCGGCGGCGGACGCAGCGCGCGCGTCACCGTCACTTCCTGGTTGCGATAGATTTCCGCGACTTCTTCCGGTGCGCCGTAGCTGCCGACGATCTTCGCCAGCAGGTCGGCCTCGCTCATGCCCGGGTTGTCGGCCAGCTCCGAGCGCAGGTGTTCCTCCGCGTCGTAGAGCGCGTCCTGGATCATTGCCGGATCCGCACCGGCCAGCGCCGTGCGCAGCTGGTCCAGGTACTCGCCGATCGTCTGGGGTGTGGCGTTCATGTCCAAGGCAACCTCGCTCAGCTCTTGATGATCGAATCCACTGTGCGGCGCGTGGCGGTCCAGGCTTCGATCCACTCGCGCAACACTTTCCGCCCGAGCGGCGTGATCCGGTAATAGCGCCGCGGCGGCCCGGCCACCGACGGCTCCACATGCGTGTCCAGCAACTCCGCGGCACTCATGTTCCGCAGCACCGGGTACAGCGCGCTTTGCTTGCCGGCCAGCACGCCGCCGGCTTCCTGCTCCAGCCGCTTCGCGATCTGGTACCCGTAGAGCGGTTCGCGCGCGGCGGCCAGCACGGCCAACAGCACCAGCGAGACCGTGCCCGCGGCCAGTTCCTTCTCGAATTTCTTCAGGTGTGCTTCGGTGTCGCTCACGCGCGCATGGCTTCAGTGCAGCATAGTCTTGAGTGGAGTATAGTACGAACTTGACAATAGTTGATGCGCCGGAAGTCATGCGCGGGTGTCCCTCGTCAGTCATGCTTCCCGGAGCTCCGGAAAGGCGCACAATCTGATCCCGGCGACCATGGACGATCGCAGGTAGAGTGAGTCCCGACATGGCGTCGGTTGCAGCGGTTGGAGAGAAAACATGATCGAACTCGGATTGCTGGTACTGGTCGTCTGCATCGGCGCGTTCTGGCTGCTCGCCGCGCTGATCGGCGGCCTGTTCAAGCTGACCTTCGGCCTGTTGGGCGCGATGTTCGGTGCCTTCGGCGCGCTGTTCGGCGGCGTGTTCGCGCTGTTCGGCATCGGCCTGGCCGCACTCGTGATCGTGCCGATCCTGGCGCTTGCCTTGCTGCCGCTGCTGATCCCGGCGCTCGGCCTGGCGCTGCTGGTGTGGCTGATCGTGCATGCCACGCGCAAGCCGGCACCGGCACAGATCCAACAGTAAGAGCCGCTATCGAAGCTACGTCATTCCGGGGCTGCCGAAGGCAGAACCCGGAATCCGCTTCTAGCCCTTGAGCAGCAGATTCCGGATCGCCGCTTCGCGGCGTCGGGAACGACGATAAGAACGATCCCTCCGTAGTGTGCTGCGAAACAGCGCGCGGACATTGCGCCCGCGCGCCGTGCTCTTGCGCTACTGGTTGCTCAGGCTGAACTTCACCGGCACCTGCGCCCAGGCCTGGACCGCGCGGCCGTCGCGTTGCGCAGGATGGAATCGCCACGCCGCCAGTACGTGATCGCGCGCGGCGTTGTCCAGATCGCGCGAGCCGCTGCTCTTCAGGATCAGCACCTGGATCGGCTTGCCGCTTTCGTCCACCAGCACGCGCAGCAACACCGTTCCCTGCACGCCTTCGCGCAGCGCGACGACCGGATAATCCGGCGGCGTCGCGGTCTCGTAGGCAATCGTCGCATCGTTGTTGCCGCTGGCGACGTTGGATCCGGTCGGTGCCTCGATCTGCGTGACGTTGTTCGAAGTTTCGGTCGTCACCACCTGCGTCGGATGCTCAGCCACCGGCGCGAGGACCGGATGCGGCGTCGGCACGCGGACCGGCTGCGAGCGGGTGACGTGCCTGACCACATGAACGTCCGGCATCGGCGGCGGAGGAATCGGCTTGGCCGGGTGCCAGAACGTGGCCGTCAGCGTCGTGGGCGCGGGCAGCGCCGCAGGCAGCGTGACCGGCAGCGGCCGCAGGGCGATCAGCAGCGCGACCAGGTTGAAGGAAATCGCCAGCGCCATCGCGAAGCTGCGGATCGCGTGCGGCGCCATTTCGTGACGCGGATGAAGCATCGCAGACGTCATAAGCCACCTCCTCGTGTGGAAGGGGACCCAAGGCGTCCGAGACTGCGACGCCTCGGTTGGTTTTCACGCTACGCCTGCATTCGCGCTCCGTCCAGTGCCGACTAGGTATCGGCATCCCGCATCGCGTCACGCCTCCGCGGCGCGGTAATCGAGTTCACCATTCGTGACATGCGCGGCCGCCGTATAGGGGTGCTCGACCACGTGCTGCGCATCCAGGATGTGCAGCACGCGCACGGAACGCACCTTCAGCCAGTCGGCGATCAGGCCACGATGGCAGCGCCACCACGCCGCTTCCGAACACATGACCGCGGTGCGCTTCGCGCTGGCCAGTGCGGTCAGGCGCTCCACGCCGGCCACGAATTCCGGCGTGCGCATGTAATCGGCGTAACCGCGGAACGCGTCGTTGCGCCAGGCCGCATTCGGCGAGTCCGGCAGCGGCTTGCGGCGGCCGCCCAGTTCCGGAAACGGAACGTACTCGATGCCCGCGGCGGGCAACGCGCGCGCGAGGTGGTCGGCGTTGAAGTGCGGAAATTTGCGCGAGCCGGGGAAGCGCCGCACGTCCGCCAGTGCCTCGATGCGCTCGCCTGCAAGCAGCGCAAGGAATTCCTCCGCGCTGCGCGTGGAGTGGCCGATCGTCCAGATCGTTTCCGGCAGGACCATGTGAAACAGATTACACGGCCAGGCGCCTCGGCAATCGAAACTGAACGATTGCAGCGCGAATCGCGAACCGGCAGGTGACGGCAAACGGCCGCTCCGGTAAAAAGGGCGCACGCACAAACCTGGAGGGGATCATGCGTCCAACCATCGTTTCGCTCGCCGCGGCCGCGCTGCTGGCCGGCGCGGGCCTGTTTGCCGCCACCCCGCTGCATGCCGCAAACGAAATCAGTTGCAAGATGACGTTCTCGCTTTCGGGCTGGTCGGCGTTCTACAAGACTTCGTCCGGTTCCGGATCGATCACCTGCAGCAACGGCCAGCACATGCGCGTGCACCTGCGCAGCAAGGGCGGCGGCCTGAGTTTCGGCAGGTCTGAAATCAGCGGGATCGGCAAGTTCTCCGGCATCTACGACATCAGCGAAGTGCTCGGCACCTACGGCAATGCCGAGGCGCACGCCGGCGCCTCCAGTTCGGTGCGCAGCACGGTGATGACCAAGGGCAACGTCTCGCTGGCGTTGACCGGCAAAGGCCGCGGCTGGAACCTGGGCATTGATTTCGGCAAATTCACCATCAGCAGAGATTGAAACCTGCTGCGCTCGGTATTCCGCGCGCCGGCGGTGCTCGGCATCCTCATGTACTGGCGTGTACACTCCGGTGCCTGCGCTCCGGCGTCACGCGGCCACGGAGCCTTATGCCATGGATGGCAGCGTCGCTCGCGACGGTTTCAATCTCGCTGAATCTCGATGTAGCTCAGGAACTTCGATGACCCGAAGCGGTTGGTTGTCCTCGGCGGGTTACACCTTTGCCGAGGAGATGGCGAACGGCGTCGTGCAGAGTCTGGGGATTCTGCTCAGCATCGTCGGGTTGACCACGCTGGTGGCGTTTGCCGCGGTGGATGGTGGCGCGCTGGACGTGACCGCATGCGCGGTGTTCGGCGCCGCGCTGATCGTGATGTACACCGTCTCCACGATCTACCATGCGCTGCCGGTGCACATCGCGCCGCGATTGCTCTCGCGGCTCGACCACATCGCGATCAACCTGCTGATCGCCGGCACCTACACGCCGTTCGCATTGATCGCGCTGGGCGGCGCGCGCGGCTGGTGGTTGTTCGGGGCGGTCTGGTCGCTGGCCGCGCTCGGCAGCGCGTTGCAGTTCACCAGGCTGCGCGAGTTGCACGCGCTGAAGATCGGCCTGTTCCTCGTAATGGGCTGGCTTGGTCTTGTGACTTTCGCACCGCTGTCGGCGAAGCTGGGCGTCGGCGGCACCACGTTGCTGCTGGCCGGCGGTGCGGCCTACACGCTCGGGGTGCCGTTCCACCTGTGGAGGAACCTGCGCTACCACAACGTGCTGTGGCACGCCTTCGTGCTGCTCGGCAGCGTGCTGCATTTCTTCGCGGTGCTTCTTTACGTGCTGCCTAATTGAATCCTTTCTCCCCTTGCGGGAGAGGAAAGCCAAGCGCATCAGCACTTGGCAGGGTGAGAGAAATGCTGCAGGAAGTTGCCAGCCGTGGTCCCGGCGAAAGCCGGGATCCAGGGTCACGCTGTTCGACATCCATGTCTTTTTCCACGCCGTCCCACGGCGCGGGTTACTTTCCTTACGGGGAAAGTAAGCAAAGCCATACGCGCCGGACGCGATGGTCTCGCCGACATCGTGTCGGCGAGACTGCCCTTGCTCCTTGCCTCGCGCGCGCCGGCGCGAACTGGTTTTGCAAGCAGCCATCCATGGAACGCTTTCCCGCCCGCACATCCATGTGCGTGCGCTCGCCGGCGCGCGGCAGTGCCGCGCGAAAACCCCGGCTCGCCCTTTCCCGCGCGCCCGGCATCGTCGCTGCGGCATCGCGACAGCGCGGGGAAGCTCACTTCGACACGGCCATCCATGGCCTGCATCGAGGCGTTTCGGACGTTTCGTTGACTACTTCGCGACTTGTCCGCCGTGCTGCGGGATGAACTGCGTATCCACCGCTTCGGCGAGCTGGTCCGGCGGCAGCAGGCCCTGGCCGATGATGAAATCGTTGAAGGCCTTCAGATCGAACTTGTCGCCCAGCGCGATCTGGGTATGCGCGCGCAGTTCCAGGATCCGCGAGTAACCGTAGAAATACGCGGTGGCCTGGCCCGGCGAGCGGAAGGTGAAGCGGTCCAGTTCCTCGCGGGCGAAGGCTTCCGACAGGCCGACGTCGTGGACCAGGATGTCGTGCGCGCGATCGCGGGTGATCATCCCGAGGTTCAGCATGGGATCCAGCATCGCGCGCGCGGCGCGCAGCAGGCGCAGTTGCAACTGGATCATCTGCCCGCCGGCCGGCTCGTACGGCGCCATCATGAACTCCGAATACAGCGCCCAGCCTTCCACGTTGACGCTGTTGAACGCGAACAGCGAGCGCGCCAGCGACACGCCGTGCTCGACCATGGCCGAGAACTGCAGTTCGTGCCCGGGCCGGCCCTCGTGCGCGGTCAGCGTCCACGCGCAGGCCTTGCAGGTGAAGTCGTCGTAGGCCTCCGACTTGCCCTGGCCGTTGGGCGGATTGCCCAGCGGCAGCACGAAGGTGCCGCGCTGGCCGTGGTTGTTGATCAGCGGGGGCGGATCCATGTGCGGCGCCGGTTGCGAGGCGCTCTCGGCTTCCGACGCCACGCGCATCTGCATCTGCCGCTCGGGCAGGCTGACCAGCTTTTGCGTGCGGATGATGTCCTCGATCTTGCCGATCACCTGGTGGTAGTAGGGTTCGATCGAGGTGCGGTCGAGCTGGTCCTTCTTCAGCGCCTTGATCACGTCGCGATAATCGGTGGCCTGGATGCCCTCGGCTTTGGCGACGTAGGGCGCGAGGATCTGCATTTCATTCTGCGTCTCCATGAACTCCAGCTCGGCCTTCTTGATCAGCTCTTCGGGGCTGATATCAATGCCGACGTTCTTCAGGTTGTTGGCGTACACCGGTTCGGGCAGGCGGAAATCGGCGCGTGCGTGCGGCAGCACCGTGGACTTCACCCACGCCTCGTATTCGCCGATCTGCTTCTCGTACGCGTTCAGCACATCCTCGCCGCCCAGCTTGTACTTGGCGAAGAGCTTGCGGACGCCATCCACGTAGCGCGCGTTGTTGGCGAGGTTCTGTTCGACCTCGGCCTTGTACGGGC
>DASVDY010000050.1:0-12129 GCA_036380855.1 Rhodanobacteraceae bacterium
CGCGCATCGGGGAGATGAAGCGCGAGCGCATCCACCCGCAGGCCATCGCCACGTCTCCGCAGATGGCGGCGCGATTGAAGGACACACGCGCCGCCGACAACTTCCGCAACCTGTTCGAGCTGCCGGTGCTGTTCTACCTGGCCCTGACCGTGGCCGCGCTATGCGGGCAGGTGACGACGCTGGTACTGGTCCTGGCTTGGCTGTTCGTCGGGCTTCGCGTCCTGCACAGCGCGATCCACTGCAGCTACAACAAGGTGATGCACCGTTTCCAGGCCTATGTCGCCGGGGGCACCGTGCTGTGGGTGCTGTGGGGCGTGCTCGGCTACGGCCTGGTCCGTTGAGCGAAGTGGAAACCAGCGGCGCGCTGAAGCGGCTGCGCTGGCGTTGCCGGCGCGGCACGCGCGAGCTGGACGCCTTGCTGGGCGGCTGGCTGGACGAGCACGTGCAGGCCGACGCGCGGACGCTCGCGGCGTTCGACGCCATGCTGGATGAGCCCGATCCGCTGATCTGGGACTGGCTGATGGCGTGCGAACGCGCGCCTCGCGCGGACTGGCAGGAGATCGTGGATGCGATCCGCACCCGCCATCGGCTTTGAATGGCGCCCCTCGCGCATGCTCTCGGCGTGCGTCGTCGTGCTCACCGGGCTGGCATGGGCCGCGGTCGTGATGAGTGGCCTCCCGCTTTGGGCGAAGGCGATCCTGGCGATCGGCACCCTGGTCTGCGGCGCGGGTGGGCTGTGGCGGTATCGGCATCCGCGCGTGGTTGCGCTGACCTGGCGCAGCGATGGCGGCGTTTCGATCCGGCTTGCCGGGCGCGGCGAGGGGGGCGAGGAAGTGCAGGGTGAATTGCGCGATGCGCGCGTGCTCGGCTTCCTGATCGTGTTGCATCTGCGCTGGCCAGATCGCGGTCGGGCCAGCCTGTGGCTGCTGCCGGACAACCTGGACGCCGATATCCGCCGGCGCCTGCGGGTGCGGCTGGGCAGCGATGGAGCCGGTACGTCGGTGAACGCCGACAGGATTTGACGGTCTGAGCTGCTTGCCGCGCCGTGCGGTTTGCGTCAGGCTGCGCGAGGTTTGTGGGTTCGTCATTCCGGCGAAGGCCGGAATCCATTGCCTTTGGCGATGGAGCGATGGAGCCAGGAACCTGGCCCCGGATCCCCGATTCCCGATTTCCGATTCCCACCCAATGTTCCGTCCCCTCGAACTCTTCATCGGCCTGCGCTACACCCGCGCCAAGCGGCGCAACCATTTCATCTCCTTCATCTCGATCGTTTCGATCGTGTGCATCGCGATCAGCGTGACCGCGCTGATCACGGTCATGTCGGTGATGAACGGCTTCGATTCCGAGCTGCGCTCGCGCATCCTGGGCATGGTCTCGCACGCCACCATCTCGGGCGTCGGACAGAACGTCACCGACTGGCCGCGGGCAGTCGCGATCGCGAAGCAGAACCCGCACGTGCGCGGCGCGGCCCCCTACGTGGAGCGCGAGGCGTTCCTGCGCGGCGATGCGGCCAGCCAGGGCGCGATCATCCGCGGCGTGATGCCGGACCAGGAGCCCAAGGTCGCCGACATCGGCCAGAAGATGATCGCGGGCAGCCTCAACGATCTCGCGTCCGGATCGTGGGGCATCATTCTCGGCAAGGATCTGGCGCTGAACCTTGGCGTCGGTGTGGGCGACAAGGTGGTCGTGTACGCGCCGGAGTTCAACGTCACGCCGGTCGGCGTGGTGCCGCGCATCAAGCGCTTCACCGTCGTCGGCCTGTTCGAGGCCGGCATGCAGGAGTACGACTCCGGGCTTGCCGTCATCAACATGCACGACGCGGAGAAGCTCTACAACATGCCGGGCCCCAGCGGCATCCGCCTGCGGCTGGACGACATGTTCCGCGCCTACGACGTCGCGCACGACCTCGCCGACCGGCTCGGTCAGGCGTATCGCGTGCAGACCTGGATGGAAGGGCATGCCAACTTCTTCAAGGCAGTCGCGATGGAGAAGCTGGTGATGTTCGTGATCCTGTCGCTGATCATCCTGGTCGCCGTGATCAATCTCGTTTCCATGCTGATGATGCTGGTGACGGACAAGCAGGCCGACATCGCCATCCTGCGCACGCTTGGCGCGACGCCGCGCAGCATCATGGGGACCTTCATGGTGCAGGGCATGCTGGTGGGCATCGTCGGCATCGGCGTCGGCGTGGGCCTGGGCTCGCTGTTGTCGTGGAAGCTGCCGGCGATCGTCAACTGGATCCAGGACATGTTCCACGTACAGTTCCTGTCCCCCGACGTCTATTACATCAGCGACGTGCCCAGCAAATTGCTGGCCAGCGACGTGGGCTGGGTCGCGCTGGTGACCTTCATCTTCGCGTTGGGCGCAACCATCTATCCGGCATGGCGGGCGTCGCGGACGGAACCTGCGCAGGCGCTGCGCTATGAATGACGGGGACCGGGGACCAGGGACCAGGGGCCAGTCGAACCGAGGTCGCGCTCGGTCATGTGGCGGACGTGCGGGTTTCGGCGGTCCGCAATCATGGTCCTTCAGAAACACGGAGCACTGTCCATGACGAATCCCGGTCCCCGGTCCCAGGTCCCCGGTCCCACCATCGTGCTGCGCGCGCACGGCATCGCCAAGACCTACAAGGAAGGCTCGCTGCGCACCGAAGTGCTGAAGGATGCGAGCTTCGAATTGAAGCGCGGCGAGACACTGGCGATCGTCGGCGCATCGGGATCCGGCAAGAGCACGCTGCTGCATATCGTCGGCGGGCTGGACACGCCCAGCGGCGGCGAGATCGAGGTGGACGGGCGCATGTTGTCCAGGCTGTCGGACGCCGAACGCGGCCGTGTCCGCAATCGCTCGCTCGGTTTCGTCTACCAGTTCCACCATCTGCTGCCCGAATTCACCGCCATCGAGAACGTGGCGATGCCGCTGCTGATACGCGGTACGTCCATCGGCGAAGCTCGAAAACGCGCGCGCGAATTGCTCGGACGCGTGGGCCTCGGCGCGCGGCTGGAACACAAACCCGGCGAACTGTCCGGCGGCGAGCGCCAGCGGTGTGCGGTCGCGCGCGCGCTGGTCACGCGGCCGGCGTGCGTGCTCGGCGACGAGCCGACCGGCAACCTGGATGGCAAGAACGCAGCCCAGGTCTACGAGCTGATGCTGGAACTCAACCGCGAGATCGGCACCAGCTTCGTGCTGGTGACGCACGACCCGCACCTTGCCGCGCGCATGGATCGCGTGCTCGAGTTGGTGGACGGCAAACTTCAGCCATTCGTGGCCGACAGCTGAGGCGGCATGTCCGCGCGCAGGGAGGGCGACGCGAAGCACGATGCACCGGGCCTGCCGGCCTGCGGGCTCGCGCTGCTGGCCGGCGCGTTGCTGGTTCAAACCCTGCCGCAGTTGCCGCCGCGGTGGCTGGACTGGCTCCTGATCTTCGTCGTCCCGGCCCAGGCCGGGATCCATTTTGCGCTTCGGCAAAAGGGCCACCAGCGCGGCCCGGTCGTTTCCGCGGCGCTGATATTCCTGGCGGTCGCCGCCGCGGCTTTCGGCTGGACGGCGCTGCGCGCCGACATGGCGATGCAGTCGCGCCTGCCGCACGCGCTGGAGGGTCGCGACCTGGCGGTCATTGGCTCCATCGAAGGCCTGCCGCAGGCGCAGCCTGAAGCCACGCGCTTCGAGTTCGACGTTGCGCGCGCCTCGCTGGATGGCGAAACCGTTCCGCTGCGCGGCAAGCTGCGGCTGTCGTGGTATGCCTCGCGCCACGGCGCAGTGCCAGACCTGCAACCATGTGCGCGCTGGCGCCTCCGCGTGCGCCTGAAGCGCCCGCGCGCGCTGCTCAATCCCGGCGGTTTCGACTTCGAGCGCTCGGCACTGCAGCAGCGGATCGTCGCAACAGGCTACGTGCGCGAGGATGCCGACAACGCACCCTTGTCGAGCGCGGCCTGCGTGGACCGGCTGCGCGCGCGCATCTCGAGCGAGATCGCGGCTGCCTTGCCGAACGATCCTCATGCCGCGCACCTGCTGCGGGCCTTGAGCGTGGGCGATCAGCGCGCGCTGGCGGAGCCGGACTGGCAGGTCGTGCGCGCGACCGGCGTCAGCCATCTGATCGCGATCTCGGGCTTCCACGTCGGCCTTGCCGCGATCTTCGCCGCATTGCTGGTGCGCGCACTGTGGTGGTTGTTTCCCGGATTGGCCTTGCGCCTGCCGCGACCGATCGCGGAAGCGGGCATTGCCTTGCCCGCCGCGGTTGCCTACGGCGCGCTGGCCGGTTTCGGTCTGCCGACCACCCGCACTCTCTGGATGATCGGTGTGGTGTCTTTCGCGCGCATCCTGCGTCGCGGTGGCGGGATGGGCGAGGGCCTGGCGCTGGCTCTTTGCGCGATCCTTGTCGTGGACCCATTGTCGGTGTTGTCGGCCGGATTCTGGCTGTCGTTCGCCGGCGTGTGTTTCCTGGCATGGACCTTGGCGCGCGGCAGCGGCTGGCGCGGACACCTGCGCGAGATAGGCCTGGCGCCGCTGCTGATGACGCTGGCGCTGCTGCCGTTGACCGTATGGTTCTTCGGGCAGGCATCGCTGGTCGGTCCGCTTGCCAATCTGGTCGCGGTGCCCTTCATCAGTTTCGTGATCGTGCCGCTGACCTTGCTTGCGAGCGCCTTGCTCGTGGCCGTGCCGTCGCTCGGCGTGCCCTTGTTGCACGTCTGCGCGTGGCTGGCGGATGCGCAGTGGTGGCTGTTGGCGAAGCTCGCCGCGTGGCCGGCGGCGTTGCACTATTTTCCGCAGCCGGCAGCAGGGGCGTTCGTGCTGGCATGCATCGGCGCGATCTGGTTGCTGGCGCCCCGAGGCGTCCCGGCGCGCGCCGCGGCGGCGATGCTGTTCGTTCCGCTGCTGTGGCCGCGTATTGCACCGCCGCGGGCAGGGGCTTTCAGGGCGATGATCGTGGACGTGGGGCAGGGCCTGTCGGTGTTGGTGCGTACGCACGATCATGCCTTGCTGTTCGACACCGGGGCGCGTTATCCCTCGGGCTTCGATCTGGGCGAAGCGGCGGTGGTGCCGTCGTTGCACGCGTTGGGCGTGGACCGGCTGGACACGCTGATCGTCAGCCACGGCGACAACGACCACGCCGGCGGTGCGCATGCCGTTCTTGCGGCCTATCCCGTGGCACAGGCGTTCGGCGGCGAGCCGGATCGCGGCGACGTCCCGCTGCAGCAGTGCGAAGCGGGGCAGCACTGGAATTGGGATGGCGTGGACTTCCGCGTGCTGTCGCCGGTCGCGCCGGTACGCGTGCACGGCAACGACGCCGGCTGCGTGTTGCTGGTGGGCGGGGCGGGTGGCCGCCTGCTGTTGCCGGCGGACACGACCGCGAAAGTCGAATCGGCGATCGCCGCGTCGGTGCCGGTGGGCGCGCCGCTGGTGCTGGTGGCCCCTCATCACGGCAGCAAGACCTCGTCGAGTGCGGATTACCTGCGCGCGTTGCATCCGCTGTTCGCGATCGCCTCGGCCGGTTACCGCAACCGTTTCGGGCATCCTGCGGCAGCCGTCCTGGCACGCTACCGGCAGCTCGGCATTCCGCTGTCGGCCACCTTCGATACCGGTGCGGTGCGGATCGCGTTTCCGGCCGACGCGCCGCCGCGAATCGTGTCGGAGGAAAGGGTCCGGCAGGACCGTTACTGGCGGGAGCGCTGAATCGGAAGGGTCACTGGGTCCCGGCAGACGGCCGCCATCCATGGCCAAGATCCCCGCCGCCGTGGCGGTGATATCCGCACTCGCCCGAGCGCGCGGACTGCCCTTACCGTGAACGGGAGAGGGGGCAAACCGTGCGACCCGCCGCACAGGCCCGATCCCGGCGGCTGCTATCATTCGGCCGGCTTTTATCGGTCGAGGTGCGCGCGTGTTCGAAATCCTGAAAGCCGGCGGCTGGGGCATGATCCCGATCCTGCTCTGCTCGGCGGTCGCGCTGGCGATCATCCTGGAACGCTTCTGGACGCTGCGTCGCGTGGCGGTGTTGCCGCCGGGCCTGGGCGAGCAGGTCCGCGGCTGGGCGCGCACCCGCAAGCTGGATCCCGCGCACATTGATGTCCTGCGCGAGAACTCGCCGCTGGGCGAACTGCTGGCCGGTGCGCTGGACGTGCGCAACCGCTCGCGCGAGATCATCAAGGAGCGCATCGAGGATACCGGTCGCCACGTCGTGCACCGCCTCGAACGCTACCTCAACACGCTCGGCACGATCGCCCTGATCGGCCCGCTGCTGGGCCTGCTCGGCACCGTGTTCGGCCTGATCCGCATGTTCCTCGCGGTAATGGTCTCGGGCGTGGGCGATCCGATGAAGATGGCCGGCGGGATCGGCGAGGCGCTGGTGTGCACGGCGTCGGGCCTGGTGGTCGCGATCCCGGCCTACGTGCTGCATCGCTATTTCCGTTCGCGCGTGGCGGGTTACGTGGTGGCGATGGAAAAGCAGGCCACCGCGCTGCTGGACGAGCTCTCCGCATTGCACGAAGCCCCGCCGGTGCAGATCGCGCCGCAGGCACAGGCCGCGCCGGCCCCGACCAAACCGGTCACGCCGCGCCCGACTGCGCGCGCCACCACCCGCTGAAACGAAGGCATGCGCATCAGCCGCCGCCGCGAAGACGATTTCGAGATCAACGTGGTCTCGCTGATTGACGTGCTGCTGACGTTGCTGATGTTCTTCGTGCTCACCACCACTTTCGTGCAGCAGGGGCACCTCAAGGTTTCGTTGCCGCAGGCCAGCGAGCAGCCGCAGCCGGTCGCCAATGACACGCTGGTGCTGGTGGTGGATCGCTCCGGGCATTTCTTCGTCGGCAACAACCAGGTCCTCGGTACCGACGAGGATGCGCTGAAGAAAGCGATCCGCTCCATCGCCGGCGACGACCACGACCGCCCGGTGCTGCTGCGCGCCGACGGCATGACGCCGCACCAGTCCGTGGTGACCGCGATGGATGCGCTGGGCCAGCTCGGGTTTTCGCACCTGTCCATAGCCACCACGCCGCAAACGGAATCGTCGTCGCAGTGAGCGCCGCGAACGAACAGGTTTCCGCCTGGACCACGTACCGGCGCCTGCTCGGATACTTGAAGCCGTTCAAATGGGTGGCGGTGGGCGCGCTGCTCGGGATGATCGTGGATGCCGGCGCCCTCGCGCTGTTCACCCGGCTGATCAAGCCGATGCTGGACAGCCTGTTCGTGCTGCACGATTCGTTCTGGATCTTCTGGATGCCGACGATCATCGTCTGCATCTTCCTGATGCGCACGCTCGCCGTGTACGCCGAGAACTACGGCACCGCCTACATCGGCCGCGGCGTGGTGCAACGCATGCGCGAGGACGTGTTCCGCCATTACCTCAGGCTCTCGTCCGGGTTCTTCGACCGCGAATCCTCCGGACATCAGATCGCGCGCATCACCTATACCTCCGAGCAGGTCGCCGCCGCCTGCACCGATGCGGTGAAGATCACGGTAACCGACAGCCTCACCGTGATCGGCATGATGGTGGTGATGCTGCTGGCCAGCCCCTGGCTCACGCTGGTGTTGCTGGTGATGGTGCCTGGCGTGGCATTGCTGGTGCGCGGGGTCAGCCGCCGATACCGGCGTATCAGCCATGGCATCCAGGGTTCGATGGGCTCGGTGACCAGCATCCTGGAAGAAGTGGTCGGCGCGCATCGCGAGGTGAAGATCTATGGCGGCCAGCAGTACGAAGATGCGCGCTTCGAGGATGTCACCCAGCGCAACCGTCGCCTGAACCTGAAGGTCGCCGCGACCAATGGCGTGGCGACGTCCATGGTGCAGTTGATCGCAGCGGTCGCGCTGGCGGCCATCGTGTACTTCGCCACCCGCTTCAAGGGAATGACGCCGGGTACGTTTTCTTCGCTGATGCTCGCGATGGGCGCGATGCTCCCGTCGCTGAAGCGCCTGACCACGGTGCAGGCCAACATGCAGCGTGGCGTGGCCGCGGCGCAGGATCTTTTCGGTGTGCTGGACCTGCCGCCCGAACACGACACCGGCAGCGTGCAGGTCGCGCGCGCGCGCGGCGAAATCGCGTTCCGCGAACTCGTGCTCGACTACGGGAGCGGCCGCGGCCCCGCGCTCAACGGCATCAACCTGCATTGCCCGGCCGGGAAAGTCACCGCGCTGGTCGGGCGTTCGGGCAGCGGCAAGAGTTCGCTGGTCGGTTTGCTGCCGCGCTTCTACGAGCCGAGTGCCGGCGAAATTCTGCTGGACGGCAAGCGGCTGCGTGAGTACACGCTGGCGTCCCTGCGCGCGCAGATCGCCTGGGTCGGGCAGAACGTGGTGCTGTTCAACGACACCATCGCGCGCAACATCGCCTACGGTGCGCTGGAGAACGCGAACGAAGCGCAGATCGTCGCCGCGGCGGAAGCGGCCAACGCCATGGAGTTCATCGCCCAGTTGCCGCAGGGCATCCACACGAACGTCGGCGAGAGCGGCGGGTTGTTGTCTGGCGGCCAGCGGCAGCGCATCGCGATCGCGCGCGCGCTGCTGAAGAACGCGCCGATCCTGATCCTGGACGAAGCCACCAGCGCGCTGGATACCGAGTCAGAGCGGCTGATCCAGGATGCCCTCGCGAGGCTGATGCGCGAGCGCACCACGCTGGTGATCGCGCACCGGCTTTCCACGGTGGAGCACGCCGACCAGATCGTGGTGCTGGACTCCGGGCGCGTGGTGGAGCAGGGCACGCACGCGCAGCTGCTGGAACTCGGCGGCCAGTACGCCGCGCTGCACCGGCTGCAGTTCCACGAGTCGCAACCTGCCTGATCGGCGAGCGCTCTCATGTCGTTGAGCGAACTTCTGCAACAGCGCTGGTACGAGGATCGCCCCCCGCCGGGGTGGACGCTGCCCGTTGCGGCGCTGTACGGCGCGATCGCCGGCCTGCGTCGCGCGTTCTACCGGCGCGGCTGGAAGCGCAACGAACGATTGCCGGTACCGGTGATCGTCGTGGGCAACATCGTCGCCGGCGGCGCGGGCAAGACGCCGCTGGTGATCGCGCTGGTCGAGTTGCTGCGGGAACGCGGCTTCAAGCCTGGTGTGGTCAGTCGCGGCCACGGCGGCAGCGCACGATCGCCGCGGTTGCTCGAAGAAGATCCCGATCCGCGCGTGGGTGGCGACGAGCCCGCATTGATCAAGCTGCGCACCGGCGTGCCGGTGGCGGTCGGCCGCGACCGCCCTGGCGCCGCGCGGTTGCTGCTCGATGCCGGCGTGGATGTGGTGATTGCGGACGACGGCCTGCAGCACTACGCGCTGGCGCGGGACATCGAGATCTGCGTTGTTGACGGCGAGCGCCGCTTCGGCAACGCGCGCCTGCTGCCGGCCGGGCCGCTGCGCGAACCGCTGTCGCGCATGCAAATGGTGGACTTCGTGATCTGCAATGGCGGTGAGCCGCGGGCCGGCGAAATCGCGATGCGCCTGCAGGTGGAAGATGCCGTGGCGCTGGGTGGGCCGTCCTCGACGCGTGCGCTGCGATCGTTCGCCGGCCGGCGCGTGCACGCTGTCGCGGGCATCGGCAACCCGGCGCGGTTTTTCGCGATGCTTCGTGAACACGGCATCGAGGCGATCGAGCATGCCTTTGCCGATCACCACGCCTACGCCGCCCCCGAGCTGGAGTTCGGCGACGGACTGCCGCTGCTGATGACCGAGAAGGATGCCGTGAAGTGCCGCGCCTTCGCGCGGGCGGACTGGTGGGCCGTCCCGGTGCGGGCGTTGCTGCCGGCGGGCTTTCCCGCATCCGTTTCGGAAAAGCTGGTGCGGCGGGCCGAAGAGGCGCATAGTGTAGGAAGGGTCCGCGACTGATCGGGACCCGGCATGTGTCGTCAGCAAGGAGGCGGCCGCACATGGGTAGTTGCAATATCGGCTCGCGCGACAGACCAGACGACTCGAGTACCTCCGGCCGCAACGCCAAGACGTCCGCCAGGCAGCGTGTCGAACCCCTGCGCCTGCAGCACATACTCGACAGCATCAAGGACTACGCAATCATCACCCTGGATCGCGACGGCCGCGTCGCGAGCTGGAATCGGGGTGCCGAGCGCCTGCTCGGTTACACCGAAGACGAGATTCTCGGCCAGCCGGGGAATATCTTCTTCACGCCCGAAGACCGCAAATCCGGCGCGCCCGAATGCGAGATGCAACTGGCGCGCGAAGAAGGGCGCGCCACCAACGAGCGCTGGCACGTCCGCAAGGATGGCTCGCGATTCTGGGGATCGGGCCTGATGCTTCCGGTGAGCGATGGCGAACCGGATGCGTATCTGAAGATATTCCGCGACAACACCGAGGCACGCCGGGCGGCCGAGCGGCAGGCGCTGCTGATAGACGAACTGAACCACCGGGTCAAGAACACCCTTGCGATCGTGCAGTCCATGGCGATGCAGACGCTGCGCAGTTGCCCGAGCACGGCCGACGCGCGCGAAGCGCTGGAATCGCGGCTGGTGTCGCTGGCGAAGGCGCACGACATCCTCACTTCCGGAAAATGGCGCGGCGGCGATCTCGCGGAACTGGTAACCGGCTCGCTGGATGCGTATGCGGGCGAGTCGGGCTCGCCGCGCTTCCGTGTCCAGGGTGCGTCGGTGCGCCTGCGGCCCAAGGCACTGCTGGCCTTGTCCATGGCCCTCCACGAGCTTGCCACCAACGCCGTCAAGTACGGCGCGCTGCGCAACGAAACCGGGCAGGTGGAAATTGGCTGGGAACTGGACGATGGCGAGCCGCGGCGGTTCCGGTTCCACTGGAAGGAGCGCGGCGGGCCGCCGGTGGAGCCGCCGCGCAAGCGCGGGTTCGGTTCGCGGCTGGTCGAGGAAGGGCTGGGGCAGGACATCGCGGCACATGTGCATCTGAACTTCGCGAGCGAAGGCCTGGAATGCACGATCGAGGCGCCGGCCGAGGAGATTACCGAACGGGGGGGCTGACATGGAATCCGCAAATACGGAGCTGGGCGGGTGCCGCGTGCTGGTGGTGGAGGATGAATCGCGGATCGCCATGCTGATTCGCGACACACTGGAAGACATGGGGTGCGAGGTGGTGGCCACCATCGCGCGTTTCGACGAGGCCCTCGAGAAGGCGACTTCGCTGGCATTCGACGTGGCGCTGCTGGACGTCAACTTGAACGGCCAATCGAGCTATCCAATCGCGGCAGCGCTGGCCGAGCTCGGCCGCGCCTTCGTGTTCGCCACCGGCTACGACACATCCAACGTGCCCGAGGCGCTGCACGACGCGCCGGTGCTGCAGAAGCCGTTCAGGCGTCGCGACCTGGAGCGCGCCTTGCGCGCAGCGCTGCGATAGGGCGGAAGCGCTGCTTCGGCGAAGAACGCGAAGCTCGCAAGGACCCGCGAAGGAAGGCCTTTCTACTTCCCGCGTGCCGCGTGTCCTGGGCGAACGAATTGCCGCGCTGTTTCCTACCCGGCTTCGGAATCCCGCGATTCCAGTTCCGAAACCTCGCCGCCGTGGCGCAGCATCGCCGCCAGCACCGGTGGCGCGATCACCGAGGTCAGCAGCGACATCGCGACGATCACTGCATACATGCGCTCGCTGAAGACGTGCGCGGCCAATCCCAACGAAGCGATCACCACGCCGACCTCGCCGCGCGGCATCATGCCCACGCCGACGGTTAGCGCGCTGCGCGGCCCGAGCTTCAGCGCGCCCAGCCAGCCGCCGGCCAGCTTGGTCAGCAGCGCCAGCACGGTGGCCATCGCCAACAGGCCCAGCGCCTCGCCGCTCGCCAACTCCGCCAGTTCGACCTTGGCGCCGGTCATCACGAAGAAGAACGGCGCCAGCAGCGTCAGCAACGGGCGCGTCTGCTGTTCGAGTTGTTTGTGCTGGCGCGTCTCGGACGCGATCATGCCGGCGAGGAAGGCACCGATGATCGCGGCGAGCCCGAACCGCGTCGCCAGCCACGCCAGCCCCAGGCACATCGCCAGCACCAGCGCCAGCGGCGAGGCCGGATCGGCGGGCCAGTCCAGCCATGCCGAACTGCGCCGCATCACGCGCACGCCGATCCAGCCGATCACCAGCACGAAGCCGATCGCCTCGACCAGCACCACCAGCAGGTCGCCGACGTGCACGCGGCCGCCGCCCTGCACGGCGACCACCATGCCCAGCAGCAGCATGGCCAGGATGTCGTCAATCACCGCGGCG
>DASVDY010000051.1:0-4423 GCA_036380855.1 Rhodanobacteraceae bacterium
TGCCGGCGACCTGGATCCGCGCGATCCATACGGCGCGCTCGGCTTCGTGGGCGCCACCCAGGACCTGCCCGATTACACCGCCAAAGGCGGCACGCTCTACGTGTTCGCGTTGCCGCAGGCCGGGGGCACGCCGTGATGGGCGCGCTTCGCAACGCGATTTTGGCCTGCGTCCTGCTTGCACCCTCGCTCGCCTTGGCACAGCCCGGCCACACGCAATATCCCGGCGCGGCGGACGCGCAGGCAGACTCCTCGCTGCGCGTGTGCGCCGATCCCAACAATCTGCCGTTCTCCAACAAGGCGGGCGAAGGATTCGAGAACAAGCTTGCGCAGATGCTCGGTGCGTGGATGCACAAGCCCGTCGAATACGCCTGGGCGGTGCAGCAGAAGCAGTTCCTGCGCGACACGCTGGACGCCAACAAGTGCGACGTGGTGATGTCGTTGCCGACCGACGACAAGGCCGAACTCACCACCGATCCGTATTACCGTTCGACGTACGCGATGGTGTATCGCGCGAATGCGCCTTACCGATTGAAGTCGCTGGACGATCCGCGCCTGCGCACGCTGGAAATCGGCGTGCATGCGCTCGGCGACGACTGGGCGGACCTGCCGAGCGGCGCGGTGCTCGCGCATCGCGGCATCGTCAAGAACGTGCACGTCTACAAGATGTTCGCCGACTTCAGCCGGCCCAATCCGTCCGCCGACCTGATGGAGGCGGTGGCCAGGGGCGACGTGGACGTGGCGATCGCGTGGGGACCGCTGGCCGGTTACTTCGCGACGCGGGAGCCGGTGAAGCTCACCGTGGTGCCGATCACCCACTCGCATTCCATCCTGCCATTCGAGTTTTCGATCTCGATGGCGGTGCGACACGGCGATACCGGATTGCGCGACAGGTTGAATGCGTTCCTTCGCGAGAAGCGCGGCGCGATCCAGGCGCTGCTGGCCGAATACGGCGTGCCGCAACTTGATTTGAACGCGGCTCGAACGCAGACCGCGGAAGCGTCACAGGTCACAACGAAACAGTAGGAGCGAGCGTGCAGGCAGCCTGGAGGTTGGATCTGCCATCCATGGCGGAAGAGCTCCGTGGTCGCCTGCGAGCAGGCTCCTGCGAGGATGCAATCGTTGCCATGGAGGGCACGATGAAACAGATACTTTTGGCGGCTTCCATTGCAGCGTGCAGCTTGTCGCTGACCGGGCTGGCGATCGCGCAGACCGTGGCATTGCCGAAAGCCGAGGCGGCGGGCGAGCAGCTCCAGCGGGTGCCGGTTTCGGGATTGCACATCGGCCCGCCCGGCCACGTGAAGAATCCCTATGAAGGCGACAAGAACGCCTGGATGGAAGGCGCGAAGCTGTTCAAGTCGTTGAACTGCGCGGGTTGCCATGCAGCCGGTGGCGGCGGCGGGATGGGGCCGGCGCTGTCGGACAAGGTCTGGATCTATGGCAGCGATCCGGGCGACATCTACCTCACCATCGAACACGGGCGGCCGAATGGCATGCCGCAGTGGGGCACTTCGCTGCCGCCGCAGGCGATCTGGGCCCTGGTCACTTACGTGCAATCGCTGTCGAACGAAAACCCGGTGTTCGGCAGCAAGACGATGCAGGCCGCGCAGCCGGCGCCCGGCAGCCAGCCGGTTCCGCCGAAGCCGGCGAGCGCCAAGCAGCCGCCCCCGATGCCCAAGCAGCCCAAGCCAGCACCGACGACGCCGCGCTCGCCGCATCCGGCGCCGCCGACGCATCCGAAGCCGCCCAGCACCTCGGGTGGGCATTCATGAAAAGGGTGATGGCAATGGCGCTGCTGCTTGCGCCCGGGGTCGCGGGTGCATGGCCGCTGACGTTCATGGTTTCCCACGGTTGGCCGGCCGGGCCGATCAAGGAACTGGGCTGGGGCCTGCTCGCGCTGTCGTCATTCGTGGTGTTGTTCATCGCGCTGGCGGTGCTGATCGGCATCTGGTGGAAGCGCGGCCATGGCGCCTACGACGAAAAGGGCTGGCCGGTGGTGACGCGCGGTCCCAACGGCATGCCGTGGCTGATGATCGGCGTGCCGGTTTCCATCGTGCTGCTGCTGCTCTCCGCGATCTGGACCTTCTTCGTGCTGGGCGCCGCGTCCGCGCCACCGGGCCACCCGCAGATCACGCTGGAGATCACCGGCCACCAGTGGTGGTGGCAGGTGCGTTACCTCGAGTACGGAAAACCCGCGCGCACCTTCGAAACCGCCAACGAGATCCACGTGCCGGTGGGCATTCCCGTGCGGCTGAAGCTGATGAGCGCGGACGTGATCCATTCGTTCTGGGTGCCGCAGCTCGCCGGCAAGACCGACACCATTCCCGGCCAGACCAATGTGGCATGGCTCGAGGCCGGCAAAGCCGGCGTGTATCGCGGCCAGTGCACCGAGTTCTGCGGCCTGCAGCACGCGCACATGGGCGTGTACGTGGTCGCGCAAAGCCCGAAGGATTTCGACGCATGGTGGACGCACCAGTTGCAGCCGGCGGCGGGTCCGCCGGGCGGGCTCGCGCTGCAGGGGCAGGGCGTGTTCCAGGCGCGCTGCGCGATCTGCCACACCGTGCGCGGGCTGGCCGGCAGCCAGGGCATGATGGGTCCGGACCTCACCCACCTGATGAGCCGCAGCACGATCGCGGCCGGCACGCTGCCGAACAACACCGGCCACCTCGCCGGATGGATCAGCAACGCGCAGGCGCTGAAGCCCGGCGTGGACATGCCCACCGAGAATCTCGACGGTCCGCAACTGCAGGCCCTGCTGGCCTATCTGCAGACGTTGAAATGAACGCGATGGCCGAACACATCCCAGGTGTTGCCCCGCACTCGCGAACGGAAGCGGGTGCATGGAGCCCTCTCCCCCGAGCGCTGTTTGCTCGGGGGAGAGGGCAGGGTGAGGGGGTGTGGATTGCATCTGGCGATCATGGAGGCCATTCCGCTCCACTACATCGTTCGAAGCCATCGAAACCGGCCTGTCTTTCTACACAAACCGAACCCCGCCCCCTCACCCCGACCCTCTCCCCCTCGACGATGAAGCTGTCGGGGGGAGAGGGAGTTGTCAGGCAAGGACGCCACCCATGGCCGTAAACCCCACTTTTCGCACCCCGGTAATCGCCCGGCCCACGCCCGAGCTGGAACAGAAACTGGAGGAAATGTGGAAAGACAAGCCGAGCCTGCTCGGCTGGCTGTCCACGGTGGACCACAAGAAGATCGGCCATCGTTACCTGACCACCGCCTTCATCTTCCTGGTGATGGGCGGGCTGGAAGCGCTCGGCATGCGCCTGCAACTGGCGCAACCCGACGAGCACCTGTTGTCGCCGGCGTTGTACAACCAGTTCTTCAGCATGCACGGGATGACGATGATCTTCCTGTACGCGCTGCCGGTGCTGTCCGGCTTCAGCAACTACCTGTGGCCGCTGATCCTGGGCACGCGCGACATGGCGTTCCCGCGCCTCAACGCATTCACCTACTGGGTGTTCCTGCTGGCCGGCATCTTCCTCTACATCGGCTTCTGGGAAGGCAAGGGCACCAACGTCGGCTGGTTCAACTACGTGCCGCTGGCGTCGCGCCCGTACGATCCGGACTGGAACGTGGACATCTACTCGCTGGGGATGGTGTTCCTCGGCATCTCCACTACCGCCGGCGCGATCAACTTCCTCGCCACGGCCTTCCGAACGCGCGCGCCGGGCATGACCATCAGCCGCGTCCCGATCATGATCTGGGGCACGCTGGTGTCCAACATCGGCCTGCTGTTCGCGGTGCCGGCGGTGAGCCTGGATTTCTTCATGCTCTGGTGCGACCGCCGCTTCGGCACGCACTTCTTCGATCCGGCGCTGGGCGGCCACCCGCTGCTCTGGCAGCACCTGTTCTGGATCTTCGGCCACCCGTGGGTGTACGCGATCGTGCTGCCGGCGATGAGCATCGTCTCGCAGGCGTTGCCGGTGTATTGCCGGCGCCCGCTGGTGGCGCAGTCCGCGGTGGTGCTGGCGACGATACTGACGATGGTGCTCGGCTTCGGCGTGTGGGTGCACCACATGTTCTCGACCGGCTTGCCCGCGGTGGCGATGGGCTTCTTTTCCGCCGCGAGTTTCGTGATCGTGATTCCCTCGGCGGTGTCGGTATTCGCCTGGGTGGCGACGATCTGGACCGGAAGGCCGGTGTTCACCACCGCATTCAAGTTCTTCGCCGCCGAGATTGTGCTGTTCGTGATCGGCGGCGTGTCCGGCTTCATGACCGCCGCGGTGCCGCTGGACTGGCAATTGACCGACACCTATTTCGTGGTGGCTCACCTCCACTACGTGTTGATCGGCATCAATGTGTTCCCGGTGATCGGCGGCATCTACCACTGGTTCCCGAAGATGAGCGGAAAGATGCTGAGCGAGAAACTCGGCTGGTGGAATTTCTGGCTGATGTTCATCGGCTTCAACGTCGG
>DASVDY010000052.1:0-12035 GCA_036380855.1 Rhodanobacteraceae bacterium
GGTTTGCGTCTGCGATTCGCGTTGCCGCAGCCCCCGCCCCCTCACCCAACCCTCTCCCCCAAACGAAAAGGCCGTTTGGGGGAGAGGGCTTGAAAGCGTGCACGATTGTTGCCCTGACGATTTTCCTGGCGTTTGTTGCACCCGCTTGTCGTGCGCTACCCAACCGCCTGCGCGCCCCGCCGGACCTGCTGCAGCGCGTGGGCTTCGACCAGAACCTGGGGCGCCAAGTGCCGCTGGATACGCGCTTCCGCGACGCGAACGGCGCGAGCGTGTCGCTGCGGCAACTGCTGCACGACAGGCCCACGCTGCTGGTACCGGGCTATTTCGACTGCCGGAACATCTGCTCCGTGGTGCGCTCGGGCGTCGCCAATGCGGTGCGGCGCAGCGGATTCAAACCGGGCGACCAGTTCAACGTGGTGCTGGTCAGCATCGATCCCGGGGAAACGCCGGCCGATGCGCGCACCGCTCAGGCCAACGACGCATTGGCGCATCCGGGTGCGGGCGTGGCGCGCTGGCATTACCTCACCGGCGCGCAGGCGGACATCGCGCCGCTGATGCGGGCGATCGGCTTCCGCTATTTCCATGACAAGCGCGACGGGCAATACGCGCATGCGACCGGCATCGTGCTGCTCACGCCGCAGGGTCGCGTCACGCAATACCTGCTCGGGGTGCGGTTCGCGCCGGAGACATTACGGCTCGCGCTGGTGGACGCTTCGCGCGGCAGGATCGGCAACATCGTGGATCGGCTGGTGCTGCTGTGCTGCGCCTATGACGTCAGCACCGGCCGCTACACGCTGCTGATCCATCGCGTGATGCAGGGGCTGGGCATTACCAGCGCGCTGGCATTGTGCGGATGGCTGCTCGTCCTGCGCCGCGGGGAGTCGAGGCGCGCCCGGGATCAGGGTGCCGCGCCATGAACAGCGGCTTCCAGTGGTATCTGCCTTCCGCTTCCAGCCTGTCGCACCCGCTGGATGCGCTGTGGTGGGCGATGGTCGGCCTGTGCAGCTTCGTTTCCATCGGCGTATTCGTGGCGATGTGGTTCTTCTGCATCCGCTACCGTCGCGGCAACAAGGATGTTGACCGCACGCTCAGCCACGGCACCATGCCGATCGAACTCACCTGGACGCTGGTGCCGTTTGCGTTGTTCCTCGGCATGTTCGTGTGGAGCCTGTTCCTGTTCGTGCGCATCAATACGCCGCCCGCGGATGCGCAGACGATCTACGTCGTCGCCAAGCAATGGATGTGGAAGGTGCAACATCCGGGCGGCCAGCGAGAGATCAACGCGCTGCACGTGCCGCTGGGCCGGCCGATCCGCCTGACCATGACCTCGCAGGACGTGATCCACAGCTTCTACGTGCCGGCGTTCCGGGTGAAGCAGGACGTGTTGCCGGACCGCTACACGCAATTGTGGTTCGAGCCCACGCAGCTGGGCACCTTCCATCTGGAGTGCGCGGAGTATTGCGGACTGGATCATTCGAAGATGGGCGGACTGGTCACGGTGATGCGCCCGGCCGATTACGCGCGCTGGCTGCAGGGCCACGCCGGGCCGCTTTCACTCGCCGCGCAGGGCGAGGCGCTGTTCCGCGCGAAAGGTTGCAGCGGTTGCCACGGCGCGCATGCGTCCGTGCACGCGCCCGATCTCGACGGCCTGTACGGCCGGGTGGTGCACCTGTCCGACGGCAGCAGCGTGGTGGCCGATTCGCGCTACATCCGCGATTCGATCCTGATGCCGGACAAGCAGGTGGTCGCGGGCTACGCGCCGATCATGCCGTCGTTCCAGGGGCAGTTGAGCGAAGAAGAGTTGATCGAGCTGGTGGCGTATTTGAAATCAACCACGGGATCGGGGACCGGGGACCAGGGACCGGACCAGGCCCCCGCCGCGGGGAGCAGCGCGCAATGAACGCGCATTCCTCAAGAGCCTTTTCGACACGGATGGATGCGGACGAAGGCGGATCGATCAAGAGCGCATTCCAGCTATTGCCTTTATCCGCTCTTACTCGCGTTGATCCGTGTCTGAAAGCATTTTCCAACCATGGATGCACGCCATGAACGCCATCAGCGCGGGCGCGGTGCCGCCGAGTTTTCTCGATCGCGATCACGGATTGCGGGCGTGGCTCACCACGCACGATCACAAGCGCATCGGCATCATGTATGCCATCGGTATCACGTTCTTCTTCTTCCTCGGCGGGATCGCCGCGACCATGATCCGGTTGGACCTGGTCACGCCCAACGGCGCGATCATGAGCGCCGAGACCTACAACAAGACCTTCACCTTCCACGGCGTGGTGATGGTCTGGTTCTTCCTGATCCCCTCGATCCCGACCACGCTCGGCAACTTCCTGCTGCCGCTGATGATCGGCGCGCGCGACGTGGCGTTCCCGCGGCTCAACCTCGCGAGCTGGTACCTCTACATCATCGGCGGGCTGTTCACCATCTGCGCGCTGATCGAGGGCGGCGTGGACACCGGCTGGACGTTCTACACGCCGTTCTCGACGATGTTCTCCAATACCAACGTGTTCCTGGTGATCGTGGGCGTGTTCGTCACGGGATTTTCGACCATCTTCACCGGCATCAATTTCATCGTCACCACGCACACGCTGCGCATGCCGGGCATGAGCTGGTTCCGGCTGCCGCTGTTCGTGTGGGCGATGTACGCAGTGAGCGTGGTGATGGTGCTGGCGACGCCGGTGCTCGCGATGACACTGGCGCTGGTCGGACTGGAACGCGGCCTTGGCGTCGGCGTGTTCGATCCGGCGCTGGGCGGCGATCCGCTGCTGTTCCAGCACCTGTTCTGGTTCTACTCGCACCCGGCCGTTTACATCATGATCCTGCCGGCGATGGGGCTGGTCAGCGAAATCATCCCCTGCTTCGCGCGGCGCAGGATCTTCGGCTACCGCTTCATGGTGTACGCGATCATCGGCATCTCGGTGATCGGATTCCTGGTCTGGGGCCACCACATGTTCGTGGCCGGCATGTCGGTATACGCCAGCCTGATCTTCTCGATCCTGAGCTTCATGGTCGCGGTGCCCTCGGCGATCAAGGTGTTCAACTGGACCGCGACCCTGCACCGCGGCTCGATCAGCTTCGAGGCGCCGATGCTGTACGCGCTGGGGTTCGTGGGGCTGTTCATGCTCGGCGGCATGACCGGGTTGTTCCTCGCCGAACCGGCGCTGGACGTGCCGCTCACCGACACCTACTTCGTGATCGCGCACTTCCACTACGTGATGGTGGGCGGCTCGGTGATGGCGTACCTGGCCGGCATCCATTACTGGTGGCCGAAGATCACCGGGCGGCTGTATTCGGAGCCGCTGGCGAAATTCGCCGCGATCCTGATGTTCATCGGCTTCAACCTGACCTTCTTCCCGCAGTACATCCTGGGCTGGGAAGGCATGCCGCGCCGCTACCACTCCTACCTGCCGCAGTTCCAGGTATTGAACATCCTCTCGTCCGGCGGCGCTTCGATCCTGGCGATCGCCTACCTGTTGCCGTTGCTGTATCTGGGCTGGTCGCTGTTCCGGGGCGCGCAGGCGGGCGACAACCCGTGGGACGCGCGCGGACTGGAATGGCAGACCACTTCGCCGCCACCGAAGGAAAACTTCATCGCGATGCCGGTGGTGCAGGAGCCGTATGCGTATCGGGAGCCGGCCCCGTGAGTTCGCATATCGCCGACCTGCGCGAACGCGGGCTGCTGGAGAAGCAGTTCGACGATCCGCTGCAGCAGCGCGAAGCGGCGACGCTCGGGATGTGGGTGTTCCTGAGCACGGAGATCCTGTTCTTCGGCGTGCTGTTCGCGAGTTACACCATCTGCCGGGTGCTGTATCCGCACGGCTTCGCCGCGGCCAGCCGCGAGACCGACATGTTGCTGGGCTCGATCGAGACCGCGGTGCTGCTGGTGAGCAGCACGCTGGTCGCGCTGGCGGTGCGCGCGATCAAGCTGGACCAGCGCACACTGGCCGCGTGGCTGCTGGCCGGCACCGCGGCGCTGGGCGTCACCTTCCTGACGATGCACGGCTTCGAGTACCACAAGGAATACACCGAGCACCTGATCCCCGGCTTGAACTTCGCGCGCGGCGGTCCGTACGCGCGCGCGATCGAACTGTTCTTCTGCCTGTATTACTTCATCACCGGCTTCCACTCGCTGCACGTGCTGGTCGGCACCGGCCTGCTCGGCACGCTGGCCGTCCGCGTCGCCCGCGGCACGTATGGATCCGAACGTTTCACCACGCCGGAGCTGGCCGCGCTGTACTGGCACCTGGTGGACATCGTGTGGATCTTCGTCTATCCGCTGATCTACCTCGTGGGGCGTGCCGGATGAACGTGGTCCGCACACCGCCGCCGGCGCACCAGCGCGAAGAGGCGCGCAGGGATCCTTCCGCGCACATCACGCCGGTGTGGCACTACCTGCTGGTGCTGGCGACGCTGCTGTTGCTGTTGCTGGCGAGCGCGCTGAGCGCGCTGGTGCCGCTGGGCTACTGGAACAGCATCGTCAACCTCGGCATCTCCTGCCTCAAGACGCTGCTGGTGATGCTCTTCTTCATGCATGAGACCGAGGCGCGCAGATTGACGCGAACGACGTCGGCGCTGGGGTTCGTGTGGTTGACCATCATGATCGGACTGATCCTGGCGGATTTCCTGTCGAGGGCCTATGTGCCGCCACCCTGGTAGAAATCATTGCGCTTGCGCGATGCCTGCTCGGCATCGCGCGCAAGGATTTCTGGTGAGGCATGGATGCCGATCGGCGGGCGCGCCAGGGACGGCTGCTGCCGGGAGGTCCACCGAAGCCAAGGCATCGCGAATGCCTGGGAGAAGGGCCAAGCGCATCAGGAACGGTTGCCCGCAAGGAGAAACACCATGCACCCACTCCACTTCAGCAGTTTCCTGGCCTTCAGCATGTCGCCGCTGGAGATCATCGCGCGCGGCACGCTGATGTACTGGTTCCTGTTCCTGCTGCTGCGTTTCGTGCTGCGCCGGGACACGTCCTCGGCCGGCATTTCCGGCATCCTGTTCGTGGTGCTGCTGGGCGATGCCGCGCAGAACGCGATGATCGGCAAGGGCAATACCGTCGCCGACGGCGGTGCGCTGATCTGCACCCTGGCCGCGTGGAACTACCTGCTGGACTGGCTCGGGTATCGCTCGAAGCTGGTCGAGAAGCTGACCGATCCGCCGCCGCTGCTGCTGGTGAGGCGCGGCCGGCTGGTCCACCACAACCTGCGCCGCGAGCACATCACCCGCAGTGAAGTGGAATCCGAATTGCGCATCAAGGGCATCGAAAGCCTCGAGGGCGTCAAGGCGATGTACCTGGAGGGCGACGGTTCCTTCAGCGTGCTCAAGGCATGAAAAGAGCGCCGCTGCGGACAGCGGCGCTCATGCGGATGGGCTGCAAAGCGCACTCGTTGCCCGCGATGCCGAGCAGGCATCGCGCAGACATGGTTCCTACCAGCCCGGTTGCGCGCCCAATGTCACGGTAGGCGTGCGCCCGATCTCGAGCTGCGCCTCGATCAACTGGTCAATGTAGCCCTCGATGCGCTGGGAGCGCGCCCGCGAGCGCTTGCCGCCGCGCGCCATCTCGTGGCGGATCGCCTTGATGGCTGCGGCGCCCTGGCGCACCTTGGCCGCGTACTGCCTGCGTTGTGCGGCATTGCTGCACAACAGCGCCGCCGCCTCGTTGAACCGCTGTTCCTCTTCCAGCACCGCGATCATGTCCAGCAGGTTGTTGTTATCCATGGCTCGCTTCCCCATTGATGGCGCGTCCTGCGCCGGGTCCCTGTACACGCATGGCGCGCCGTGCGCGCGCCGATTCGTGTTGTTCGTTGTCGCCGCCGAGCAGCCAGCCGGCCGCGGCAACCGCGGCGCCGATGGCCAGCGGATGGCGCCGCGCCTGCCGGAGCAGGCCGCGCAGCAATCCTCCTTTCCTGCGATGCCGCGCACGCAGGCGCGGCGTCCTGCCGCTGCCGTCGTGCGCTCGAGAGTGATGGTGCATAGAGGTCCCTCCATGGATGGGAGAGCGCGAGGACCGCTCGAGGCGCTTTCGACCGCTCTTCGAAGGCATCCTTGCCTTCGGTTTGAAGAATAGAGGGGGGCTCCGTAAAGACGGTGTGCAGGGCAGGTACGCAGCTTGTTATGCGGGGATGCGGCCGGCGCCGGGCGCTTTCGCCCTTGTGGGGAGGGCGGCTTGCGAGCCCAGGCCAGGAGGCTCCCGGCCACGCAGGAGGGCCCTGCCCGGCCGGGAGCGTTCACATGCACGGATGCAGGCCGATGCTAGGCTGGAACCATGGCAGGAAGCCATCATCACCGGCTGGAAACCTACCGGCGCAAGCGCGATTTCCGGCACACGCCCGAGCCCGCCCGCACGACGCGGCGGCGCGCTTCGCCTGCTGCCGAACCCGGCGAGCGGAAATTCGTGATCCACCTCCCTCCTGCACGACGGCGGCATTTCGACCTGCGCCTGCAGGTCGGCGGCTCGCTGCGCAGCTGGGCGGTGCCGAAAGGGCCTTCGCGCGATCCTTCCATCAAGCATCTGGCGGTGGAAGTGGAAGACCATCCGCTGAGCTATGCCTCGTTCGAAGGCACGATTCCGGAAGGCCATTACGGCGCCGGCACCGTCGCGATCTGGGACGAGGGCACCTGGAGCACGGACGACTCCGCCACGAAGCAACTCGACAAGGGCCACCTGCGTTTCGAACTGCACGGCGCGCGCCTGCACGGGCGCTGGTCGCTGGTGCGCACCCGCGGCAAGTCGCCGGACAAGCCGCAGTGGTTGCTGATCAAGGGCGAGGATCAATACACGGACCGCGGCGACGTGGCCGACGACACGCCGCTGTCGCAATGGAAGCTGGAGCACCTGCGCGAGGAAACAGCGCAGAAGGATACGCGCAAGACCTCGCGCAAGACCTCGCGCAGCGTTCGTCGCACCACCCGCGCCGCCGAAGCCGGCAAGCTGTCGCCGCAGGACTTCGGCTTCCAGCTGGCGCGGTTGTACCAGCGCGCGCCATCCGGCAACGACTGGCTGCACGAGGTGAAATACGACGGCTACCGGATGCTCGCCTGGCGCAACGGCAAGGATCTGCAACTGCTCTCGCGCAATCACCTGGACTGGACCGACCGGTTGCCGCACATCGTCGAGGCCGTGCGCGCGTTGAAATGCAGGAGCTGCGCGCTGGACGGCGAACTGGTGGTGTTCGATGCGCAAGGCCACACCCGCTTCGACCTGCTGCAACAGGAATTCACCCGCGCGCATGCCGATGCCACGCATTTCGTCGTGTTCGACCTGCTGATGCTGGACGGCAAGGACGTGCGCGACCAGCCCCAGCATCAACGCAAGGCCGCGCTGTCGAAGCTCATCGAGGGTGCGGACGAGGTGCTGCAGCTCTCGGGTTTCATCCAGGGCGAAGGCGCGCTGGCCTACAGGCGCGCCTGCGAAGCCGGGCTGGAAGGCATCATCAGCAAGGCCGTGGAGGCGCCCTATGCCGCAGGCCGCGGCGACGCCTGGCGCAAATTGAAGTGCGTGGATTCGGACGAATTCGTGGTCGTCGGCTACACCGCCGGCAAGGGTTCGCGCGGTGCGCTGGGGGCACTTCTGCTGGCCGAACCGAGCGGCGACGAATGGCGCTACGTCGGCCGCGTCGGCACCGGCCTGGACGAGGCGACGCTCAAGCAGGTTCACGAGCTGCTGAAGCCGGTGCACGAGCGGCCCGCACTGGTCAATCCGCCGGATGCAAAGCAGTTGCGCGGCGGCAAGGTGACGTGGGTGAAACCGGATCACGTGGTCGAGATCGCCTTCCGCGGGCGCACCGGCGAGGATCTGCTGCGGCAGGGAAGTTTCAAGGGCTTGCGTTCCGACAAGTCGCCGTCCGATTTGCGCGACAGCGACCGGCGTGCCGACAATGCCGCGACGGAGGCCGCGATGCCGACGATCACGCTGACCCATCCCGAGCGCGTGCTGATCACGAAGCCGCGCGTCACCAAGCAGGATCTGGCCGAGTTCTACGTCAGCATCGCCGACCGCCTGCTGCCGGGCATCGTCGGCCGACCGCTTTCGCTGGTGCGCTGCCCCGACGGCATCGGCAAGGCCTGTTTTTTCCAGAAGCACGGCATGAGCGGGATGCCCGACAGCATCCGCGTGGGCACGCAGCGCAATTCAAAGGGCGAGGACGAGGAATTCCTGTACGTGGACGGCATCGAGGGCGTGCTCGGCCTGGTGCAGATGAACGTGATCGAGATCCATCCATGGGGCTCGACGATCGCCGACCTCGAGCACCCCGACCGGCTGGTATTCGATCTCGATCCCGATGCGGGCGTGAGCTGGTCGCGGGTGAAGGAAGGCGCGCGGCTGCTGCGCGACAGGCTGGCGGCGGTGAACCTGACAAGCTTCCTGCGCACCACCGGCGGCAAGGGCCTGCACGTGGTGGTGCCGCTCCATCCGCGCCCGGATTGGGAGTCCGCCAAGGCCTTTTCGCACGCGCTGGCGCGCACCCTGGAAGCCGAAGCGCCGCGCGACTACGTGTCGGTCGCATCCAAGGCGCGCCGCAAGGGTCGCATCTTCGTGGACTACCTGCGCAACGCGCGCGGCTCAACCGCGGTCGCCTCGTATTGCGTGCGCGCGCGCGAGGGCGCCGGGATCGCCACGCCGCTGCACTGGGAAGAGCTTTCGAAATTGCGCTCGGGCGCGCAGTACACCATCAAGAACCTGCCGCGCCGGTTGAAGTCGTTGAAAAGCGATCCCTGGGAAGGGATCGAGGAAGTGCGGCAGGGATTGCCCGGAATGTAGGGCGGGTTTCAACCCGCCGATCGCGGATTCAAGCGGTGCGAGGCGGGTCAAGACCCGCCCTGCATCGCAAAAAGACATTGGCACGGATGGACGCGGACAAAAGCTTTTTGACATTGAGGGACGCGGGTGGACGCGGACAACAGAGCTTTCTGATCCGTTCTTTTCCGCGTTGATCCATGTCCAAAAAGCCCTTTGGATATCCGCGTGGATTCGTGTCAAAAAACCCTTTTGGAGATGTGGCGGAACCAAGGAGAAGCACCATGGCAGGAAGACCCATCTGGAGCGGCACGATCACCTTCGGCTTGCTCAACATCCCGGTGCAGCTGATGACCGCCGAGCGGCATACCGACCTGCATTTCCGCATGCTCGATTCGCGCAACAACGCGCCGATCCGCTACGAGCGCGTCAACGAGGAGACCGGCGAGGAGGTGCCCTGGAAGGACATCGTGAAGGCCTTCGAGTACGACAAGGGTTCGTATGTCGTGCTGGAGAAGGAGGACTTCGCGAAAGCCGCGCCGGAGTCCACCGAATCGGTGGACATCGAGGCGTTCGTCAATCCCGACGACATCGGCGCGGAATACTTCGAAAAGCCCTATTTCCTGGTGCCTGCCAAGAAGGCCGAGAAGGGTTACGTGCTGCTGCGCGAGACGCTCAAGCGCCTGAAGACGGCGGGGCTTGCGCGGGTGGTGATCCGCACCCGCGAATACCTCGCGCTGGTGATTCCGCAGGACGACGCGCTGCGGCTGATGCTGCTGCGCTACCCGCAGGAACTGGTGAGCGCCGACGAGTACGCCTTCCCGGACAAGAAGCCGGCGGCCTACCGGATCAGTCAGAAGGAACTGGACATGGCCGAGTCGCTGGTGAAATCCATGATCGGCGAGTGGCGGCCCGAGGAGTATCACGACGATTTCCGCGAGCGGCTGGTCAAGGTGATCGAGGAGCGGGTCAAGGCCAAGGGCGTGGTGCGCACGCCGGCGGCGGCGGAAACCGAACTGCCGAAGAACGCGGCCACCAACGTGGTGGACTTCATGTCGCTGCTCAAGAAGAGCATCGAGGCCAAGCAGCGCACCCCGGCCGCCGAACGCGCGCCGGCGAAGAAGGCCGCGCCCCGGAAAACCGCCAAATCCGCGCGCAAGAAGCCGACCCGCAAGCGCGCCCAGGGCGCCTCCTGATCCAGGCCGGCCCGACCGGCCGCTTTGTCCCGCGCCGCAAGCTCGCTATACTTTCGCGTCTTTTGCGCTCGCGATTGTCGCGGGCGCGAGCCGTGATCAGTGGAGCTTGCCGTGAGCCAGATGACCCCTTCCGATCGCACCTTCATGCGCCACTTCGCGATGATGATCGCCGGTCTGGCGGCCCTCGCCGTGGTGCTCATCGTGATCGGCCAGATCGTGCACGCCTACCAGCCGAGCGAACAGACCGACACGCAGGCGCGCGAGGCCAGCGAGCGGATCATGCCGGTCGGCGCCGACTACGCGGGTGCGACCGGGCGCGCGGCGATGCAGGCACAGGCGGCGGCGGCAGCCAAGGCCGCGGCTTCGCAGGTCGCCTACGGCGGCACCACCGACGGCAAGACGATCTTCGGCCAGCTCTGCACCACCTGCCATTCCACCGGCGCCGCCGGCGCGCCCAAGATCACCGACAAGGCCGCGTGGGCACCGCGCATCGCGCAAGGCATTGATACGCTGGTCAAGCACGCCATTGACGGCTACACCGGCCCGGACGGCAACCACATGCCGGCCAAGGGCGGCAACCCGGCGCTCACCGACGCCCAGGTCGAGGCGACGGTGAAGTGGATGGTTTCGCAGGTGAAGTGAGTGCACGATGCACTCATCCCGTGCAGGCCATGGATGGCCGATGACACGGGATCCAGTGTCTTCGGCACGTTGTATTCGACATCCATGTCTTTTTCCGCGCCGTCCCGCGGCGCGGGCTACTTTTGTTTCGGCAAAAGTAGCCAAAACCATTGGCGCCGGGCATGACGGTCTCGCCCACATCCGGTTGGCTCGACTGCGCTGCGCTTCTCGCGCCAGGCGGGCCGGCGCGAACTCGCGCGTCCATGCGCTCAAACAGTCGCGCCTTGCTCCCGCCTGGCGCTGCGATGCTCGCCGTCATGCCAACGGCGCCGAGCTCACTTCGACACGGCCATCCATGGCCTGTCCTGTTGCGCCCATTGGGTTCTGTATCATTGAGCCATGACCGCCCCCCTGCCGGCCGCGCCTGCACACGCTCCCGCGGAGTTTCCGCGCGAGGCGCTGGAGTTCGCGTTGCCCGGTCCGGCCGGACGGCTGGAGGTCGCGACCTGCGCGGCGAAGCCGGGCGAGGCGCGCGCGGGCACGGTGGTCATCTGCCATCCGCATCCGCAACATGGCGGCAGCCTGCGCAACAAGGTGGTGACCATGCTGGAGCGCAGCCTGCGCGAATCGGGGCTGGACACGGTGCGTTTCAACTTCCGTGGCGTGGGCGAATCGGAGGGTGTCTACGACGAAGGCGACGGCGAGAGCGGGGATCTGGTCGCGGTGGCGCAGTGGGTGCGCCGCGTGCATCCGCATGACGCGCTCTGGCTGGCGGGGTTCTCGTTCGGCTCCTACGTTGCCTTGCGTACCGCCCGCTCGCTCGCGGCGGACGCGCTGATCACGGTGGCACCGCCGGTCGGGCGCTGGGATTTCGCGGGCGTGGCGATGCCCGAATGCCCGTGGCTGGTCGTGCAGGGCGAGGACGACGAGGTCGTGGAACCGCAGGCGGTGTTCGACTGGGTGGAAACGCTCGACCCGCAGCCGACGCTGGTGCGCATGCCCGAGACCGGGCACTTCTTCCACCGTCGGCTGATGGACCTGCGCGGGGCAGTCAAGAACGGAGTGCGGGGCTGGCTGCCCCCGCTACGCGCCAATCCATGAGTTGGCCTGCGGCCGCTGGCACGGAGCCAGGCCCTGCTCCAGTCTCATGTTGCTGTGGCCCCCAGTGATCGGCTGCAACGTCGCTTGTCGCGGGAGTCGGCCCCCTCACCCCAACCCTCTCCTCCAACCATGAAGCCGTTGGGGGAGAGGGAGTTCCTTTCGCCCAGCTTGCGCTACGCGCAAGGCGTGGCCGCGGGCGACTGGCAGGACGACCCCGCGCAGCGCGCGGTACTCGGGGAATTCGATCGCCTGCATGGCCAACTCACGGTATCGAAGGCCGGCTGGCTTTCGCGCTGGCGTGCGCCCGCCGCGCCGCAGGGCATCTACCTGTGGGGCCAGGTCGGGCGCGGCAAGACCATGCTGATGGACCTGTT
>DASVDY010000053.1:0-3652 GCA_036380855.1 Rhodanobacteraceae bacterium
TCGTGAATACGTCGCCAGCCTTGTCCGCTTCGGTCGTGCTCTGCACCTACAACGGCGAGCGCTGGCTGCCGGAACTGTGGCGCAGCCTGCTGGCGCAGGCGCATGCGCCCGACGAGATCGTGGTGCGCGACGACGCCTCGACGGACCGGACCTTCGCGCTGCTCGAGAGCCTGCGCGAAGGAGCGCAGGCGCGCGGCATTCGCATCAAGCTGGCGCGGAACGAACGCAATCTCGGCTTCGTCGGCAATTTCGAGGCGGCGCTGAACGACGCTGCCGGCGAGATCGTGTTCCTGTGCGACCAGGACGATGCATGGCATCCGCAAAAGATCGCGTTGATGCTGGAGCAATTCGTGCGGCGTCCGCACCTGTTGCTGCTGCATTCTGACGCGCGCCTGGTGGACGAAGCCGGCGCCGACATGCGTTGCGGGTTGTTCGAGGCGCTGGAAGCCACCCGGCGCGAACGTGCCCTGATCCATTCCGGGCGGGCGTTCGACGCGCTGTTGCGTCGCAATCTCGCCACCGGCGCCACGCTCGCCTTCAGGCGTTCGCTGTTGCCGGATGTCGCGCCGTTTCCGCGGGAGTGGGTTCACGACGAGTGGCTGGCGATCATCGCCGCGGCGCTGGGCGAGGTGGATTGCCTGGAGCAGCCGTTGATTGACTACCGCCAGCACGCAGGCAACCAGATCGGCGCGCGCAAGCGCAGCTTCGCGGACAAGCTGGCGCGCATCGGCCAGGCCCGCACCCCGTTCCTGCAGGGGCTGGAGGCCCGGATGGGCATCCTGCTGCGGCACTTCGAATCGCGGCTTGCATCGCGGCTTCCGCCGGCTCGCGTCGAGGCGGTGCGGCACAAGCGCGAACACCTGCGCGCGCGCCTTGCGTTGCCTCCGTCGCGCCTGCAGCGTCCGCTGCCGATCCTGCGCGAGATCGCAACGGGACGCTATTCAAGTTTTTCGACCGGCGCCCGCGCGATCCTGCTGGATCTGGTCAACAATGAATGAGCGGCCGCGAACCGACCCGGGAAAACGTGGTCTGAACGACCGCGACTTGCGACCGCTGGCCTGTCGGATGAATGCCTTACACTGCGTCACTTTGATTTCCGGGTGAACACGTTGCTCGCTTTCCTTGCCCGCCTCCGCGATGCCTGGCTGCGCGCCTGGCCGCTGACGCGCTGGCCGATCTTGATCGGCATCGGTTTCGCGATCGGCTTCCTGCTGCCCTACACGCTGGTGCTGGATGCACGGGTGCGCGCGCGGGTGGGCGAGATCGCGTTCTCGCAGCCGACCCGGGTGTTCGCCAAGCCTGTGCGGCTGGCGCCGGGCGAGGCGATGAACGCGAACGCACTGGTGCTCGAGTTGAACAGCGCCGGTTACACGCAGGAGCAGAACGAAGCGCGCGTGCCCGGTACCTTCAGCCGCGACGGCGAGCGCTTCGTGATCGCCTCGCGCGGCTACGCCGATCCGGCGGGCGGCGAACTGCCGCGGCGGGTGCGGGTCACGCTTTCGCACGGCCAGATCGATTCGGTCAAGGACCTGACGTCCGGGCACCTGCTGCACGAGACGCACCTGGATCCGGCGCGCATCGCCACGCTGTACGGCGCCGAGCAGGAAGAGCGCCAGGTGGTGAAGCTGGACGAGCTGCCGCCGCTGCTGGTCAGCGGCCTGCAGGCGGTCGAGGATCGCGATTTCGCGCACCACTGGGGCATAGACATCAGCGCGATCCTGCGCGCGGCGTTCGCCAACCTGCGCGCCGGCCACGTGGTGCAGGGCGCGTCCACGCTCACCCAGCAGCTCGTGCGCAACCTGTTCCTCGATCGCAACAAGAGCTTCGTGCGCAAGTTCAACGAGGCGCTGCTCTCGGTGTTGATCGAGGCGCATTACACCAAGGCGCAGATCCTCGACGCCTACTGCAACGAGGTGTTCCTCGGCCAGCAGGGCAACCAGGCGGTGCATGGTTTCGCCGCGGCCAGCCAGTTCTATTTCGCGCGGCCGGTGCAGACGCTGCGCCCGCAGGAAGACGCGCTGCTGGTCGGCATGGTGCAGGGCCCCAGCATCTACGACCCGCGTCGCTACCCGCAGCGCGCGCTCGCGCGCCGCAACGTCGCGCTGGACATGTTCCACGACACCGGCCTGTTGAACGACCGGCAATGGCAGGCCGCCAAGGCTTCGCCGCTGGGCGTCACCGCGCAGCCGCAACTGGTGGCCGACCGCTTCCCCGCGTTCATGGAAGTGGTGCGCGCGCAACTGCACCAGGATTTCAGCGACGACCAGTTGCGCGGCGGCGGCCTGAACGTGTTCACCACGCTCGATCCTGCCGCGCAGATCTACGCCGAGGATGCGCTGGACGAAACCTTCACCGCGCTCGGCAAGCGCGGCCGCAATCTGGAAGGTGCGGTGGTGATCACCGATGCCGACAGCGGCAGCGTGCTGGCGATGGTGGGCGGGCGCGAATCCGATCGCCACGGCTTCAATCGCGCCTTCGACGCGCGCCGGCCGATCGGTTCGGCGATCAAGCCGTTCTACTACCTGATGGCGCTGGCGCAACCGCAGCGCTGGAGCGTGGCCTCGCTGCTGGACGACACGCCGGTGTCGCTGCGCCAGCCCAACGGCCACGTATGGTCGCCCAGCAACGACGATCACATCGCGCACGGCGAAGTGCCGATGGTTGAGGCGCTGGCGAAGTCGTACAACCTCGCCAGCGTGCACCTGGGCATGGAGCTGGGCGTGGACCGCGTGGCGAAATTCCTGCGCTCGTTCGGGTTGCAGGAGGTGCCGGCCAATCCGTCGCTGCTGCTGGGGGCAATCGATCTTTCGCCGTTCCAGGTGACCCAGCTCTACCAATATTTTGCAGCCGACGGCCACGCGCTGCCGCTGTCCACGCTGCGCGGCGTGACCGATTCGCAGGGCAAGGCGATCAAGCGCTACAGCGTGCAGCCGGGCGAGGGCGAATACCAGCAGGCCGAAAGGCTCACGCGCTGGGCGATGCAGCAGGTGGCCGAGTACGGCACGGCCGCTTCGCTCGGCGATTCCTCGCTGGCATGGCTGCACGTCGCCGGCAAGACCGGCACCTCCGACAGCCAGCGCGATTCATGGTTCGCCGGCTTCACCGGCCAGCATCTCGGCGTGGTGTGGGTGGGGCGCGACGACAACAAGCCGACCGGGTTGTGGGGCGCGACCGGCGCGTTGCGCGTGTGGAAGGACATCTTCCAGAAATTGCCGACGCGCCCGCTGCCGGTTTCGCCGGGGCCGGGCATCAACTTCGCATGGGTGGATCCCAGCACCGGGCAGGGCACGCAGCCCGATTGCGAAGGCGCGCGCGAGTACCCGTTCATCGCCGGATACGCGCCGCCTGCGCAGGAACACTGTTTCTTCCAGCAACTGAAGAATTTCTTCGGCATCGGCGTGGGCAGCGACAACGGCGCGCCGCCGCCGCCGCCTCCTCCCCCGGTGAATGCCGTGCAGGTGCAGCACTGAGGTTTGAGCGTGAACCAGGGACCGGGAAAGGGCCGGGATGGGGCGGTGCACGAGGCGCCGCCGGATTTTTGACGTGAAGAACACGAACCAGAGTACATGTTGAACCTTTCTCCACGCCCGACATCAATTCCGGGGTCTACCCGGGGCGGAGGCCAGGCAGGCTCCCTTGCTTCCTGCTCCGT
>DASVDY010000054.1:0-4716 GCA_036380855.1 Rhodanobacteraceae bacterium
CGTAGGCGGTGAACGCGCCGCGATAGCCGCCCGGGCCCGCCTTCATGGCGATCTTGGCGCCGACATAAGGCGTGCCTTCGATGTAGCTGACGTTGGAGACTTCCTCGTCCTGGCAAACGTTGTTGTGCGGGATGTACAGCAGCCCGGTTTCCGGCGAATACGCGCTGGGCTGCCAGTCCTTGCCGCCGGTCGCGGCCGGACAGATGTTGGTGACGGTCTGGTTGAGCTTGGGCACCTCGTTGGGATTCACCACCGGCGCGCCGGTCTGCAGGCTGACGCGCTCGACCGTGTTGGCGCCGGGCATGAACTTCTCGGCCGAGATGATCTTGCCGGTGGTGCGGTCCTGCACGTAGAGATAGCCGTTGCGATCCGGATGCGCGAGCAGCTCGCGCTGTTGCCCGTTTATCGTGGCATTGAACAGCACGCTCTCGTTGATGCCGTCGTAGTCATGTGTGTCGTGCGGGTTCCACTGCACCGCCCACTTCGCCATCCCGGTGTCGGGATCGCGCGCAAACAGCGTGCAGGTCCAGAAGTTCAGGCCCGGGCGCTGGTACGGATTCCACGGGCCGGGATTGCCGGTCCCGTAATAGATGAGGTTCAACTTCGGGTCGTAGGTGATCCAGCCCCACACACTGCCGCCGCCGATTTCCCACGCCGACTTGGACGGCCAGGTGGTCTCGCCCAGGTCCTTGCCCTTGTCCTCCGGATACGGCGGGTTGAAATCCCGGCCGATCAGCACGTCCTTGTCGGGGCCGGTGGAATACGCCGTCCACTGCACGTGCCCGTCGCCGGTATCCAGCGACTTCAACCAGCCGCGCACGCCCAGCTCGCCACCGCTCACGCCGACCAGGACGTGGTTCTTCACCACCAGCGGCGCCATCGTCATGGTCTCGCCGTGGTTGATCTCGCCGACCTTGGTGTTCCACACCTGCTTGCCGGTCTTGGCATCCACTGCGATGGTGTGGTCGTCCAGCGTGTTGAAGAAAATCTTGCCGTCGGAATAGGCCAGGCCGCGGTTGACCACGTCGCAGCACGCCACGCCCTGCGAGGCGGCTTCCGGATGCGGCTTGAACACCCACTTGATCGCGCCGTCCTTGCCGAGATCCAGCGCATACACGATGTTGGGCCAGGGCGTGATCACGTACATCGTGTCGCCGACCACGATCGGCGCGGCCTCGTGCCCGCGCAGCACGCCGGTCGAGAACGTCCACGCCATGGTCATGTTCTTGACGTTGCCGGTGTTGATCTGGTTGAGCTTGCTGAAGCGCTGGCCGTAGTAGTTCTTGCCCGGCATCACCCATTGCGCCGGGTTGGTCTCCATCTGCAGCGGATCCTGCGAACCGCCGCTGTTCTGCCCGGCGTTGTTCGGGGAACCGGCCGGGGACGGCGGCTTCTTTTGTGCGGCTTGCGCATCGGGCAGCAGCATGGGCAACGCGGCGCATACCGCAAGGGTCAACACAAGCCTCTTCATCGCATCCTCCGTGATTGGAGTGGCCCGAAAGCTGCTGCGCTCGGCATCTTGCGCGCCGGCGGTGCTCGGCATCCTCATGTACTGACGTGTACACTCCGGTGCCTGCGCTCCGGCGTCGCGCAATCTGCCTTTGCTCGCGACGCTTTCAAGCCATTCCTTACTTCTTCCATGTCGCCACCGCGACCCGGGGCTACCAAAACCGCACCTCATGGCCCGCCGTGGAGTTCCGACGCCGCGTGGGTCAGCAACTTGTAATGCTTCTTCAATACCGGCAGCGACTTCACCGCCAACTGTCTCACCTGTGGCGCCGAACCGTGGCCCACTTCGTACGTGGTCAGTTCGATGGCCTGGATGTGGCCGTCGGCTTCGTCGTGCACCCACGTCTGGTCGAATTGCATGCCGTGCTGATCCTTCAGCTTCCGGGCAATCGCCTTCTGTTGCGCATTCGGCGCAGCAGGCAACTTCACGTGCAGTTGCCCGGCGAGCTTCTGCAGCTTCGCGTCCATCTCGGCATGGTCGGTCGCCAGCGTGTGCCCGATCATGCGGACGGATTCGGCGTGGCCGCCCTGCTCGCCCAGCTTGCCGGCGGCGATTTCAGCGAGATTCGTCTGGTGTGCCTGCTGCAACCATTTCTGGTCCTGCGGCGAGGCTTGCGCCAATGCGAGGTGGGGCATCGCGAAAAACGCGAGCGCAGCGGCAATGAGGGACATCCATTTCATTCGACCGGCATCCTTGCCAGTGGAAACATCATCTTTTGAAAATAGGCTTCGGGTTTTGCGGCGTCAAATGCTTCCAAAAATTTCACGATGCACTCACCGGCGTACTCCGAAGTCGCTGCGCAATGCGGCTCATAGCGCGGCGACGGTCGCCTCCGCCACGGCCTGATCCTGTGCGTTGTCGCCGCCGCTCACGCCGATCGCGCCGAGGCACTGGCCATCCTGCTTCAACGGAATGCCGCCGGGAAAGATCATGACGCGACCCTGATTGGAAACCTGGATCCCGTAGAACGGCTCTCCCGGCTGCGCCTTTTCCGCAAGGCCCTTGGTCGGCAGCACGAACATCGCGGAGGTAAAGGCCTTGTCCATCGCGATGTCCACGCTGCCCTTCCATGCGCCGTCCATGTGTTCGAATGCGACGAGGTTGCCTCCGTCGTCCACGACCGCGATGTTCATCGGCTGGCCGATCTCGCGCGCCTTGGCCTCGCCGGCAGCGATCATGCGGCGGGCATCGTCGAGTGAAACGGTTGATTGCTGAAGCATCGATTTCTCCTTCTCTTGCGATGGTCCGCGTGGAACGGCCATGGGGCCGCTTCCTCGAAGCTGCGAAACCGCAGCTCTGGAAGCGGAAGGCAGGTGCGGCGCTCCGGGACCGCTGCGGTGCGGCGCTCGCCTTGCACTGCGAGCGCGCCGTCGTCGTTCACCGCGTATCCCCAGTCTGGGTTTGTTCGTATGAAGGACGCGTCTTGTTTGCGCGCCCGAGTTGCCGCCGCGGCAGCCGGGAATTGAGCACCGGCCGCGATCACGCTATAGTCTGCGACCCTTCGGGGGCGCATAGCTCAGCGGTAGAGCACTACCTTGACATGGTAGGGGTCACAGGTTCGATCCCTGTTGCGCCCACCACTTCTCCCCGTCAGTCCGGCGCCAGTGAAGTCCTGGCGTCCCGCGTCGTGCGCGTGCCGTAATCCCATCGCAGGAAAAGCGGCAGCATCTTCGCCCACGACGCCTGGTTGTGATGGCCATCAGGCAGCAGGTAGATGGACACTTCAGCGGTGCTGTCGGGATGCGCCGCGAAGTCCATGTCGACGGTATAGCCGAGCTGGCGCAGCCCTCGCTGGTGGAAGCCATCGGGCCCGCGGTAGCCGTTGACCAGATCGTCGAGGTCGTCGATCACGTCGATCACACCGTCGTGGTCGCGGTCGTTGGTCTCCTCGGCGGTGCCGGCGGCGAACCAGAACCGCATGCCGCGCCGTTCCGGGCCGCGATCCACCATGCGTTGCGCCAGCCGCGTGCGCTGCGCCGCCTCCCCGCTGCCGCGATCGGCGGCCAGCCAGAACGAGGGCGAGAACGCACCGACGGTCCCGAACGTTCGCGGATATTCCCAGCCGAGATTGAACGCATTGAGCCCGCCGAGCGACCAGCCGAGCACGGTGCGCGCGCGGGCACTGCGGAGCGTGCGGTAATGCGCGTCCACGTAAGGCACGAGCTGCGTTGCGAACCATTGCGAATAGTCGTAGGCGCGCGTGCCGATCGGACCGATCTTCGAACCCCCGACGAGGCTGCGACGGGCCGCGCGATCCGAAAGCCCGTAGCCGCTGGCGCGATCGTGCAGCATGTGCACGGCGACCACGATCGGTTCGCGGATCGCTCGCCTCCGGCACAATCCGGCGAGCGTCGGTACCAGCCCGACCGCATCCATGTCCTGCCCGTCGTTGGCGTACAGCACCGGATAGCGTCTGCCCGAGCGCGCGTAGTCGCCGGGCAGATAGACGTCCACCGTGATGCGTTCGGGGGCGAAGGCCGGTGCATCGAGTTGCAGCGTCCGCACGGTCGGCGTGCAGCGATCCGGCTGCGCCGCCATGGCGGCCATGGGCGCCAGCGCGAGAAACAGCGCGAAGCGCCCCCACCGGCGGACCGTCATGCGGCTTCGCCGCGCGGGGCTGGCAGGACTCCCGGTTCGCGCACGCGCAACGTGCAGAGCCCGGCGACCACCAGGCTGGCGCCTCCGATGGCCAGCGCGTAGATCGGTTGGCCGTGGAAGAACACCTTCAGCAGCACGCCGAGCACGCTCGCGGCCAGCAACTGCGGGATCACGATGAAGAAATTGAAGATGCCCATGTACACGCCCATCTTCGCGGCGGGCAGGCTGTCCGAAAGTAGTGCATACGGCAACGAAAGGATGGAGGCCCAGGCGAAGCCGACGCCGACCATGGACAGCAGCAGCCAGTGCGGATCGCGGATGAACAGGAACGAGATCAGCCCCGCGCCGCCGAGCGCGACGTTCACCAGATGGCTCACGCGCAAGCCGAGGCCGCGCACCATCAGCGGGATCACGATCGCCGCGAGCGCCGCAAACCCGTTGTAGGCGGCGAACAGCACGCCGACCCAGTTCGCACCCGCGTTGTACGCGGCCGATTGCGGATCGCTGCTGCCGAACTGCACCGCGGTGACCGCGGGCGTGGTGTAGATCCACATCGCGAACAGCGCAAACCACGAGAAAAACTGCACCCAGGCCAGCCGGCGCATCGC
>DASVDY010000055.1:0-5953 GCA_036380855.1 Rhodanobacteraceae bacterium
GCCGAGAAGTACGCGGCGCTCGGGATCCATGCGCGCTTCGTGCAGTCCAACGTCTCGCGGTCCGCGCGCGGGGTGCTGCGCGGCCTGCACTACCAGTGGCCCCATCCGCAGGGCAAACTGGTCGGCGTGCTGGAAGGCGAAGTCTACGACGTTGCGGTGGACATCCGTCGCGGGTCGCCCACGTTCGGCCGCTGGGCCGCGGCCATGCTGAGCGCGGACAACAAGCGCCAGTTCTGGATTCCGGAAGGTTTCGCGCACGGCTTCTGCGTGGTGAGCGAGAACGCGACCTTCGTCTACCAGTGCACCGCGCTGTACGATCGCGCGGCCGACGCCGGAATTCGCTGGAACGACGCGCGACTTGCCATTGACTGGCCGGTGGCCGATCCGCTTTTGTCGGACAAGGACAAGGTTGCGCCGTTCCTGGCCGACGTACCCGTCGAAAAGCTGCCACCGTACCTGCCATGAATGCCTCGGCCCGCATCCTGCTGCTCGGCGCGAACGGCCAGGTTGGCCAGGCCCTGCAATTCACCCTGCGCCACGCCGCGCGCAAGCTCAATCCGCGTTTCTGCCACGTGTCTTGCGATTGCGAGGAGCGGAGCGGCGATCCTGCGGAAGGAAGGCTGATCCTGGCCACGCGCAATGGCAAACTCGAAAACGGCCTCGATTGCGAGCGGCTTGATCTTGCCGATTCCGACGGCATGCGCGCAGCACTTGATCGCATCGCGCCGGACCTGATCGTCAACGCGGCGGCGTACACGGCGGTGGATCGCGCCGAGGACGAACCGGACCTCGCGATGCGCGTGAACGCGCAGGCGGTCGGCGTGCTCGGCGAATGGGCAAGGCGGCACGACGCGCGCGTGCTGCACTACTCCACCGATTACGTGTTCGACGGGCGCGCGAAAGAGCCGTATCGCGAGGACGATCCGCCGCATCCGGTGAGCGCGTATGGGCGCTCCAAGCTGGCGGGCGAATTCGCGCTGCGCGCCAGCGGCGCCAAGCACCTGATCCTGCGCACCGCCTGGGTGTACGCGCCGCGCGGGCACAATTTCCTGCGCACCATGTTGAGGCTCGCCGGCGAGCGCGACACGCTGCGCGTGGTGGACGACCAGATCGGCGCGCCCACGCCGGCCGAAGTGATCGCGCAAGTCACCGCGCAGGTCGTGCCGCGCTGGTTCAACGTGGACCAGGGCGACATGACCGCGCAGTCGCTGGATGGGGTCTACCACCTCACCACCCTGGGCGAGACCAACTGGCACGAATTCGCGCGGGCGATCCTGCATCGCGCGCATCGCAGGGGCATGATCGAGCGCGTGCCCGTGATTGACGCGATCAAGACCAGCGAATACCCGACGCGTGCGCGCCGGCCCGCTTTTTCGGTACTCGATACCTCGTTGCTGCGCGGGACCTTCGGGGTGGAATTGCCGGAATGGGAGCAGGGCCTGGACGGCGTGTTCGAGGACATGGCCGGTTGATCGGGATCCCCCGGAAGTTCTAGCATCGCGGTTGCGCCGGGGGTGGCGCGCCTTGGGGGAAAACCGATGAAACTGTCTCGCGCGCTGGTGGCGGCGGTCCTGTGCGGCTGCGCATCCGCCTGCCTTGCCGACCCGGTGTCGTTCGCCGACCTGGCGAAGCACCTGCAGTACCAGATGGTGAAGATCTCGCCGGACGGCACGCACCTCGCCGCGACTTCGGTCACGAAGGATGGCCAGACCGTCCTGTCGCTGATTGACCTGGTCAACAAGAAGGGCGTGAACGTTCTCCCCCGACAGAACGAAGACGTGGAGGATTTCTGGTGGGCATCACCCGATCGGGTGCTGTACACCGAAGCCCAGCACGAAGGCGGCTGGGATGAGCCGCTCTCGACGGGCGAGCTCTACGCCGTCAACGCCGATGGCAATGGCCAGGACATGCTGTATGGCTATCGCAAGACGGGGATGGAAACCGGCTCGCATATCCAGCACGCGACCGCGGAAAACGGCAGCGCCTCGTTCCTGTCGCGTATAGAAGGCGACCCGGACCACGTGCTGGTCGAGATCACCGACTGGGCGGCTTCGGGCCAGCTCGGAGCCTTCACCGCCGTCTACAAGATGGACGTGCGCGACGGTCGCAAGGTCAAGGTTGCGATGGCGCCGATGCGGCAGGCGCACTACCTCGCCGACCACAAGGGAAATGTCCGGTTTGCGTTCGCCATTGACCTCGATGGCGACTACAAGGTCTACATGCGTCCGGCTGACGGCGGCGATTGGGAATTGCTGCCGCGCGCCAGCGCCTATCGGGGCTCGCCGCTTGCCTTCAGTGCCGACGACGGCGTGGTCTGGTTCGAATGCCCGGGTGCCGAGTCCGGCTTCGGCGTGTGCAAGTTCGATCCGGCGACGCGGAAAATGACGAATGTCTGGAGCAACCCGGACGTGGAGGAGGACGGGCTCGCGCAGGGCCTGGCGCATGATTCGGTGATGGGCGTGCGTTTCGAGGATGGCCGCCCCGCGCTGTCCGTGTTCGACGCGAAATCGGCGGATGCGCAGGCGCTGATCGCGCTGATGCAGCAGTATCCGGGCGAGGACGCGGAGTTTGTTTCCGGCACCGACGATGGCAGCAAGACCATTGCCGTGGTGCAGGCCGACGTGGACCCGGGAACCTTCTTCCTTTACGACCGCGCGAGCAACAAGTTCACGCCGATCCTGCAGCGCGCCTCATGGATAGATCCCAACAAGATGGCGCGCAAGCAGCCGATCACGTTGGCCGCGCGCGACGGTTTGAAACTGCACGGCTACATCAGCTATCCGCCCGGGCAGGACAAGGCGAAGCACCTGCCGATGGTGGTATTCGTGCACGGAGGGCCATACGGGATCCGCGACGACTGGGACTACCAGCCCTACGTGCAGGCGATGGCGACCCGCGGCTACGCCGTGCTCCAGGTGAATTACCGCGGCTCGGGCGGCCGAGGCTACGACTTCGTCGAGGCCGGCTACCGGGAGTGGGGCGGCAAGATGCAGGACGACGTCACCGACGCCACGCGCTGGGCGATCGCGCAGGGCATCGCCGACCCGAACCGCATCTGCATCTATGGCGGCAGCTATGGCGGCTACGCCGCGCTGGAAGGCGCGGTCAAGGAGCCGGACCTGTACAAGTGCGCGATCGGCTATGTCGGCGTCTACGACCTGCCGAAGATGGTCGGCCGCAGGGACGAGTGGGTGACGACCTATGACATTGAAAGCGACAAGCGAAGGGTCGGCACCGACGAGACCGTGCTCGCGCAGCACTCGCCCATCTATCAATTGAATAGTCTCAAGGCCAACGTGATGCTGATCGTCGGCGGCCGGGACAAGATCGTGCTGCCCGAGCAGGGCAAGAACCTGCACGAGGCCCTGCTGGAGCGCCACGTTCCCCACGAATGGCTGTACATGCCGGACGAATGGCACGGCTTCTACACCGAAGAGCACGTCAGCGAGGTGCTCGGCAAGGTGGACGCATTCCTGGATGCCAACATCGGCGCGGGCGCGGCGGGTGCCACGACTTCGACAAAAGCCGCCCAGTAGGTGCGTGCCATGGGGCTGCGTCGCCTTGCCGCCGGCCTTGCGTTGTGGGCGTGCGCCTGTGCATCGCTCGCCGCAACGGTGTCGTTCGCGGACCTCGCGCGGCACCCGCAATACCAGGAGGTGAAGATTTCGCCGGATGGAGCGCATCTCGCCGCCAAGTCAGTACTAAAGAACGGTCAGACCGTATTGACGGTCCTCAGTCTCCAAGGCGGCAAGAGCTTCAATGTCAAGCCACGGGAAGGCGCTGACGTACTCGATTTCTGGTGGGCTTCACCTGACCGCCTGCTTTTCACCGAGGCAGAGCATGAAGGCGGCTGGGATGTTCCGCTTGCCACGGGTGAGCTTTGGGGAGTGAGTGCAAACGGGCATGGCAGTGCAGATCTGCTCTACGGGGTTCGAAGGCTACAGTACGGGACGGCCCAATTTGTTTCCCGCATCGCCGGAGATCCCAAGCACGTGTTGGTTGCCATTACCGATTGGACGTCGTCGGGCTCCACGGGTGCGTTGAGCGGTGTTTACAGGATGGACGTGCGTGACGGATCGATCGGAGAGGGAGTCACGGCGCCGATGCGCGAAGCCAGCTTCCTCGCAGACCACAAGGGCAACGCGTGGTTTGCATCGGGCGACGATCTGAAGGGCGATCGCAAGATCTACATGAGTCCGGGCGGCACGGGTGATTGGGAACTGCTTCCAAAAGCCAGCGGTGATCGTGACTGGCCGGTTGCCTTCAGCGCCGACGACAGCGCGGTATGGTTCACCTGCCCGGGATTGAAAGATGGCCTCGGCGTGTGCCGTTTCGATCCGGCAACAAAGAAAATGACAAGTGTATGGAGCAATCCCCGCGTGGAGATGGCCGGCCTGGCCCAGGGGCTTGCCGAGGGGTCGGTCATCGGCGTGAGCTTCGAAGACGGTCGTCCGGCATTGTCGGTGTTTGACCCCAAGTCGCCTGACGTGCACGCGCTGGTCGCGTTGATGAAGCAGTACCCCGGCGAGGATGTGCAATTCGTGTCCGGCACCGATGACGGCAGCAAGGCGATCGCTCTGGTGCAGGCGGATGCCGACCCGGGCACCTTCTTCCTTTACGATCGTGCGAGCGACAAGTTCACGCCGATTCTGCAGCGAGCGGCCTGGATAGATCCCGGCCGGATGGCGCGCAAGCAGCCGATCACGCTGAAAGCCCGCGACGGCCTGTGGCTCCAGGGTTACATCAGCTACCCGCCCGGACAGGAGAATGCGAAGCACTTGCCGATGGTGGTGTTCGTACACGGCGGCCCGTACGGCATCCGCGATGACTGGGGATACGACGACTACGTGCAGGCGATGGCCACGCGTGGCTATGCGGTGTTGCAGGTGAACTACCGCGGTTCCGGCGGCTACGGCTACGACTTTCTCAAGGCCGGTTACCACGAATGGGGCGGCACGATGCAAGACGACATCACCGATGCCACGCGCTGGGCGATCGCGCAGGGCATCGCCGACCCGGATCGCATCTGCATTTATGGCGGCAGTTACGGCGGCTACGCCGCGCTGGAAGGCGCAGTCAAGGAACCGGGCTTGTACAAGTGCGCGATCGGTTATGTCGGCGTCTATGATTTGCGAGAGATGATCGGTCGGGGAGACGTGTTGTCCTCCGAGTCGCAATACTGGAAGCGTACCGTCGGCACCGACGAGACCGTGCTTGCGCAGCATTCGCCTATCTACCAGCTGGACAGCCTCAAGGCCAAGGTGATGCTTATAGTCGGCGGCAAGGACGAGATCGTGCTTCCGAAGCAAGGCGAAAACCTGCACAGGGCCATGCTGGAGCGGCACATCCCGCACGAATGGCTGTACAGGCGCGACGAATGGCACGGGTTTTACGGCGAGGAGGACATTGCCGAGTTGTACGCCAAGGTGGACGCCTTCCTCGACGCCAACATCGGCAAGTCCGCCGGTGCCAGCGCCACCGCATCGGCGAGCGCCGCCGCCTCGCACTGAACAAGGCGTCAGCCCGCCCGCGCTTGCGTACTCCGGCTGCTTGGCCTTACCGTTGCGGTTCGGCCACACAGGGATGAACCGATGAAACGCCTGACTGTCGTCTCGCTGCTGGCGCTCGCGCCGGCAATCGCTTTCGCCGCACCGCATCCGTTCAACGCCCACGACCTGGTGATGATGGATCGGGTCTCCGATCCGCACCTCACGCCGGACGGCAGCCATGTTGCCTTCTCCGTGCGCAGTACCGATTACGCCGCCAACAAGGGCGTCACCAGCGTGTGGATGCTGGACCTGGGCAAGGCCGGTGCGAAGCCGGTGCGCATCACCGATCCGAAATCGAACGCGAGCGGCGGGCGCTTTTCGCCGGACGGCGGGACGCTGTACTTCCTCGCCGCGAAGAACGGCGTCACCCAGCTCTGGTCGGTGCCGGTCGCCGGCGGCAAGCC
>DASVDY010000056.1:0-4012 GCA_036380855.1 Rhodanobacteraceae bacterium
AGCCCTCGGCCAGCATCCGCAGCACCTCGTTGAACTTGTCGCGTGCGAGATCGCGGTACGGATACGCGGCGCGCACCAGCTCGAACAACTCATCTTCGCCGCGCTCGCCGCAGGCGACCTCGGCCACGATCTGCTGTGCCAACACGTCCAGCGGCGCGCGCGGCACGTGCAGCGCGTCCAGTTCGCCGCGGCGCACGCAATCCAGCAGCGCCGCGCACTCGGCCAGGTCGTCGCGCGAGGTCGGGAACAGCCGTGCCCTGGAAATGCCGTCCACCGCATGCCCCGCGCGGCCGGCGCGCTGGAGAAAAGCCGCGATGGAATGCGGCGAGCCGAGCTGGCAGACCAGTTCCACCTCGCCGATGTCTATGCCCAGTTCCAGCGAGGCGGTCGCGACCAGCGCGCGCAGTTGCCCGGATTTCAGTCGCCGCTCGGCATCCAGCCGTTTTTCCTTCGACAGGCTGCCGTGGTGCGCGGCGACCGCTTCCTTGCCGAGCCGTTCGGAGAGGTGCCGCGTCGCGCGTTCCACGGTGCGCCGGGTGTTGGCGAATACCAGCGTGGTGCGGTGCTGCCGGATCAAATCCGCCAGGCGGTCGTACACCAGCCCCCACGCGTCGTTGCTCATTACCGGCTGCAGCGGAACGTTCGTGACCTCGATGCCGAGGTCGCGCGCGCGCCGGTGGCCGGTGTCTATGACGGTGCACGCGTGCTCCCTCTCCCCCTGTGGCCCCATCGCAGGGGGAGAGGGTTGGGGTGAGGGGGTGGGGATCGCTGCGTGCCGATGAACAGCCGGTACCGGCGCAGGTGCTTCGCCCTTCGCAACTTCCGGGTTCGCGTGCTGCTTGTCGTCCTGCCCCCTCACCCTGCCCTCTCCCCCAAACAATGTAGCCGTTTGGGGGAGAGGGTTCGTAGCGGCAACCCTGGACTTGCGGTGTGTGCCGACCAAAAAGTCGGCGACCATTTTTATGGGCTTCTGCGTCGCCGACAGGCCGATCCGCACCGGCCGCGTGCCGCACAGCGCATCCAGCCTGGCCAGCGAAAGCGAAAGATGGCTGCCACGCTTGTTGGGCGTGAGCGCGTGGATCTCGTCCACGATCACCGCCCGCGTGGTGGCGAGCATCGCGCGGCCCGACTCCGAGCCGAGCAGGATGTACAGCGATTCGGGCGTGGTCACCACGATGTGCGGCGGGCGCTTGCGCATCGCGTTGCGCTCCACCTGCGGCGTGTCGCCGGTGCGCACCGCGGTACGGATCTCCACGTCCGGCAGGCCCAGCCTTTCGAGCTGCGCGCGGATACCTTCGATCGGCGTTTCCAGGTTGATGCGCACGTCGTTGGACAGCGCTTTCAGCGGCGAGACGTACACCACGTGCGTTTCGTCGTTGAGCGTGCCTGCCACGCCGCGGCGGACCAGGTCGTCGATCGCGGCGAGAAATGCCGCCAGCGTCTTGCCCGAACCGGTCGGCGCGGCGATCAGCACGTCGCGATGCGACTGGATCGCCGGCCACGCGCGCGATTGCGCCTCGGTCGGCGCGGGAAACGCCGATTCGAACCAGGCGGCGACGGCGGGATGGAAGGTGTGCATGAGCGGGGGACGGGTGACGGGAGACGTAAGGCGTGAGACGTAAGACGTGAGGCGTAAGGCGTGAGGCGTAAGGCGGGAATCCTCGTCCTTGTCGTCATTCCGGGGCCATCGCCGACATGGTCGGCGATGGAACCCGGAATCTGCTCTTTGCGCGCGAAGCAGATTCCGGGTTCCGTTCGCAAGGAGACCGCGAACGGCCCCGGAATGACGAAAAATTGCTGATCGGATGCCAGTGAGCTTATTCGCTGTCCGGTAAAGATTCCGCAATCGAGTTTGGGGCGCCGGCGGCTTCCCGCAAGCGGTCGGCCAGGCCGTTCCAGCGTTGCGTGCGCCGGGCGATGCCGGTGCGCAGCAATGCTTCGTCGCCGTAAATGGCCACGCTTTCGCGCGCGCGGGTCACGCCCGTGTAGAGCAGCTCGCGCGTCAGCACCGGCGTGTCGGTACCGAGCACCAGTGCGACGCGCGCGAATTCCGAACCCTGTGCCTTGTGCACGGTCAGCGCGAACGCGCCCTCGTGCGGCGGCAGCGCGGCCGGGGAAATCGCGCGCGGTTCGCCACCCGGATTTTCGAACCACACTTTCATATCGCCGTCCGCATCCGGCCACGCCACGCCGACGTCGCCGTTGAACAGCCCGAGCTCGGCGCGATTGACGGTCACCATCAGCAGGCGCCCGCGCCACCAGGGCGCGTCCGCACGCACGCCGGCGTGCCGTTTCAGGCGCTGGCCGATCGCGCGGTCCAGCGCGAGATTGCCGGCCGGCCCATGGCGCAGCGCGGTCAGCACCCGGAAGCCGTTGGCCGCGCGCAAGGCCGCCGCGGCGTCCGCCGCATCCAGAAGGTCGCGACAGGTTTCAGCCGCTTGTTCGACCACGCGCGCGCCGCGCGCTTCGCCGACGAACAACTTCACTTCGTCGGTGTCATCGAGCGCGGCGAGCGCGGCGTTCGCATCGCCGCCTGCCATCGCGTTCGCCAGTTGCCCCAACGCGCCGTGCCCGGCGAAGCGCCGGCTCTGCGTCAGGTGTGTGTGGCAGCGCGACAGCGGCGGTTCGCGCGCGGCGTCCACCAGCGCGCCCAGCACGTCGCCCGCCTCCACCGCCGCGAGCTGGCCGGGGTCGCCGAGCAGGATCAGCATCGCGTCGTCGCGCACCGCGTCCGCCAGCTTGTGCATCATCGGCAGGTCCACCATCGAGACCTCGTCCACCACCACCACGTCGTGCGGCAGGGGTGCGCCGTGATGGAACTTCGCACGCGCGCTGGAAGGAGACAGCTCGAGCAGGCGGTGCAGCGTGGACGCCTCGCGCGGGATCATCGCCGCGACCGGACCGGGCAACGCGAGTTCCGGCAATTGCGCGCGTACGCTTTCCGACAAGCGCGCGGCGGCCTTGCCGGTCGGTGCGGCCAGCGCGATGCGCAGGGTTCGCGCCTGCGCGTGCGCGTCGGTGGCCAACGCGGCGAGCGCGCGCACCACGCTGTGGGTCTTGCCGGTGCCGGGACCGCCGGTCACGAGCCGCAACCGTTCCGTGCGCGCCCGGGCGATCAGGTTTCGCGCCAGCCGCTGCTCGTAGCCGAAATAGCGCGCGAGGTAGATGCGGCCCTGCGCGTCCAGCACCAGCGGCTTGCGCGGCAGGGAATCGCCTGCATCGGAATCCGGAGCGAAGTGCACCGCATCGCTGGCGCGCAGCGCTTCACGCCATGCGGCCCACTCGGGCAAGGCGGGCGCCTCGCCGCGACCATCCAGCCCCGCCAGCCACGCCTGCGCCGCCTCGAGTCGCAACGCACTGTGGCCTTCGTCCACCGCGCGCGCCGCCAGCGCCGCCGCGAGCGGAACTTCGGCGGGTGCATCCGGAAACGCGCGCGCGATCCAGTCGCCCAGCGCCGCATCCACGCGACGCAGCCATCCGGCGCGCGCCAGTGCTCGAAGATCGGCGTCCACGCGGGTCATGCGGCCCGCTCCACGCGCGCGTCGAACAGCGCGTCCATCGCTTCGATGAGCGCGCGCGGCGGCCGGTCGCGGTGCACGCCGCGCCCGTCGCCCAGGTCACGCACGAACAGGTAATACACGTCGCCCATATGGGTTTCGTAGTCGTAGCCGGGCAGCACCTGCCGCAGCCAGCGGTGCAGCGCCAGCACGTACAGCAGGTATTGCAGGTCGTAGTCGTGCGCGGCGATCGCATCGCGCAGCGCATCGGCATCGTAGGCCGGCAGCAGGTTGGTCTTGTAATCCACCAGGTGATAACGGCCGTCGTGCTCGAACACCAGGTCCGTCACGCCGGTCAGCATGCCGTGCAGGCCGGGCACGCCGAAGCCGCCGCGACCGCGTTGATAGCCATGCGCGTGCAGCAGCGCGAACAGTGCGTCCACGCGCGAAGGCGCGAGGCGCAGATGGAACTCCATTTCGGCGCGCCGCCGTTCCGGCTGCACCTCGCACAGGCG
>DASVDY010000057.1:0-3218 GCA_036380855.1 Rhodanobacteraceae bacterium
TACGAAACCGGCGGACGCGCGGTGACCCGCGTGCTGAAGCGCGTGTACTGGCCGGCGCCGCGACTGGTCGGCGTGCGCCCGCTGTTCGATCCGAAGCAGGGCGCAGAGAGCGAAGGCCAGGCCGCGTTCGAGATCGTGCGCGCCGACGTGGACGGCAAGCTCGTCGCCGGCTCGCACCTCAAGGTGCGCCTGCAGCGCGAGCTGCGCGATTTCTACTGGCTGTACGAACACGGCGACGGCTGGAAATCGGATTCGCACCAGCAGTTGCAACTGATCGAGGAAAAGGACGTGGACGTCGCCGTCGGAGGCCGCGCCCGCGTCGAGTTCCCGGTGGAGTGGGGCGGCTATCGCATCGAGGTTTACGATCCGGCGACGAAACTCACCACGGTCTTTCCGTTCTTCGCCGGCTGGAGCTGGGACGACGAGAACCTCGGCAAGGAAGCGCGACCGGACAAGGTCAAGCTGCAACTGGACAAGGCGCGCTACCGCGCCGGCGACACCATGAGGGTGACGGTGACCCCGCCGCACGACGGCCCCGGCGTGCTGCTGGTCGAATCCGACCACCTGCTTTACCTGAAAGACATTGACGCCAAGGCCGGCAGCACCTTCGAAATCCCGGTCACCAAAGACTGGGAGCGCCACGACGTGTACGTCTCCGCGCTGGTGTTCCGCGGCGGCGCGGCCGACGAGCACACCACGCCGGCACGCGCGCTCGGCATCGAGCACGTGGCGATGGAACGCAACGACCGCCGCATTCCGTTGACGCTGTCGGCGCCGGCGATGATGCGGCCGGGCAATCCGTTGAGCGTGACCGTGCAGGCGAAGGGCCTGGCCGGCACGCAGGCCTACGTCACGGTGTCGGCGGTGGATCAGGGCGTCATCAACATCACCGATTACCCGGTGCCGGACGCGTGGGCGTGGATGTTCGCCAAGCGTGCGCTGGGAGTAGATGCCTACGACCTCTACAGCCGCATCATCGAGGCGATGGACGGTGCCGAAGCCAAGCTGCGTTACGGCGGCGACATGGCGGCCAAGCCGCTGCCGCACGCGGCGCGACTGAATCCGAAGGTGAAGATCGTTGACCTGTTCGCCGCGCCGGTGGCATTCGACGCGCAGGGCAGGGCGACGCTGCGGGTGGACGTGCCGGACTTCAACGGCAGCCTGCGCCTGAGCGCGCTGGCGTGGAGTGCGGACAGGTTCGGCAACGCCGACGGTTCCATCACCGTGCGCGCGCCGCTCGTGGTGGAACCGGGCACGCCGCGCGTGATGGCGGCCGGCGACAAGGCACAGATCAGCCTCGACCTCAAGAACCTTTCCGGCAACGCTGGCACGGCAAAGGTCAACGTGAAGACCGATGGTCCGATCAACGTCGCCGACGCCACGCGTTCGGTGGCGCTGAAGGATGGCGCGGGGACCACGCTGGTGATGCCGGTGACGGCACAGGCCGGTGCGGCGGTGGCGAAGCTCGACATCCACGCGGAACTGAACGACTACGCGGTGGATCGCCATTTCGAGTTCGCCGTGCGCCCCGCCTGGCCGGAACAGCAGCGCAGCACGCCGATGGCGATCGAAGGCGGCAAGCCGCTGCAACTGGATGCGAATGCCGCGGCGGGCCTGTTCCCGTCCAGCGTGCGCGCGCAACTTACCTTGAGCACCCTGCCGCCGTTGCCCTACCACGCGGCGCTGCGCAACCTGCTCGATTATCCCTACGGTTGCATCGAGCAGACGACCAGCCGCGGTTACGCTTCGCTGATCCTCGATCCGGCGACGGCGAAGGCGCTGGGCATCGAGACCACGGAAGCCGTCCGTCGGGCCGGCGTCGAAGCGGCGCTTTCGCGCATCGCGTCCTTCCAGGCCAGCAACGGGCACTTCAGTTTCTGGGGCGGCACCAGTCCGATCGAGACGTTCACCACGCCGTACGTGGTGGATTTCATGCTGGATGCGCGCGAGGAAGGCTTCGCGGTGCCGCAGGATGTCCTGCAGAAGGCGCTGCAGCGGCTGAACGACGACCTGCTGGGCGGCGGCCATCCGTACTTCAGCTACGAGCACCACGACCACATGCGCATCGCCGACGAGGCCTATTCCGGTTTCGTGCTGGCACGGGTGAACCGCGCGCCGCTCGGCACGCTGCGCGCGATCTTCGACAACGACCGCGGCAAGCTGGTCGCGCCGTTGCCGCTGGTGCACCTCGGCATCGCGCTGAAGCTGATGGGCGACAACGACCGCGCGCAGAAGGCGATTGCCGAAGCGTTCGCCTGGAACAAGGAGCGGCCGTGGTACGTGGGCGACTACGGCTCGGACCTGCGCGATCTCGCGTTGATGGTGGCGCTGACGCATCGGTACGGGATGAACAAGCCCGAATACGACGCCAAGCTGGTGGACTGGGCGCGCAACGCCACCGTGCGCGAGCGTTCGGCGCACGAGAAGATCCCGTACTACCACTGGTCGTGGTCGTATCTCAGCACGCAGGAACAGGTGGCGATCGCGCGGGTCGCGCGCGCGTTCGGCGCCGGCGACGACGCGCCGCTGTCGGCGACGCTGAAGTTCGCCGGCAAGAGCGAAGTCGTGCCGGCCGGCCTGCATATGTGGACGCGCGAACTGAGTCTTGCCGAACTGCAGGGCGGCGTCGGCGTGCAGCCGGCAGGCAATGCGACCGTGTTTGCCTCGCTGGATGTCGCCGGCATTCCGCAGAAGGCGCCCGAGCCGGATGCCAGCGCGGTGGACGTCCGGAGAAGTTACTTCACCACCGACGGCAAGCCCTGGGATGGCGAAACGCTGAAAGAGGGCGACACCCTGATCGCGGAGCTCACCATCGAAGCGAAGGACGACATACCCGACGCGCTGGTGACCGACCTGCTGCCCGGAGGCCTGGAAGTCGAGAATCTCAACCTCGGTGGCGCACAGCAGTGGGAAGGCGTGGTGGTGGACGGCATCGAGATGGACCAGCACACCGACGCCGCGGACATCGTGCACGAGGAATATCGCGATGACCGCTACGCAGCGGCGGTGAAACTCCGGCGCGGCGAGCCTTCGCACCTGTTCTACCTGGTGCGCGCGGTGACGCCGGGGCATTACAGCGTGCCGCCGCCGCTGGTCGAGGACATGTACCGGCCGGCGTTGCGCGGCATCGGCAATGCGGTGCCGGCGAAGCTGACGGTGGTGGAGCCGTAGGATGCGAAGTCGGCTGCGGCGCTGGCTGGTCGGGGGCGCGAGCGGAC
>DASVDY010000058.1:0-5687 GCA_036380855.1 Rhodanobacteraceae bacterium
TCGCCACCGAGCGCCCGGGCATGGCGCTGTGGCGCGACAAGCTGTTTGCCTTCATGGCGCGCAACGCGCTGCCCGCCACGGCGTTCTTCCGCATCCCGAGCAACCGCCTGATTGAGCTCGGTACCCAGGTTGAAATCTGAAGCAGGAGCCTTGGACACGGATGAACGCGCGGATAAGAGCGGATGAACTGCTTTCAATTCGTGTGCATTCGTGTTGATCCGTGTCAAAGTGGCTTTTTCCCTTACCTGCAATCCGCTTTCCGGCATAATCCGCACATGACGGAACCCCGCCTGAGCGACGCGAACGCCGATCGCGCGGAACTCGCGGCCGAAGCCTCGATCCGGCCGCGCCGTTTCGACGAGTACATCGGCCAGCGCGCGCTGCGCGAGCAGCTCGGCGTGTACATCGAGGCTGCGCGCGCGCGCAGCGACGCGCTCGACCACGTGCTGGTGTTCGGCCCGCCGGGGCTGGGCAAGACCACGCTCAGCCACGTGATCGCCAACGAGCTCGGCGTCAACCTGCGCACCACCTCGGGCCCGGTGCTCGAGCGCGCCGGCGACCTCGCCGCGCTGCTCACCAACCTGCAGCCGCGCGACGTGCTGTTCATTGACGAGATCCATCGCCTCTCGCCGGTGGTGGAAGAGGTGCTGTATCCGGCGATGGAGGACTTCCAGATTGACATCATGCTGGGCGAAGGCCCGGCCGCTCGCTCGATCAAGCTGGACCTGCCGCCGTTCACGCTGATCGGCGCGACCACGCGCGCGGGGATGCTGACCAGTCCGCTGCGCGACCGCTTCGGGATCGTGCAGAGGCTGGAGTTCTACACGCCGGGCGAGCTCGCGTCCATCGTGCAGCGCTCGGCGAAGATCCTCGGGATCGCTTGTGCCGATGAAGGGGCGGACGAGATCGCCAACCGCTCGCGCGGCACGCCGCGCATCGCCAACCGCCTGCTGCGGCGCGTGCGCGACTTCGCGCAGGTGCGCGCCGCCGGCACGATCACCCGCCAGGCGGCGGTGGATGCGCTGGGCATGTTGCAGATCGACCCGTGCGGTTTCGACGATCTCGATCGCCGCCTGTTGCGCACGATCATGGAGCAGTTCGAGGGCGGCCCGGTCGGCGTGGAATCGCTCGCCGCCGCGCTGGCCGAGGACCGCGACACCATCGAGGACGTGCTGGAGCCGTACTTGATCCAGCAGGGCTACCTCGCCCGTACCGCCCGCGGACGGCTGGCCACCGCGCGCGCCTGGCGGCACTTCGGCTGGAATCCGCCCGGCGGCTCGGCCGATCCGGCGCTGAACCTGTTCGCCGAAAAGGTGTCGAAGTGAACGCAGGCGCGGCTCGCGTTGAGCCGGTGTTCAGTTGGCGGCTAAGGGTTTACTGGGAAGATACCGATGCCGGCGGCGTGGTGTATCACGCCGGCTATTTGAGGTTTCTGGAGCGTGCGCGCACCGAATGGTTGCGCGCGCGCGGTTTGGGGCAGACGGAATTGCGCGAGCGGCACGGAGTGTTGTTCGTGGTGCGCGAGATCACCACCGCATTCGACAGGCCGGCGCGGCTGGACGACGAGCTGGACGCAACGGTGCGGGTCTCGAAGCAGCGCAGCGCGAGCTTCGGGATGGAGCAGAGCCTGCGGCGCGTGCCCGACGGAGAAATCCTGACGCGCGCGAAAGTGCTGGTGGCGTGCGTGGATGCGAACACGTGGATGCCGTGCCGCATTCCGGACGCGATCGCTCGGCTCATGGAGGAAGCGGCGTAAGGCAACCCCGTTCGCGGTGAGGTTTCGAACCGCGAACGCCTAAAGTCGCCCTACGATCCTGGGGCGAACGGAGGTCTAAACGAATGGTGGAATTCCTGAAGCGATGAACGGCGAACTCAACATCCTCGACCTGGTCCTGCACGCCAGCCTGCCGGTGAAGCTGGTGCTGCTGATCCTGATCATCTTCTCGTTTGCATCGTGGGTGATCATCTTCCGCAAATGGGCGATGCTGGATGCGGCCACGCGCGACGCGGACGCCTTCGAGCAGCGCTTCTGGTCGGGCGCCGATCTCGCCGCGCTGTTCCGCGACGTCAGCGCACGCGGCGAGGAAGCCGGCGGGCTGGCTTCGGTGTTCGAGGCGGGCTTCCGCGAATTCGCGCGCCAGCGCCAGCGACGTGGCGGCGACCAGCGCGCGATCCTGGAAGCGAGCGAGCGCGCGATGCGCGTCTCCGGCACGCGCGAGGTGGACAAGCTGGAACACAACCTGGAATTCCTCGCCAACGTCGGTTCGATCAGTCCTTACGTCGGACTGTTCGGCACGGTGTGGGGCATCATGGTCGCGTTCCAGGGCCTGGGTTCGATCAAGGAAGCGACGATCGCGATGGTCGCGCCGGGCATTTCCGAAGCGCTGGTCGCGACCGCGATGGGCCTGTTCGCCGCGATTCCGGCGGTGTGGGCGTACAACCGCTACTCCACGCGGCTGGAGCGCATCACGGTGCGCTACGACACCTTCCAGGAGGAGTTCTCGTCCATCCTGCATCGGCAGATCACCGCCGACGAGCAATCCTAGCGTCTGACGGGCCCTGATCCATGCAACCGCTGCGAACCCGCAAACGCCGCAAGCTGAAAGCGGAAATCAACGTCGTCCCGTACATAGACGTGATGCTGGTGCTGCTGATCATCTTCATGGTGACGGCGCCGTTGCTGAATCTGGGCGTGGACATCCACCTGCCGCAGTCCGCGGCGAAGGCGTTGCACGACCAGAAACAGCCGGTGCTGGTGACGGTGGAGAAGGACGGCTCGCTGTATCTCACGCTCTCGGGCGGCAAGCGCGAACCGATCAGCGACCAGGATCTGGAAACAAAGGTCGCCGCGTTCGTGAAGGAAAACCCGCAGGTTTCGGTGCTGATCGGCGGCGACGTGGATGCCGACTACGGCAAGGTCTACCACGCGATGGTGCTGCTGCAGCAGGCCGGCGTGCCGAAGGTGGGGCTGATGAGCCAGCCGCAGCCGGCGTCGAACGGCCATGGAAGCAAGTAGCGCCACACCGCGCGCGGTTGCCCTTTCCGCGCTGCTGCACCTGTGCATCGTGGGCTTCCTGGCCCTGGCGATGCTCAACTGCGCCGACTGGGAGAAGGTGACCGGTTTCCTGCACCTGCCCAACCCGGTCGCGTGCGCCAAGCCGCTGGAACCGCTGGCCGGCCCGGTGATCGAGGCTACGCTGGTCGGCCCGGCCGCCGCGCCGAAGCCGAAGCACAGCAAGCGCGCGCAGCCGGCCAATCCGCCGCCGGCCCAGCGCAACCTGCCCAAGCCGGAGGAACCCAAGCCGGCGCCGGTGAAGGTCCTGCCGCCCCCGCCCCTTCATCCCGACATCAAGGACCAGGAGAAGATCGCCGACGTCGCGCAGCAGCAGGCCGAGCAGCAGAAGGCGCAGGAGGAGAAGGAAAAGCAGCGCATGGCGGAACTGACGCGCGAGCAGGAGGCCGACCGCATCCTCAAGCAACTCGAGAAGATCAAGGCCCAGCGCCAGGCCACCGAAAAGCAGATCAGGCTGGCGCAGCAGAAGGCCCAGCAACTGGCGGACCTGAAGAACACGCCGGAGAACCCGGAGGCCAACGACACCGTGCCGGAAGCAAAGCAGGCGATGACCGGCCAGAACGGCACCAACAACAATGCCTACATCGCGGCCCTGCAGAACGCGATCACGCAGAATTGGCTGCGCCCGGACAATATTCCCGATGGCGTGACCTGTCCGGTGGAGATCATCCAGATACCCGGCGGTCAGGTGATTTCCGCCAAAGTATTGCCGAGTTGCCCGTTCAACGACGTCGGCAGGCACTCGGTGGAGGCCGCGGTGCTGCGATCCTCGCCCTTGCCATACAAGGGCTTCGAGGACCAGTTCCAGCGCCGTATCGTGTTCAATTTCACCGTCTTGTCGTCGCAGTAAGGATGGATGCCATGCGAAACCGCAGTCTCCTGTTCGCGCTCGCGCTGTTGCTCTGCGCGGGGTTGTTCGCGTCGCAGGTGCAGGCCCAGGGCCTGACCGTGCAGATCGTCAACGGCGTGCCTTCGGCGATCCCGATCGCGGTGGTGCCGTTCGGGCAGGCTGCCGGTCCGCCGCCTTCCACCGACATCGCCGAGGTGGTGCGGATGGACCTGGACCGCTGCGGCAAGTTCCGCTCGCTGCCGCGCAACGAGATCGTGGAGGCGCCCACCACCGGTGCCGAGATCAAGTTCCCGACCTGGCAGCAGTTGAAGCAGGATTACATCGTGGTCGGCCGCACCAGCGAGGTCGGCGGCGGCGCGCTGCGCGCCGATTTCGAACTGTGGGACGTCAACAGGCAGCAGCGCCTGCTCGGGTTGTCCATCACCGGGCAGGGCAGCGACCTGCGCCGCGTGGCGCACCAGATCGCCGACCAGATCTACCAGAAGATCATCGGCGTGCGCGGCGCCTTCGACACGCGCATCGCCTACGTCACCGCGGTGGGCGTTGGCCAGAGCACGCAGTACTCGCTGATCATCGCCGACTCCGACGGCTACAACCCGCAGACCGTGGTGCGCTCGCGCGAGCCACTGCTGTCGCCGGCGTGGTCGCCGGACGGCAGCAAGCTCGCCTACGTTTCCTTCGAGCACGGCAATTCGGCGATCTACGTGCAGGACGTCACCACCGGATCGCGCCGGCTGCTGTCGGCCAAGCGCGGCATCAATGGCGCCCCGAATTTCTCGCCGGACGGGCGCAGGCTCGCGATGAGCCTGTCGTTCGAGGGCAACCCGGAAATCTACGTGATGGACCTCGGCAGCGGCGCGCTGACCCGCCTCACCAACAGTTTGTCCATTGACACCGAGCCGGACTGGATGCCCGACGGCTCCAGCCTGGTGTTCACCTCCGACCGTTCGGGCAAGCCGCAGCTCTACCAGGTTCCGGCGGCCGGCGGCACGCCGCAGCGGCTGACTTTCCAGGGCCAATACAACGCGGCTGCGTCCGTCAGCTACGACGGAAACCAGATCGCAATGGTGCAGGGCAACGGAAACGTGTATCGTATTGCGATCATGGACAAGAGCCTGGGCGACCAGGTGAAGTTCGTCTCTCCGGGCAACCTGGACGAGTCGCCGAGCTTCGCGCCCAACGCCAGCATGCTTCTATACGCTTCCACCGAAGGTCCGCACGGCGTGCTTTACGCCGTGTCGGCCGACGGGCGCGTGCGGCAGCGGCTGGTGCTCAGCGATGGAGATGTGCGCGAGCCCGCCTGGGGACCCTACAGGCAGCATTGATGAGCGGGTTGTTACAGCATCCGTTCATGCGGCAGCACTGAAGGTAAACGAAAGAAAAAGCAGTAAAACCGGTTTTCCTCAACTTCGTTCTAGTACAAGGATTCGCCATGAACGCTACCGTTCGCATCACGCTGGTTGCATTGGTGTGCGTAGGTCTCGCGGCCTGCGCCAAGAAGCAGGAAGTGAAGGCCCCGCCGCCGCCCGAGCAACAGACCACCACGACCGAAGCAACCACGTCCGGCGCCTACACGCCGGCCGACCTCGACACCGACGCATGCCTGCGCCAGCGCGTGGTCTACTTCGACTTCGACAAGAGCGACATCAAGCCGGAGTTCCAGCAGATCATCGCCTGCCACGCCAAGTACCTGCGCGACCGCCCGATGGCGCGCATGACCCTCGAGGGCAACACCGACGAGCGCGGCACGCGCGAGTACAACCT
>DASVDY010000059.1:0-7341 GCA_036380855.1 Rhodanobacteraceae bacterium
GCCGGGCAGGCCTTCGATGTATTCGACGTGCAAGGCGACTTCGCGCAGCGAGACCAGGTAGCCCGGCTGCGCGCGACCGCCGCGCTCGCGCGCCAGCAGCGCGCCGTGCACCGCCATGGCCTGCGCGCCGTACTCGCACAACGCGACCGCGTGCAGGCGCCCGTCTGCGCGCAGCGGATTGTCGGCGCCCGCATGCGTGGCGCTGGCCGCATGGATGCGCATTGCGTCGTATCCGAGCACCGCATCCAGCAGGCACATCGTGCCCTGGTGCGGGATCAGGTCCTGCCAATTTGCTTTCGGCAACATGCTATCTGCGTTCGTGACATTACGGTGGCGCTGAAGAAGTGTCGCGAGCAGAGCTGCCGTCCATGGCAAAAAGCTCCCTCCGTGATTGCGCGACGCCGGAGCGCAGGAACCGGAGTGTATATGCCAATACATGAGGAATCCTTGGCCCCAAAGCGGTACATCCATGTACCGGGCCTGATCCGGGCACCAGCTCGCCGGCGCGCGAGATGCCGAGCGCAGCAGCTTATTCAGCGTTCCCCAAATGCGCGGCCGGCGCCATCAACACCGACAGCGTGAAATGGAAGGCCACGCCCAGCGCGACGGTCAGTCCGATCGCGCGCAGCACCGGCACGCTGGACAGCGAGAGCACGCCGAACACCAGCAACGCCGAGATCACGCAAACCAGCGTCGCGTGCAGGGTGCGGCGTTCCTCGGCCGGATCGTCGGTGCGGCGCTCGAAGAACAGCGCGTAATGCAGGCCCAGCCCCGCCGCCAGCGTCAGCGAGACTAGATGGAACAGCGAGAGCGGTATGCCCGCCGCGCGCAGCACCACCAGCACCATCAGCGTGGCCAGCGTCATGGGTGCCAGCACGTGCAGCGCGCGGCGCGGGCCGCGCAGCGCGATCGTCACCGTCGCGCACAGGAGCAGCGCGGCGATGCCGAGCGCGACCAGGATGCGTTGCCGATACGCGATCAGCAGCGACTCGGAAGAAGCCTTGAGGTCCAGCAGGTGCACCGCGCCGTGGGTGGTTTGCGACAGCGTGGCGATCGCCTGCGGGTTCTGCACGCCGATCAGCGTCCCCAATCCGATCCACTGGCCATCGTGCCGGACCAGCATCGCCTGCAGGCGCGCGCCCAGCGGCGATTTTTCGAATTGCGCGGGCGTGAGCGGCGGCAGCGTGCGGGCGCGCTCCACGTCGGCCACGAATGGCGCGAACAGGCCTTGCCGGAACGGCAGGTCCTGTTCGGCTTGTGCCAGCGCGGCCTGCAGGGTCGCCGCATCCGGCAGTTTCGCCTGGCGCGCGCGTTGTGTTTCCAGGCTCGGCAGGTAGCGCGAAGGCAGTTCCACTGCGTCCACCGCGTGCCTCGCGACCAGCGCATCCACCTGCGGCGTGATCTGTTCCGACAGTTTCAGCACGCCGTCCGCGGTCGGCGCGCGCAGCACCAGCAGGTAACGCACATCCGGGGCGCCGAGTTCGGAACCCAATCGCGCCTGCGTCATCAGCATGCTGCGCGGGACCGGCGCGAGCGCGGAGAGATCGTTTTCCCAGAACTTCGCCGGCGCGAAGGCAACCACGCACACGCCGGCGACCAGCACCAGCCATGGCAACCAGCGCGGCCGCGGCAGGGCGCCCAGGAAGCGCCAGGCCTGCGCGAGCCCCGGCGTGCCGGCCGCGTCGCGGAAGCGCCCGGGCAACACCCGCGGCAGCAGGTAGCGCGTGCAGGCGCCGGCGACGACCAGGCCGGTGATGGTGAACACGGCGAGCTGCTGCAGCCCGGTCACGCCGGAGGCGAAGAAGGCGAGATAGGCGATGCAGGTGGACACGATCGCGGTGGCGAGCAATGGCCACAGCCCGCGGACGCTCTGCAACGAGGTCTGCCCCGCGCGGCGATGGCTGAACACGCGGATCGGATATTCCTGCGCCACGCCGAGCAGGGTGAAGCCGAATGCGATGGTGATTCCATGCGCCTGCCCGAACAACAGCGCGAGCGCGGCGAAGCCGCATGCGGCGCCCGACAGCAACGGCAACGCGGTCACGACCAGCGGAACCGCGCTGCGGTAGGCCAGCAGCAGCAGGATCACGAATCCGGCCGTGGTGATGAACCCGAATCGGTCGGCCTCGGCCCGTGTGCGCTGGCTGACTTCGAGCGAGAAGTACCCCGGCCCGCTGATCAGCAGCTTCGCACCGCGCGCACCGGGCAGGGCCGCGAAATCCGCCTGCAATGCGTGGATCGCATCGCGCTGGGCACCGGGGTCGAAGCCGGGCGCGCGCGTTTCGGCAACCAGCAGCGCTTCGCCTTGCGAGGAGAACCACACGCCCTCGCGCAACGCCGGTTGCCGGGCCGGCGCCCAGCGCTGCGCCAGCTTCAGGATTTCCAGCGTGGGATCGCGCGGCAGCAGCGGTTTCAGCAGTGTCGCCGCGGGCGAGGACAAGTCATCCAGGCGTTGCGTCAACTGGTCGCGCAGATAGTCCGCATCCAGTGGTTGCGAATCCAGCGTCGGCGACAGCAGGTAACGGTACGGCAGGAGGTCCGACGCCAGCGCATGGATGTCTGCGTTGCCGTTGGCGACGCGCAGGAAACGCGGATCCTTGGCCAGCGCCGCTTTGAGGCCCTGCGAAAGCTGCGCAAGCTGCTGCGGTGATTCACCGGAGACGGCCAGCAGCAGCAGGCGCGAGCCGGGGCCTTCGCCGATCTCGTCCAGCAAGAGCTTCTGGTCGGCCGTCTGCGGCGGCGGCATGAAACTGCGCAGGTCGGAACTGATCTTCAGATTCCGCGCCACACCCACGCCCACCGCGGCGATGGCGATGATCCAGGCGATGAACAATCCGATTTTGGCGCCGCGCATCACGGCCGCGTGGCGTCAGTCATTGCGACACAGCGCGGCCACCGCCGACTGCTGCGGCGCCGTGCTGCGCAGGCCCTTGTCGGCGAGCGCGCCGAGCAGGGTGATGGTGGTGTCGCCGTCGGTCTCGTTGAGCGTCATGCAGCGCGGCGCATCGTCGCGACCGTCAACCACGATGGATTGCACGCGATGCTTCAGTTCGTCCGAACGCGGCGTCAGGGTCAGCACCCAGTGCGCAGGATTCCCGTCCGCCTGCACCTCGAAATCGCGGGCGAGCGCTTGCGTGTCGCCGCCCAGCAGCGCGCGGAAGCCCGCCAGGATCGCACCCATCTGCGGCGCCCGCGAGATCGGCATAGTTTGCGGCGGGTGACCGGCGCGCTCCACGCTCATCTGCCCGTCGCCGATTTTCGCGACCGCCTTGTAGGGCTTTTCCACGTCGCGCTCGAGCTTGTCGCCGCCCAGCCACTTCATCGTGCCCGACGTGATCAGCGGCCGGTCCAGCATGCTGCGATAGCTCACCTCGATGAAGGCGACCTGGGCGGAACCCGGCCTTGCAATGCGCTGCAGGATCGTCTGCGCGAGATCGGTGCCGGCGGCAAGTGCGGCAAGCGGCAGCGCGATCAGCAGCGCGCAACTCGGGGCACGTGGCATCCGCCTGTGCTCAACCGGCATTCTGCAGCGGCTCCGCGGGCGCGGCCTGGGCGTCGTCGTTGGGTTGCGCATGCCAGAAATCATAGAAGTTGAACCAGTTGTAGGGTGCTTCGCGCACGTAGTGCTCCAGCCGCGCGGCGTACGCGCCGATGTAGCCGTCCAGCGCGGCGTTGCGATCCGCACGCGGCAGGTTAACGCGTTCGGCCAGCGGTTCGAAGACCAGCTCGTAGCGGTTGCCGCCGCGGTAGATGCCCAGGCACAGCAGCACCGGCAATTCCAGTGCGGAAGCGATCAGCCACGGCGCCACCGGGAACGGCGCCGGATCGCCGAGGAACGGCGCCATGCGCAGCACTTCGTGCGCGCGGCCGCGATCGCCCAGCATCGCGACCATCGATGAACCGTCGCGCACGGCTTCCGACATCGCCAGCACGACCTCGGTGCCGCCGCGCGCGGCGTCAATGATGTTGGCGGCGAGGTCCGGCGCCAGCGCGCCCAGCACTTCGGTCAGCGCCGGCATCTTCGATTTGTCCATCACCAGCCGCAGCTTGTATTGCGGGCGATGCGTCGCCAGCACGCGCGCGACTTCGAAGCTGCCGTAATGCGCGCCGAGCAGCATCACGCTCTGGCCCGCATCGAGGCGCGAATGCAGGTGTTCCAGGCCGTGGGTGGTGACTTCGAAGCCCTTCAGTCCGCGCGCGAGCAGGAACACGCGATCCAGGATCGTGCAGGCAAATGCATGGATCAGTTTCATCACCTGCCAGGCGCTGGCGGGCCTGCCGAGCACGCGCCGCAGGTAGTCGTAGGAGGAGCGCCGTTCCGGCCCGCGCCGGAAATAGAAATACAGCGTGATCGGATACAGGAACGCACGCGCGAAGCGCCGTCCGCAATACAGGCCGATGGTGCGGATCAGCCACAGCGCGAAGTGGCCGCCGCCTTCGGGGCGGGATTGCCAATGCGCGGTCATGCGTTCGCTTCCACGACGCCTTTTGCAAGCACGTCCTCGCCGCGGCGGATCGCGAAGCGCACGCGTGGGGCATCGTCGCGCAGCTCGATCGCAGCCTCCTGCCCGGGCAGGAGCGGGGCGAGGAATTTCACTTCGAAGCGTGCCATCGGCTGGTTCCGCCATTGTCTCAATGCCGCGGCCACGCGCTGCAGCAGCACCACGCCCGGCACGACCGGATTGCCGGGAAAGTGGCCCGGCAGTGCCGGATGATCGGCACCGATGCACAAGGGCGCGGTAAACGTCTGGCTCATTGCATCACCTCGTCGCGCACCAACTGCGGCCAGCGCAGGATCAACCGCTTGACGAAGCCGCTCACCGGCGGATGCGGGATGCCGCGCAGGCTCCAGCGCCGCACCGCGTATTCCGCCGCGAACGCGAGGGCAAGCACCGCCCAGCAACCGGCTTCCGGATACCACGCGAGCGCGTCGCGCGGGATCGCGAACGGCACGCCGATGCCGAGCACATCCAGCACGCCGCCCGGCTTCGCGCAGACCAGCAGCACGGTCAGGATCGCGGCCTGCACCGCCAGCACGCAGGCCCAGTACAGGGTCACCCCGCGTGCGTAGCGCGCAACGCCGGGCAGCGCGAGCCGGTGCTCGCCCTCGACCACGCGGATGCAGCGCGCGATCAGCGGCTCGCGACCGGCGCGAAGGGTGCGCGCGAACAATGCCGCCAGCGCGAACAGGATCAGGATCGGCAATGCGGAAAACGCGAGTTGCAGATGGCCGCTCGCCGCAGCGGCGACCATCGCCACCGCGAACGCCAGCCAAAGCGCCAGGCCGATGCCGCTTCGGCGCCGCAGTACCGGCAGGCCCAGTGCGGCGAGCAACAGCACGATCGCGACGAACCCCAGCACCGGCTGGTGCAACACCCCGCCGAGCAGCGCGAGCACCGCGTAGCCGACCAGCAGCGGCAACACGCCGCGATTCGGGCGTGCGGCGGCTACGGGCGGCGGAATGAGGGCAGGGGACATGAATGGAGAAGAGTGCGTTGTCTGAGTGCGTCGGACGGTTTTCCGGTCCCGACCGGGCCGCCGTCCACGGCAGGAAACTTCCGTGTCCGGTTCCTGATTTCGCGATCGGGGAAGATCGCCGGAAAAAACCGCGCGAGTGTATATCATAGGCCGCTGCAACAGCCGTGCCGAGAGCGCGCGGTCGCATCGTTCAGGGGAGAGGAATGGACGGCAACAACAGCGCGCATGATTGCGACATCCTGGTGATCGGCGGAGGGCCCGGCGGCTCCACGGCATCCACCCTGCTGGCACGGCGCGGCTGGCGCGTGACGATGCTGGAACGCGACCGCCACCCGCGCTTCCACATCGGCGAATCGCTGCTGCCGGCGAACATGCCGATCTTCGAGGAGATCGGCGCGCTGGAAAAACTGCGCGCGATCGGCCGGCTGAAACTGGGCGCCGATTTTCCGCGCGAGGACGGCAGCTATTACACCTTCAAGTTCGATCGCGCGCTCGGGGACACGCCGCACTATTCCTTCCACGTGCTGCGCGAGGAACTCGACCAGATGCTGTTCGAGCACGCGCGCGAGAGCGGCGTGGATGCCCGCGAGGGCGCGAAGGTCGAACGCGTCGAATTCGATGCCGATGGCGTGACCGCGCAGGTCAACGACAATGGCACCGCGCGCACGCTGCGCGCACGTTACCTGGTGGACGCGTCCGGGCGCGACACCTTCCTCGGCAAGCAGTTGAAGCTGGTGAAGCGCAGCGCGCAACACCAGAGCGCGGCGCTGTTCGCGCACTATCGCGGCGTCGCGTTCAACGAGGGCGACGACGCGGGCAACATCATCAGCGTGTACCGCTTCGAACACGGCTGGGCCTGGTTCATCCCGCTGCCCAGCGGCGAGATGAGCCTCGGCTGCGTGTGCAAGCCGGAGTACCTGAAGCAGCGGCGCGGCATGGACAACGGCGAATTCATGGCGAAGACACTGGCCATGATCCCGAACGCGCAACCGCGCCTCGCCAATGCGCAACGTGTTTCCGAGGTGCGGGTGACCGGCAACTATTCGTATTCGTGCACGCGCATGGCCGGCAAGCGCTGGATCATGATCGGCGACGCCTGGGCGTTCCTCGATCCGATCTTTTCGTCGGGCGTATTCCTCACCATGGACGGCGCCAGGCACGCGGCAGAGGTGGTGGACGGCGCGTTGCGCGAACCGGCGCGCGAACGCGCGTTGCAACGCGCAATGGCCAAACGCCTGGAAGCCGGCTACGCGCGCTTCGCCTGGTTCATCTACCGCTTCAACTCGCCGGTCATGAAGGCCCTGTTCGCCGATCCGCGCAACGTGTTGCGCGTGGAAGAGGGCGTGGTCTCGATGCTCGCCGGCGACGTGTTCGACGACAAACGCGTGCTGCTGCGCCTGAAGATCTTCAAGTTCATCTACGCAGTCGGTTCGCTGATCAACCTGCGCCGCTGGTGGGCGGACCTGCGCGATCGCAGGCGCCAGAACCGGATGGCATTCAACGGCGGCAACACGCCGGCGGATGCGGCGTAAAGCGGTTCCGCGCGCAAAGCGCGCAGGTTACTTTCCTTTCGGGGAAAGTAACCCGCGCCGTGGGACGGCGCGGAAAAAGGCAGCGATGTCGTAGTTCAATGGGAGAAAAGCTGCGCACCGTGCGCGACCCCTCTCCCGCCGCGCTGCGCGCAGCGACATCTCCCACGACGGGAGAGGTGAAACCGAAGTCACTGGATCCCGGCTTTCCTCGCTCCTCAAAGCACGGCCATCCATGGCCGCTCCCCGCGTCGCCGGGACGACGAAGAAAGGGCGCCGCTAGAACGGCAGCTGCAAGCTCGAATCCACCGCCAGCAACTGCGTGCGGAACACG
>DASVDY010000060.1:0-9382 GCA_036380855.1 Rhodanobacteraceae bacterium
GTCTCCATGCCGCGACCGGCGCCGACCTCGTTGGCCGCGACCAGGTCCAGTTTCTTGCGCGCGAGCTTGTCGCGCGCATTGCGTTCCAGGTTTTCGGTCTCGGCGGCGAAACCCACCACGAATGGTTTTGGATCGAGCGAGGCGACTTCGGCGAGGATGTCGGGATTCTCGACCAGCGCGATCGTCGGTGGCGCGCCGCTCTTTTTTGTCTTCTGCGCGCCGGCTTGCGCGGGCCGCCAGTCCGCGACCGCCGCCGTGGCAATGAAGATTTCGGCGCCCTTCACGGCGGCAAGCACCGCCTCGCGCATCTCGCGCGCGCTGCGCACGTCCACGCGATGCGCACCTTGCGGCGTGGCCAGCGATACTGGCCCGGCAACCAGCGTGACCTGCGCACCGGCATCCAGCGCGGCCTGTGCCACCGCGAAGCCCATGCGCCCGGAACTGCGGTTGCCGAGAAAACGCACCGGATCAATGTCCTCGTAGGTCGGGCCGGCATTCACCACCACGCGCACGCCGCGGAGCACGCCCGTCGCAGTTGCCTGCATTGAATTTTCAAGACGACCCAGCTCCGCGACGATCGCCTGCGGCTCGCGCAAGCGGCCCGGGCCGGATTCGCCTTCGGCCAGCGGACCCTCGTCGGGACCGATGATCGAAACCCCGCGCGCGCGCAAGGTCGCGATGTTCGCCTGCGTGGCCGGGTGCAGCCACATCCGATGGTTCATCGCCGGCGCGATCGCCACCGGGGCGGTGGTCGCAAGGCACAACGTGCTGAGCAGGTCGTCGGCGAATCCGTGCGCGAGTTTCGCGATCACGTCGGCGGAAGCGGGTGCGATCACGACGCGCTGCGCCCAGCGCGCCAGCTCCAGATGGCCCATGCCCATTTCGGCGGCCTCGTCCCACAGGTCGGCGCGCACCGGCTGGCCGGACAACGCCTGGAAGGTGAGCGGCGCGACGAAGCGCGCCGCGTTCTGCGTCAACACTACGCGCACTTCCGCGCCGGCCTCGCGCAGGCGCCGCGTCAGCTCGCAGGCCTTGTAGGCCGCGATGCCGCCGGATACGCCCAGCAGGATGCGCCGATTGTGGAGAGGCGGAACGCCCATGTCGTCCGATGCCGACGAGTTGCCGGGTTGCAAGCTTACCGGATTCGTCCGAACGCGCTGCCAACGCGAGCGCGAAGGCGTCCCTATGCTGCGCCCATGACGATCAAGGACTGGCCCGTTGACGAACGCCCGCGCGAAAAACTGCTCGCGCGCGGCGCGCAATCCTTGTCCGTGTCGGAACTGCTGGCCGTGCTGCTCGGCAGCGGCACGCGCGGCCTGAGCGCGGTGGATCTCGGCCGCGCGCTGGTCGCCGAGGCCGGCGGGCTGAATGCCTTGATGGCGCGCGATGCCGGACAGGCACGCGGGCTGGGGCCGGCCAAGCGCGCGCGCCTGTCCGCGGCGCTGGAGCTGGCGCGACGATGCCTTGCCGAGGAACTGCGCCAGCAACCCGCGCTCGCCACGCCGCGCGACAGCGCCGATTACCTGAAGGCGCGGCTGGCGCATCTGCCCTACGAAGTCTTCGCCTGCCTGTACCTGGACAACCGCCATCGCGTGCTCGGGTTCGAGGAACTGTTTCGCGGCACGATAGACGGCGCTTCGGTGCACGTGCGCGAAGTCGTGCGCGCCTGCATCGCGCGCAATGCTGCCGCGGTGATTTTCGCCCACAACCACCCGAGCGGCGTGGCCGAACCTTCGGCCGCCGACCGCGCGATCACCCGCGAATTGCGCGACGCACTCGCGCTGGTGCACGTGCGCGTGCTGGACCATTTCGTGGTCGGTTCCGGCGAGCCGACCTCGATGGCAGCACGCGGCCTGATCTGATCAAGGCGCAAACGGAAGCAGGCAGACGAAAGCGGCCCTGCCCTCCCCTCCCCTCCGTCCCGCGTTCCCGCCCCCACCTCCCGCTTTCCCCCGCAGTTATTCACACTCCGACCTGACGGGACCTTGCCCGGCACTCTTGTGAAAATCTCGCGAACGTATTTGCAACTCCATGTTGTGCAACGTTTTTACTTTGTGACTCACGGATAACTGCGGCTTTCCGGGCCAGCGATCGGAGTGGGCCGGATCCACTGCCCACAAAGTTATCCACATCCGTGGGGTCCTTGACACCATGCGGTTTTCGCGCGGTCTGCGTTACGATGTTTGTTCCTTTCCAGCCTGGACGACCGTGAAAGAGAGCCTCTGCGACCTGCTGCTGGACGCCGTGAACGCCCTGAGCAAGCGCGGCGAACTGGCCCTGAACAGCCAGCCCGAATTCGTGGTCGAGCGCACGCGCAATCGCGCTCATGGGGATTTCGCCAGCAACATCGCGCTGCAACTGGCCAAGACGCAGCAGCGCAAGCCGCGCGAACTGGCTGAAATGATCGTCGCCGCGTTGCCGCCCAGCGAGCACGTGGAAAAGGTCGAGATCGCAGGCCCCGGGTTCATCAATTTCTTCCTGAACCGCTCGGCCTATCACGCCGAGCTGGGCCACGTGTTCTCGCAAGGACCGGAATACGGGCGCAGCCGGATCGGTGCGCACAAGATCGTGGGCGTGGAATTCGTCTCGGCCAACCCGACCGGCCCGCTGCACGTCGGCCACGGCCGCGCGGCCGCCATCGGCGACACGATCAGCCGATTGCTGGAAGCCACCGGCTGGAACGTCACCCGCGAGTTCTACTACAACGACGCCGGCGCGCAGATCAACAACCTCGCGTTGTCCGTGCAGGCGCGTTGCCGCGGCATCGAGCCGGACGATCCGCGCTGGCCGGAGGACGGTTACCGCGGCGAATACATCCGCGACATCGCGCAAGCCTACGTCGCACGCGAGCCGGCCGGCCGCGACGAGAGCGCCTGGGACAGCGCGCGCGTCGCCAGCGGCGACGTGGAAGATCTCGATGCGATCCGCCATTTCGCGGTCGCCTGGTTGCGCAACGAGCAGGACATGGACCTGCAGGCGTTCGGCGTGAAGTTCGACGTGCACTTCCTGGAGTCTTCGCTCTACACCGATGGCAAGGTGGAGCAGACCGTGCAGCGGATCATGCAGGAGGGCCACGCCTACGAATCCGAAGGCGCGTTGTGGCTGAAATCCACCGATTTCGGCGACGACAAGGACCGCGTGATGCGCAAATCCGACGGCAGCTACACGTATTTCGTGCCGGACGTGGCCTATCACTTCAGCAAGTGGCAGCGCGGCTACAAGCGCGCAATCACCGAGCTCGGCGCCGATCACCACGGCTCGCTGGCGCGGGTACGCGCGGGCCTGCAGGCGCTGGATCTGGGCATACCGAAAGACTGGCCCGAATACGTGCTGCACCAGATGGTCACGGTGATGCGCCACGGCGAGGAGGTGAAGATCTCCAAACGCGCCGGCGGTTACGTAACCCTGCGCGACCTGCTGGACGAAGTGGGCCGCGACGCCACGCGCTATTTCCTGATCTGCCGCAAGAGCGATTCGCAGCTCGTCTTCGACATTGACCTCGCGCGCTCGCAGAGCCTGGACAATCCGGTCTACTACATCCAGTACGCGCACGCGCGGATCTGCAGCGTGGAGCGGCAGATGCGCGAGCGCAGCATCATGTTCGACCGCAAGCCGGCGCTCGCCAGCCTCGACCGGCTGGACAGTCCGCACGCGCACGCCCTGATGATCGAGGTGTCGCGCTATCCGGAGGTGGTGGAAGCCGCGGCCGATTCGCTCGAGCCGCACCTGCTGGCGCAATACCTGCGCGAACTCGCCCAGGCATTCCACACCTGGTACAACGCCGAGCAATTCCTGGTCGAGGACGAGCCGCTGCGCGACGCGCGCCTGGCGTTGGCGTTCGCCACCCGGCAGGTCCTTGCGAACGGATTGGCGCTATTGGGATTGAATGCGCCCGAGAGCATGTAGAACTGCTCTAGAATGCACGCTGCATTTTCGTTCGCCCTCCCGGCGGTGGCCGGGGCGAGGACGATTCGAAGTCCCGCCCGGCGGGAACGACTCATTTTCTTTCGGTACTTATGGCAAGCAAACGCGGTAACGGCAGACAGGCGGTGCGCAACGGCAACGGCGCGCCGGGTTGGATCTTGTTCGGCAGTGGCTTGGTGGTCGGCGCGGTGTTGTGCGCAATCGTGGTGCTCGGCGGCTACGCGCCCTCGCTGCGCCGCCACGACCAGCCGCAGCCCAATCCGCAGGCGACCGCGCCGCAGGCCAGCGCGCCGGGCATCGCCGACCAGGCGGCGAAGGACACGTCCAAGCCGACTTTCGATTTCTACTCGGTGCTGCCGGAAAAGGAAGTGGTGATCCCGGATGCGCAGTTGTCGGCGCAGGCGAAGGCGGAACAACAGAAGGCCGCGGCGGCCAACAACGCCGGCGCCGCCACGCCGGGCAGCAGCGGTGCCGGCAGCGGCTACCTGCTGCAGGTCGGCTCGTTCCCGAGCGGCGCCGACGCCGACAGCATGAAGGCCAAGCTCGCGCTGCAGGGCTTCACCGCCAACGTGCAGCCGGTCAACATCAACGGCCAGACCTGGCATCGCGTGAGGCTCGGCCCGTTCGCTTCCGCGACCGACCTGGAAGCCGCGAAGCAGCGACTCAGCGCGGCCGGCATCCACGCGATCGCGTTGAAGGAGAAATGAGGACAGGGACGGGGGAAGGGTAGCGGGGGCGCTCTGATGAACGCCTTTCGTACTCGCCGAATCTCCCATCGAGGCGCCCCCACTGCCCGCCCCCAATCCCCGCCTTTGGTAGGACCGCACACATGCAGGGAAAAACCGTCCTCGTCACCGGCGCTTCGTCCGGGTTCGGTGCCGCCATCGCCGCGCTGTTCGCGCAGAACGGCTGGCGCGTCATCGCCTGCGCACGCCGTGCCGATCGCCTGCAGGATCTGGTCGAGCGCTTCGGCAGCGAGCGCGTGCACGCGGCCGCGTTCGACATCCGCGACGAAGCCGGCCTGCGCAGCGCGCTGGCCGCGCGGCCGGAAGACTTCCGCAGCGTTGACGTGCTGGTGAACAACGCGGGTCTCGCGCTGGGCACCAGGCCCGCACAGGAATGCGACCTGGCGCACTGGCGGCAGATGATTGACACCAACATCACCGCCCTGGTCACGCTGACCCGCCTGCTGCTGCCGGATCTGATCGAGCGGCGCGGCGCGATCGTCAACATCAGTTCGATCTCGGGCACCTACCCGTATCCCGGCGGCAACGTGTACGGCGGCACCAAGGCCTTCGTCACCCAATTCTCGCTGGGCCTGCGCACCGACCTGCACGGCAGTGGCGTACGCGTGACCAGCGTGGAACCGGGCATGGCCGAAACGGAATTCACGCTGGTCCGCACCGGCGGCGACAGGGCCGCATCCGACAAGCTCTACGGCGGCGCGAACCCCATCACCGGCGAGGACATCGCGCAGACGGTGTGGTGGATCGCCAACCTGCCCGAGCACCTCAACGTCAATCGCATCGAGGTCATGCCGGTCAGCCAGTCGGCGGCGGGGCTGCAAGTCGCGCGAGACATGTAGGAGCGCGGCCCTTTCCTCGCCCCATCTCCGCGCCGATCACGCTTCCTGCAGGTAGGTATACCCCGTCAGGCCTGCCTCCAGCGCGGCTTCCAGGCTTTGCGCCTCGCCGGATGAAACGCGCGCCGCAGCGATCCTGTCGCGGTAGGCCGCGCGCAGGTCGTCCAGCCGGTAGCCGACGTAATCGAGCAGCATGTCGGAACCGTCGCCGCGCCGCAGCCCGTCCAGCGCGAATCCGTCGTTCGTGATGCGCACGTTCACCGCGTCGGTGTCGCCGAACAGGTTGTGGATGTCGCCCAGCGTTTCCTGGTACGCGCCGACCAGGAATATGCCGAGACGGTACGGCTCGCCTTCGCGCAGCGCGTGCAGGGGCAGGCTGACGTCCAGCCCTTCCGAATCCACGTACTGGTCCACGCGGCCGTCCGAATCGCAGGTGAGGTCGGCCAGCGTGCCGCGCCGCGACGGCCGCTCGTCCAGCCGGGTCAGCGGCATGATCGGGAACACCTGGTCTATCGCCCACACGTCCGGGATGGATTCGAACACCGAGAAATTGCAGAACACCTTGTCCACGAGCTTGGCGTCGAGCTGGTCCAGCACTTCGCGGTGCGCGCGCTCCTCCGGCTTCAGCCGTGCGCGCACGCCGTGCGCGATCGCGTAGTAGAAATCATCCAGCTTCGCGCGCTGGGCAAGATCCAGAACACCCTGCGCGTACTGCGCCTGGCCTTCGGCCAGCAGGTGCTGCGCTTCGTGCCAGACCTCCAGCACCGGACGGCGGTCCAGCGCATCGTGGGTGGCGCGCAACGTGCGCAGCACCTGTGGTTCCATCGAACTTGCCGGCGCGACTTCGCCCGTCGGTGCACGCTCCACTTCACTGACATTGACCACCAGCACCGCGTGGTGCGCGGTCATCGCGCGGCCGGATTCGGTCAGCACGTGCGGATGCTCCAGGCCCATTTCCGCGCACGCTGCGAAGAGCGGCTCGACAATGGCCCGCGCGTACTGGCCGAGGTCGTAGTTGATCGAGCACTCGCTGCGCGAACGGGTGCCTTCGTAATCCACGCCCAGTCCGCCACCCACGTCCACGTGGTCCAGCGGCAACCCGAGCACGCGCAGCTCGGCGAAATGCCGCACCGCCTCGCGCATGCCGTTGGCGATGTCGCGCAGGTTGGAAATCTGCGAGCCCATGTGGAAATGCAGCAGGCGCAGCGTGTGCGCGAGGTTCGCCGCCTTCAGCTTTTCCGCGAGCGCAAGCAGTTGCTTCGGCGTCAGGCCGAACTTGCCCTTGTCGCCGCCGGTGTTCTGCCATTTGCCGGCGCCGATGGATGCCAGTCGCACCCGCACGCCGAGCTTCGGTTCGACGCCCAGCGCGCGCGACTGTTCGATCACGTGCTCGAGCTCGGACGGTTTCTCGATCACGATCACGACATCCAGCCCGAGTTTGCGGCCGATCAGCGCGAGGCGGATGTAGTCGGCATCCTTGTAGCCGTTGCAGACCACGGTCGAGCCGGGCTGCGCGAGCCCCAGCACTGCCAGCAGTTCCGGCTTGGAGCCCGCTTCCAGGCCGAATCCCTCGCCGCCCGCCAGCGTGCCCGCGACCGCGCGCTGCTGGTTGACCTTGATCGGATACAGCGCGGTGTAGCCGCCGCGGTAACCGCACTCGCGCATCGCGTCCACAAATGCCGCGCGCAATCGTGCGCGGCGATCCAGCAGGATGTCGGGAAAACGCAGCAGCAGCGGCAGGCGCGCGCCCATGGACCTGGCGCGCGCGACCGCCTCGTCCAGCGCGATAGCCGGCCCACTACTGCCGCGCGGGCGCATCTCGGCGCGACCGCGCGCGTCAATGCCGACATAGCCGTCGCTCCAGTGCGCGACCGAATACATGCGGCGGGCGTCGTCCAGGCTCCAGGTTGGCATTACGGCAAACTCTTTGGTGGTGTGGTGATCATCGCTCCAACTCGCATCGCCATACTTCCACAACCCCCATCGAACCTTGCTTCGCAAGGATTCGATTGACTCAAGGGGGCTGAAAAGCGCGCATCGGCGAATCGCTGATTGTAGCGCCCGCGCGCTAGAATCCCGGGTTCGCTCAATTGCAGACCAGGATCGTCATGCCGCAGCCCAGCTGGTTCACCGAAGCGCACGCCGCGTCCGGCTCCTCGATCGGATTCCGCACCGAACGGCAACTGCACGCCGAAAAGACCCAATTCCAGAACATCGAGATCTACCAGACCACCGATTGGGGCAACCTGATGGTGATAGACGGCTGCATCATGCTGACCAGCCGCGACAACTTCCTCTACCACGAGATGATGTCGCACCCGGCGCTGTTCACGCATGCCCGGCCGAAGCGCGTGGTGGTGATCGGCGGCGGCGATTGCGGCACGCTGCGCGAGGTGCTGCGCCATCCCGAAGTCGAACAGGCCGTGCAGGTGGAGATTGATGAGCGCGTGACGCGGCTGGCCGAGCAGTACTTCCCCGAGCTGTGCGAAGCCAATGGCGATCCGCGCGCGCAGCTGCTGTTCGACGACGGAATCAAGTACATGGCCGATTGCGCGCCCGGCTCGGTGGACGTGGTGATCGTGGATTCGACCGATCCGGTCGGCCCCGCAGAGGGCCTGTTCAATGCTGCCTTCTATGCGTCCTGTTTCCGCGCCCTGGGGCAGGGCGGCATCCTCGTGCAGCAATCCGAATCGCCGATCGCGCACCTCGAACTGATCAGGTCCATGCGAAACGAAATGCGCAAGGCGGGTTTCAGCGGCATGCACACGCTGCCGTTCCCGCAGCCGTGCTACCCGACCGGCTGGTGGAGTTGCACCATGGCGCGCAAGGGCGGCGACCTCGAAGCCTTTCGCGAGCGCGACGCGGCCGGCGAAGCTTTCGCCACGCGCTACTACAACGCCGGGATCCACCGCGCCGCCCTCGCCCAGCCGGAATTCATGCGCAGCGCATTGGACATCTGACAGTATCCGTTCATCCTGATCGGCCTAGCTTCATTCAACTCCACGGAAATCACGCCATGCGCCGCCACGCCCTGACCATTGCCCTCGCCGGGTTGCTGCTCGCCGTCGGCGCGCAGGCGGCGGCAAAGCACAAGAACAAGTCCGGGCGAGCCGCGGTGTCGAAACCCGCCGCCGCTTCGACCGCCGCCGCGAGCGTGCCTTCGCCCCGGCAGCAGGCGCGAATCAAGGCGCTGATGCAATACCAGAAGGACCTGGTCAGCGTGCTGGCGCTGCGCAGCGATGCGCCGCACCTGCTCGGCGCGGCGCTGCTGGCGCGGCCGTTGCCGGACCAGCCGCAGGGATTGAGCTACCACGACCTGATCGCGCGCGCGGCCAAGGCGCCGCATGCGGGGCCGGGCGTGACCTGGGCACGACTCGCCGATTGCGACGCACAGGCCAATGCCTGCCCGAACGCGGATGCGTTCGCGCAGTTGCAGAAACAGGCTGCCGGCAATGCCGCCGTGTGGATGCTGGCGATGGACCTGGATGCGGCAAAGAATGATTCGAATGCGGTGCGGGCCGATCTCGCCAAGGCCGCGGCCGCCACGGCCTACGACGACTACTTCGGGGTCGAGCTGCAGGGCGTGGCGATGAGCGTGGGCACGCTGCCGCCGCTGCCCGACACCATGGCCGGCGCGCAGCAGGGCGACCCCACCACTGCGGCCGGCGTGGAACTGCTGATCGCCTTCGGCGTGGCCAACCAGCAGCCGCGGCCTTCGTTGCAACCGCTGCTGGAACTGTGCAGCGCGGACAACGCGGCGAAAGACGATTCGTTGAAGGGCGATTGCCTGAAGACCGCGCACGACCTGGAGTGGGGCAGCAGCCCGATGGCCCGCGCGGTCGGGCTGCACATCCATGGCCAGCTCGATCCCTCCGC
>DASVDY010000061.1:0-2673 GCA_036380855.1 Rhodanobacteraceae bacterium
TAGCTTTGATCGCCCCCTTGACTCAAGGGGCAGGGATCAAGAGCGAGACCGCAAGGGCGCGGGAAACGGGCAATTGTAGCGGAACCGGAGGGAAAAGCTAGGCCTTAAATCAGGAGCTTGGGGGTGGGTGGTGGGGCGCACAGCCGACTCCACCCGAAGGTCGAGGTTCGCAGGATGCGGCGACTTTCGCGCCCCCGCTACCCGCCCCCAATCCCCGCTTTCAAATCAACCCGGGAACCCCCGCCCGCCCATCCCCTTCATCGCCCCCGACATCTGCCGCATCAGGCCCTTCATGCCGCCGCGGGCGAACTTGGACATCATCTTTTCCATCTGGGTGTACTGCTTCAGCAGGCGGTTGACCTCGGCCGGCTGCGTGCCCGACCCGCGCGCCACGCGCGCCCGGCGCGAGCCGTTCAGCAAGTCCGGGTGGCGACGCTCCTTCCTGGTCATCGAGCCGATGATCGCCATCATCCGCTTCACTTCCTTGTCGTTGACCTTGGACTTCACGTTCTCCGGCAGCGACGACACGCCCGGCAGCTTTTCCATCAATCCGGCCAGGCCGCCCATGTTGAGCATCTGCTCGAGCTGGTCGCGCATGTCGTTCATGTCGAACTTCTTGCCCTTGGCCATCTTGGCCGCGAGCTTCTCCGCCTTGTCGGCATCGGTCTTCTGCTGCACGTCCTCGATCAAAGACAGCACGTCGCCCATGCCGAGGATGCGCGTGGCCACGCGATCGGGGTGGAATGGCTCCAGCGCGTCGGGCTTCTCGCCCGCGCCAAGGAACTTGATCGGCCGGCCGGTGACGTAGCGCACCGACAACGCCGCACCGCCTCGCGCATCGCCATCGGTCTTGGTCAGGATCACGCCGGTCAACGGCAGCGCCTCGCTGAACGCCTTGGCGGTGTTCGCCGCGTCCTGGCCGGTCATCGAATCCACCACGAACAGCGTCTCGACCGGATGCAATGCGCCGTGCAGCGCCTTGATCTCGTCCATCATCTCCGCATCAATGTGCAGGCGGCCTGCGGTGTCCACGATCAGTACATCGGCGACTTCGCGTTTCGCCGCGTCCACCGCGTGGCGCGCGATCGCGACCGGATCCTGGCCGCTCGCTGACGGCACGAAACCCGCGCCGACCTGCTGCGCCAACGTCTGCAATTGTTCGATTGCGGCCGGACGATACACGTCGCAACTGACCACCATCACCTTCTTCTTGCGGCGCTCGGCGAGGTAACGCGCGAGTTTCGCGACCGTGGTGGTCTTGCCAGCGCCCTGCAAGCCCGCCATCAGCACCACGGCCGGCGGCGTGGCCGAGAGATCCAGATCGCTGTTGGCGCTGCCCATCACCGCGGTCAGCTCGTCGCGCACGACCTTGATCAGCGCCTGCCCCGGGGTGAGCGACTTCATCACTTCCTGGCCGATCGCGCGCACCTTGATGCGCTCGATCAGCGCCTGCACGACCGGCAGCGCGACGTCGGCCTCCAGCAGGGCGATGCGCACCTCGCGCAGGGATTCGCGGATGTTTTCCTCGGTCAGCCGCCCGCGCCCGGCGAGGCGCTGGACGGTGGCGGAGAGGCGTTGGCTCAGGGATTCGAACATGGCGAGGCTGCTTGATGCGGAACCGCGAATTATAGCGGAGAGGGAATCGGGCTCGGGTTCGGGCTCGGGCTGGGCTGGGCTGGGCTGGGGCCTGCCGCAACCACAACCCCGAACGACAAAACTTCTCTCGTCATTCCGGGGCTGCCGTGGACGCAGTCCGCGGCAGAACCCGGAACCCAGTGACTTGGGGGACGGCAATGGGTAATCCGTCCTCCTTCTCGGGTCTCCCGCTTCTTGCAGTTGCAGGATCAAAGTCGCTGGATCCCGGCTTGCGCCGGGACGACGGCAATGGGTACTCCGTCTCCTGTCTCTGTCTCTCGTCTGCAGCCTGCCGCTCCCGTCTCCCCGCTCCTTGTGCGACACTCGCGCGATGCCGGCACATACCTTCACCGTTGACCTGATCGCGCTGTTTTCAATCGCGCTTTACCTGGCTTCCGCAGGTGCGCTGGCGAGGCCGTTACTGCGCGAAGGCGCCGCGCCGCGCCGCATTGCCCTGTTCACCGGCTGCTGCGCGGTGATCCTGCACTTCGCCGCGCTGCTGCTTGCGCACCGCGGCTCACTGGACCTCCATTTCTTCTCTGCGTTGTCCCTGGTGGCGGCGGTGATCGCCGCGCTCACCCTCATCGTCAATCTCGCACGCCCGGTCGCCGCGCTGGCGATCATCCTGTTTCCGTTGGCGGCGCTGTTCCTCGCGATCGACGAATTCCTGGCGCCGGCGACCGCGCCCTTCGCGCTCGACTGGCAGATCAAGCTGCACGTCACCATCGCCCTGCTTGCTTACAGCGTGCTCGCGATCGCCGCGGTGCTGGCGCTGATGCTGGCGGCACAGGAACGCGCACTGCGCGCGCGCCAGTTCAGCGGGTGGGCACGCGTGCTGCCGCCGCTGACGCAAACCGAAACGCTGATGTTCCGCCTGATCGCGGCGGGCTTCGCACTGCTGACGCTCACGTTGCTTTCGGGCGCGCTGTTCATCCAGAACCTGCGGGCGCAGCACCAGGCTCACACCGCGATCCTTTCCGTCGCCGCGTGGATCGTGTTTGGCGTGCTGCTGATCGGCCGCTGGCGATGGGGTTGGCG
>DASVDY010000062.1:0-14222 GCA_036380855.1 Rhodanobacteraceae bacterium
CCTGGGCCCGTTGATGCAGGTGTGGTTCGCGCGCGAAGACATTCACAACTATCGCGATGCCGAACGCCACGCCGACCAGCAGATGTTCCGCAAATGGTGGGCAGGCATGTTGGCGCGCGGCGTGTTGTTCCACCCGGGTGCCTACGAAAACCTGTTCGTCTCGACGGCGCACACCCAGGCCGACGTGGTGCAGACGCTTGCGGCGGCGAAGCAGGTGGCCGCGGAAATCGCGCGCGCGCTCTGAACGCCGACGCGCTCACGCGCGCTCATGGATTGCAGACTGCGGCGTTGGCGTGGGCCATCCGCGGCGCCGCGTCACGCCGAAGACGGAGGGCCAGCGCGCGGATGCAGCCGGCCTCGGCCAGCACGCGCCGCGCATGGTCCAGCACCTGCGCGCCGGCGGCCGTGAGCGAGACCAGGCTGCGGCCGCGCCGTTCGAACACCAGGAAGCCCAGCTCGTCCTCGAGCCGCTTGATCTGCTTGGAAAGCCCCGGCTGCGTGGCGTACACGCGCGCCGCAGCCTGGGTGATGTTGAGGCCGGAATCAGCGATGGCGACGAGATAGCGAAGCTGGGTGAGGGTCATTGAGGTCGTCCGGGATGTGTGGGCGGCAAGCGGCATGACGCGCGCGGTTCACGCGTTTCATCATGGAGTTGCGCCAGCACATCGAACGACACTGCGACATCGGTGCATCGCCGGGGGAAGGACTCGGCTGCAGACTACCAGCCGATCGTTTGGACGTCCATTCGGAGTTGATGATTTTTGGGCATGAGGCGGCGGCCGCGCAGCCCGCGCTGGAGTACGCTATTCGTTCCCGCCAACGATCTCCCCGCCCGCAACGGAGCCGGCCATGTCCCTGCACGAAAGCATCCTCGACACCATCGGCGGCACGCCGATCGTGAAGCTGCACCACCTGGCGCCCGCGCACGTGACGTTGTACGCGAAGGTCGAGTCGTTCAACCCGGGCGGTTCGGTCAAGGATCGCCTTGCGATCGCGGTGATCCTGGATGCCGAACAGCGCGGTGTGCTGAAGCCGGGCCAGACCGTGATCGAGGCGACCTCCGGCAACACCGGCGTGGCGCTGGCGATGGTGTGCGCCGCGCGCGGCTATCCGTTCGTGGCGGTGATGGCCGATTCGTTTTCGATCGAACGCCGCAAGCTGATGCGCGCGTACGGCGCCAGGGTGATCCTGACGCCGGCGGCCGAGCGCAGCGGCGGAATGGTGCGCAAGGCCGAGGATCTCGCGAAGAAGCACGGCTGGTTCCTGACCCGCCAATTCGATAACGAAGCCAACCCCGCGTACCACCGCAATACCACCGGGCCGGAAATCCTGCGCGATTTCGCGGGACGGCGGCTGGACTATTTCGTCAGCGGCTGGGGCACCGGCGGCACGCTCACCGGCGCGGGCGAGGTGCTGAAACTGGCGCGTCCCGACATCAAGGTCATCGCAACGGAACCGGCCAATGCGTCGCTGCTCGCCGGCGGCGAATGGCATTCGCACAAGATCCAGGGCTGGACGCCGGACTTCCTGCCGGCCGTGCTCAGCCGAACCATCGCCGACGAGATCGTGCCCGTGGACGAAGTGGTCGCGCGCGACACCGCGCGGCGCCTCGCACGGGAAGAAGGCGTCTTCTGTGGCCTGTCGTCCGGCGCGACCGTCGCCGCCGCGCTGGAGGTGGCGAAGAAAGCGCCGCAGGGTTCGGTGCTGTTGGCGATGCTGCCCGATACCGGCGAGCGCTACCTTTCGACGTTCCTGTTCGAGGGCGTGAACGAGGGGTCGGATGAGGAGTGACCGGGCCGGCGCGCGCGGCTGAACGATCGGCTACCGCCGGGATCGCCATGACCTGGGTCAAGGAGCTCTCGGGACGCCCGGCGGAAAATACCCGGATTCCGAAACCAGACTCAGGAGTCTGACATGATGCTCCGTATGCTCGCGCTCGCTGCGCTCGGCCTGCTCTCGACGCCGCTGTGGGCGGCCAACTGCGCCACCACGGTCGAGGCCAACGACGCCATGCAGTTCAATGTGTCCAGCGTCACCGTGCCGAAAACCTGCAAGTCTTTCACCGTCACGCTCAAGCACACCGGCAAGCTGCCGCGCAACGTGATGGGCCACGACTGGGTGCTGACCAGCGCCGCCGACCAGGCGGGCGTGGAAGCCGACGGCATCAAGGCCGGGCTGGACAAGGATTACGTGAAACCGGGCGATGCGCGCGTGATCGCGCACACCAAGGTGATCGGCGGCGGCGAATCGGCGTCGGTGAGCTTCAAGCCCTCCGCGCTCAAGCCGGGAACCGACTACGTGTTCTTCTGCTCGTTCCCCGGGCACGCGGCGATAATGCACGGCACCGTGACACTGGCCAAATAGCGCCACCCCTTCACTCCGGCGGGGCTGCGCGAGCGCCCGCCGGGGCAGGGCGGCCTGCGAGCGGGCCGCGCGAGGCAGCCCGGATCGCCCTTCGGGGTCCCTTCCCCCTTCGGCGGGGGGAGGGAATACTAGGCGAATGCCCGCCCACCTCCGCATCCTGGACACCGACGGCAGCGTGGATGCGGAAGCGTTGCGCGATGCAGTGCCGTGGGATTCGGTTTCCATCCTCGACCTGCGCGACCTCGGGCCGGCACTGCGGCTGTGGAGCCGCCGGAAAACTGTCCGCGCGGCGCGCGAACGCATTGCGCGCGCCGGCGACCCCGCGCCCGCGATCAACTTCCTGGGCTCGGGCGACTTCCATCACCTCGCCGCGCTGCTGATCGAACGGATCGCCGAACCGGTCAGCATCCTGCATCTGGACAACCATCCCGACTGGGTTCGGCTCGCGCCCCGCTGGCATTGCGGATCGTGGGTCAATCGCGTGCTGGAACTGCCCAACGTGCGGCGGGTGGTGACGGCCGGTCCGTGCAGCGACGACCTGGTCAACCCGGCTCGCAAGGGCGGCAACCTGGGCGCGCTCGATTCCGGCCGCCTGGTTCTGTTTCCCTGGTCGCACGCGCCCTCGCGGGTACGGCGCCGCATCGCCGACGGACCCGGCCATGCATGGCGCGATGGCGCATTGCACTGGCGAAACCTCGCCGAAAGGCGACTGGCCGATGCTTGCGATGCGGTCGTGGCGGCGCTGCCGACCGAGTCGGTATGGATCACGCTGGACAAGGACGTGCTGCCCGAAGGCGAGGCGCTGACCAACTGGGACCAGGGCCGGATGCCCCTGAGCGCGGTGGCGGCGGTGATCGAGGCGGTGGGGGCACGCAAGCGCGTGCTCGGCGCCGACGTGTGCGGCGAGTATTCGCCGCCCGGCCACCGGAACGTTCTCAAGCGGATCGAGTCACACATGGATCAACCCCGGCGCGAGCAGGCCCAAGCCTCCGAACTGGCGCGCAACCGTGAGGCGGATCGCATACTCGCGGCGACCCTGGTCGCCGCCTGCAACCCCGGCACTTTGACATAATCGGCCACGATGTCCCTCACCTTGCTGCTGCTGTTCGGCTCCGTCTCCTGCGACGTGTTCGGGCAGGTGTGCTTCAAACTTGGCGTGGGGCACCACGAGGCACCGCGCGCGCGCGGCATCCTTGCGCTGTTGCGGCGCGTGATCGCTTCGCGCTGGATCGCGCTGGGCGTTCTGATCTATGCGGTGGAATTCGTGCTGTGGTTCGCCGCGCTTTCGCGGGCGCCGCTCAGCTTCGCCTTCCCGATCGCGGCGCTGTCCTACGTGGGCGTGGTGCTGGCCAGTCGCTTCGTCCTGCGCGAGCGGATTTCGGCACGGCGTTGGCTGGGCACCACCGCGATCGTGATCGGCGTCGCGCTCGTGTGCGGCACCCAATTGACCTGATGGCGGGATAAGCGCGTGATACGACAACTTCCCTCCGGATTTGCAGAGTTTCGGGTGCGCGCGGCATGACCCAATCCATGATCAAGCAGGCCGACTTCCTGCTGCGCGGCGGACGCTCCGGCGTGCTGCTGATCCACGGGCTCACCGGCACGCCCGCGGAGATGCGTTTCGTCGGCAAGGGCCTGCACCGCGCCGGTTACACCGTCTATGGCATGCAGCTCGCCGGGCACTGCGGCAGCGAAGCGGATCTCCTGAAGACCGGCTGGCGCGACTGGCGCGCGAGCGTGCAGGCGGCGGCCGACAAGCTGATGCAGGACGTGGATCACCTGTTCGTGGCCGGGCTCTCGATGGGCGCGGTGCTGGCGCTGCAACTGGCGATGGATCGTCCGCAAGACGTTGCGGGCCTGGGCCTTTACGGCAGCACCTTCTTCTACGACGGCTGGACGATCCCGAAGATGGCACGGCTGTCGTTCATGCTGCCGCTGGTGTGCGGCCTGGGCCTGTTCAAGGAGCGTCGTTTCATGGAGAGCTTCCCGTACGGCATCAAGGACGAGCGCGTGCGCTCGCGGATCGCCGGCGCGATGTTCGACGGCCAGAGCGAAATGGCCGGGCTGCCCGGCAATCCGTGGCCTTCGCTCGCGGAATTCCACAAGCTGGTCTGGAACGTGCGCCCGCGCCTGCACAAGGTGCGTGCGCCGTGCCTGATCATGCATTCGGCCGACGACGACATCGCCAGCGTGCGCAACGCGCAACTGATCGAGCGGCGCGTGTCGGCGCCCACCGAGACGGTGCTGCTCACCGACAGTTATCACATGATCACGGTGGACGGTCAGCGTGCGGAGGTCATCGCGCGCTCGGTCGAATTTTTCGAGCGCGCGCTGCGGGAGCGCGACGCCCAATCGCTTGCGCCGGCTGTCGCCGCGCCGATGGCATGATCGAGACACACGTACTCGATTCGGTCGAGGCGGTCGAACCCGGGCCGTGGAACGCACTGTTCCCTGGCGAGCTGGAAGACTGGTCGTACCTGCGCGCGATCGAGCGTGCGCGACTGCCCGGCTTCCGCTTCGTCTATCTGGTGGTGCGCGAAGGCGCGCGCCTGCTGGCCGCGGTCCCGGCGTTCCTCACTGATTACCGGCTGGATACCACCGTGTCCGGCGCGCTGAAGCGCGTCACCGAGGCGACGGCGAAACTGCTGCCGCGGCTATTGCGCATCCCGATGCTCGCGCTGGGTTCGCCGGTCACCGAACATTGTCGCGTGGGCTTCGATCCGGCGGCGAGCGAGCGCGAACGCATCCAATGGCTGGACGCGCTCCTCGCCGGGATGGAAGCGCTGGCCGTGCGCGAACACGCGCAGATGCTGGCGATCAAGGACGCCGCGGACTTGGCGGCCGCGTGGAATCGGGTGCTGCCCCGCCACGGCCTGCGCGCGATGCCCGGCCTGCCGGGTGCCACGCTCGACCTGCCGTTCGACGATCTCGATGGCTACCTTGCCTCGCTCGGCTCGGCCACGCGCAAGGACCTGCGGCGCAAAGGGCGCGCCGCTTCCGGCTTGCAGATCGAATGGCGCGGCGATCTCGACGGCATCCGCGACGAGGTGATGCGCCTGTATCGCGCGACGCTCGCGCATGCGGAATTCCATTTCGAGGAACTCAACGCGGCCTATTTCGAGAACGTGCTGAGCGAAATGCCCGGCCGCGCGTTCTGCGTGACCTACCGGGAAGGCGAGGCGCTGCTCGCGTTCAACCTGGTGCTGCAGGATTCCACGCGGCTGCTGGACAAGTTCTTCGGCGCCGACCCGCAGGCGCGCCTGCGTTACAACCTGTACCGCGTGAGCTGGCTGGAGAACGTCCGCCACTGCATCGCGATGCGCATCCCCGTCTACGAAAGCGGCCAGGGCCTGCACCAGGAAAAGGCGCGGCTGGGAAGCCGGCTGCACGGCAACACGCTCTGGTACCGCCATCGCAACCGCTTCGTGGACGGCGTGTTCGCGCGCGTGGACCGGCTGGCGCGCGTGGATCGCGGCGAGGCGCAATGCGCATGAAGGCCGCCTCCCGGACCGCCTGGCCGGTGCTGGCCGCGTGGCTGGCCCTGCTGGCGCTGGAAACGCTGTGCCAGATCTCGCTGAAATTCGCCGGCAGCGCGGTCGGGGCGTTCGACCTGGATCGGGCCTCGGTGCTTGCGGCGCTTGCCACGCCGTGGCTGTGGGTGGCGATCGGCTGTTACCTGGGCGCATTCCTGGCATGGATGGCCATCCTCAGCAAGTCCACGCTGTCCGCGGCCTATGCGACCAGCGCGATCGTGTTCGTCAGCGTGATGATCGCCTCGAGCGCGGTGTTCGGCGAATCGGTGCACTGGGAAAAGGCGCTCGGTTCCGCGATCATCGTGGCCGGCATCCTGATGCTGGGCGGCGATCGCGCGGGCATCATCGAGGCTCCGGGCCAGTCCATCCCGGAGTGCCCGGGGTACGCCGGGTCCGGCTCTCGCCCGGATACGGATTCGCGGGAGCGGTGATCCGGTGCCGGTACATCCGTGCACCGGGCTGCACAGACAAACTTTCGGGAGCATGCAATGAGCGACGACGTGCAGCAGACGGTGTTCGGCATCATCGCCAAGGAAGCCAGCATTGACGTGGCGAAGATCACGCCGGAGTCCACCTTGAAGGACCTGGAGATCCCGTCCCTGGATGCCATCCAGATCATTTTCGAGATCGAGGATCACTACAACATCCAGATGCCCGATCGCGATCCCAACTTCGACACCGAGTCGGTGGGTGGCCTGGTGGAAACGGTGCGCAAACTGCTGGCGGACAAGGCCGCCAGCCCGCCGCCGGCAGCGCCGCCTGCCGCCTGAGTCGCGGGATCGCGATGAACCGCCGCGTCGTCATCACCGGCATGGGTGCGATCTGCGCGCTCGGGAACAATGCGCGCGAGGTGTGGGCGGGCATGCGCGAAGGCCGCAGCGCGATCGCGCCGCTTGCCGGCTTCGACGACCCCACGCTGCGCGTGCGCGTGGCCGCCCAGGTGCGCGACTACGATCCGCTGGGGCATTTCGACGAAAAGAAACTGCTGCTGCTGGACCGCGTTTCGCAATTCGTGCTGATCGCCGCGCGCGAAGCGGTGGCGCAATCGGGTCTGGAATTCCGCGCCAGCGGAATCGGTGCGCGCACCGGCTGCGTGGTTGGCACGGGCACCGGCGGCGAGCAGACCAACGACGAGTGTTCGCGGCGGCTGTACAAGGAAGGCAATCCGCGCATGCACCCGCTCTCGATCGTGCGGCGGATGATGAGCGCGCCTGCTTCGCAGGTGTCCATTGATCTCGGCATCACCGGCCCGACCTTCGTCACATCCAGTGCCTGTGCCTCGGCCAACCACGCGTTCGCGCAGGCTTTCGCGCTGGTGCGCAGCGGCACCTGCGACGTCGCGCTCGCCGGCGGCACCGAGGCGTGCATCACCCTGGGCGTGCTGCGCGCGTGGGAAGCCATGCGCGTGCTGGCCGACGACACCTGTCGCCCGTTCTGCAGGCAGCGCCGCGGCCTGGTGCTGGCCGAAGGTGCGGGCATGTTCGTGCTCGAGGAATTCGACCACGCGCGCGCGCGCGGTGCCGAAATCCTCGCCGAATTCGCCGGCGCCGGCATGTCGGCCGACGCCGGCGACGTCGTGCTGCCTTCAGACGTGGGCGCGGCGCGCGCGATCGAAGGCGCCTTGCGCGATTCGCGATGGAACGCGGGCGACGTGGATTACATCAACGCGCACGGCACCGGCACCCCGGCCAACGATCCGACCGAGACGCGCGCGATCAGGAAGGCTTTCGGCGAGCACGCAGACAAGCTCGCCGTCTCGTCCACCAAGTCGGTGCATGGCCATGCGCTCGGCGCGGCCGGCGCGATCGAGCTGGTCGCCGCGATCGGCGCGCTGCGCGAGAACGTGGTCCCGCCCACCGCCAACTTCCTCGACCCCGATCCGGAATGCGACCTGGATTACGTGCCGAATGTGGCGCGCGAGCGCGAGGTACGTGCGGTGTTGTCGAATGCGTTTGCATTCGGCGGGCTGAATGCGGTGGTGGCGCTCAGGCGCGCCCCGTGAGCTAGGCCGAAAGCGCGCTCTTCACCCGTTGCGAGAGCGCGCCGAAATCCGCGCGCCCGGCGGCGCGTTCCTTCAGCAGCGCCATGACCTTGCCCATGTCGCGCGCGGAGGTGGCGCCCGCATCGGCGATCGCGGACGCGACCAGCGCGTCAAGTTCGGATTCCGACAACTGCGCCGGCAGGTAGGATTCGATCACGCCGATCTCGTAGCGCTCCTGCGCGGCGAGGTCCTCGCGGCCGGCGCTTTCGTATTGCGACACCGAGTCGCGGCGCTGCTTCAGCATCTTCTCCAGCACGTGCAGTACCTGCGCGTCGTCGAGCTGGATGCGCTCGTCCACCTCGCGCTGCTTGATCGCGGCCTGCACCAGCCGGATGGTGCCCAGGCGCTGCTTGTCGCCGGACTTCATCGCGGCCTTCATGTCGTCGCCGAGGCGGGTTTTCAGGGCGCTCATCGTTCGTTCCTTGTTTGAAGCAAAGCCGGGTGCCGGAAACGCAAAAAGCCGGCATCCTGTGCCGGCCTCATCCAAGCAAGAGCGGTTCGAAAGCGTCGCGAGCGAAGGCAGATTGTGCGTCGGCGGCGCGCAGGAACCGGAGTGTACGCGTCTGTACGTGAGGATTCCGGGCACCGCCGGCGTGCAAGCTGCCGAGCGCAGCAGCTTTCGGCCGCCAATCAATACAAGCGTTCGCGGCGCGTCACTTCGCGCGAGAGGCGACGAAGGTGGCGCTTCACGGCCGCGGCGCGCTTGCGCTTGCGTTCCTGGGTCGGCTTTTCGTAGAACTCGCGCTTGCGGGTTTCGGCGAGCACGCCGGCCTTCTCGCAGGTGCGCTTGAAGCGGCGCAGGGCGATTTCGAAGGGTTCGTTCTCGCGAACCTTGACGCTGGGCATATCGGCTCCACTGCTAAACTGCCCGGCCTGTTCCGGGCGAGCCGCAAAGTATAGCGTGTCCACCACTGAATTTTCAAAGCCCGTCCTGGGCGTCGAATCCTCCTGCGACGAAACCGGGGTGGCGGTCTACCAGGCCGGCCGCGGCCTGCTGGCCCATGCCCTGTATTCGCAGGTGGCCCTGCACGCCGAATACGGCGGCGTGGTGCCGGAACTGGCCAGCCGGGACCACGTCCGCAAGCTGCTGCCGCTCCTGCACCAGACCCTGGACGAGGCCGGCCTGTCGGTCCGCGACCTGGGCGGGGTGGCCTACACCTCCGGGCCCGGCCTGATCGGCGCCCTGCTGGTCGGGGCCTCGCTGGCCCGGGCGCTGGCCTGGGCGCTGGAGGTGCCGGCGATCGGCGTCCACCACATGGAAGGACACCTGCTGGCGCCCTTGCTCGAGGAACTGCCGCCGGATGTCGAACCGCTCAAGCCGCCCTTCGTGGCCCTGCTGGTGTCCGGGGGGCACTCGATGCTGGTGGGCGTGGAGGCGATCGGCCGCTACCGCATCCTGGGCGACACCCTGGACGATGCCGCCGGCGAGGCTTTCGACAAGACCGCCAAGCTGATGGGGCTGCCGTATCCGGGCGGCCCGCACCTGGCGAAACTCGCCGAAAGCGGCCGGCCGGAGGCGTTCAGGTTCTCGCGTCCGATGACCGACCGGCCAGGGCTGGATTTCAGCTTTTCCGGCCTGAAGACGCAGGTGCTGCTGGCCTGGCGCGATTCGGACCGGTCGGAGCAGACCCGCGCCGACATCGCGCGCGGGTTCGAGGATGCGATCGTGGAAACGCTGGCCATCAAATGCCGCCGCGCCCTGGCGCAAACCGGCTACGACAGGCTGGTCGTCGCCGGCGGCGTTGGCGCCAACAGGAAGCTGCGCGCGCAGCTGGCGCAGGCTGGCGAGCGCGAAGGGTTCCGCACCTATTTCCCGCGCCTGGCCTTCTGCACCGACAACGGCGCGATGATCGCGCTGGCCGGCGCGCTGCGGCTGGCTGCCGGGCAGGTGCAGGGGCCGGAGATCGTGGTGCGGCCAAGGTGGGACCTGGAGAGCCTTGCGGCGATCTGACACGGAGGGCAAGGGACGAGGGGCGAGGGGCGAGAGCGACAACGATCTCACCCGTGCGCCATTTCGGTGCCACTGCATGGCGCTCGCTGTTTGGAAGCTCTCGGGAATGCTGTGACAATCGGTTTTCGCGCCCTCTCCACTCACCCCTGACCGCTCGCCCATGGACATCGTCTTCATCGAAGCGCTCACCATCCACACGGTGATCGGCATCTACGACTGGGAGCGGCGCATCCGCCAACCGGTCACGCTGGATATCGAGATGGGCTTCGACAACACCAGGCCGGCGGCCAGCGAACGCATCGGGGACGCGCTGGACTACAAGCGCGTCTCGAAGCGGCTGATCGCCTTCGTCGAAGCCTCGGAGTTTCAGCTGGTGGAAACCCTGGCCGAACGCTGCGCGCAGATCCTGCGCGAGGAATTCGGCGTGAAGTGGTTGCGCCTGAAATTGTCGAAGCCCGGGGCGGTGCGCGGAGCCAGGTCGGTGGGCGTGTGCATCGAGCGCGGCAGCCGGGCCTGACATGGCGCACGCCTGGCTCAGCCTCGGATCCAACATCGAGCCGGAGCGGCATCTGCGCGCGGCCCTGCGCGAACTGCGCGAACGCTTTGGCGCGCTCAGGGTGTCCGCCGTGTACGAGAGTCCCGCGGCCGGCTTCGATGGCGCGCCGTTCTGGAACCTGGCCGTGGGATTGGAAAGCGACCTCGACCTCGATGCGCTGAACGCGTGGCTGCACGCGCTCGAAGATCGCCAGGGCCGCCGCCGCGGCGGGCCGCGTTATGCAGACCGCACCCTCGACATTGATGTCGTGGCCTTCGCTACGCAGGCGCTGGATCGCCCCGAATGGAAACAGGCGTTCCTGCTCGCGCCGCTGGCGGAAATCGAACCGCGGCTGCCTGTTCCGGAGGGCGACGAAACGGTCGGCGACCGCTGGCGCAGGCTGCAGGATTCGGAGGATGCGAGCGCGTTGCGCCAGCTCGACTGCGACCTGCTGCGCTGACTCACAGGCCCGCTTCGCGGGCCACCTGGTCCACGCGTCGCGCCGGGATTTCGGTACTGTGCGCGAAGGCGATCTCGTGCGAGAACATCGCGATCGCGGTGCGCGCGACCTGGCGGGTGTCCAGCCACGCGTAGACGCCCACCCCTGCCGCGCCGACCGCCGGCAGCAATCGCGACAGGCCGTTGCGCAGCGCGCGCCGCGAAAGGTGCAAGCCGATGCGCTCGGCGGCCGTGCGCAGCGCATGCGCGGTGGCGTGTCGCACCACGAAACGCTCGCCCGCCCGCACCACCAGGTCGCGCACCGCTTGCGCGGCGGTGTGGCGGAACAGGCAATACAGCATCTGCTCGCGGGTAAGGGTGGATTTCTGCCCGAATGCGCCGGCGATGTCGGCCACCATCTTCGCCTGGATCTTCCAGATCGCGACCAGCTCCGGCAGCACGGTCAGCCAGCCGATCGGTCCGGGCGGGAGCGACAGCGAAGCCGATGCCAGGAAGGCGCGCCGGCGCGCGTGCACGGCGATCGCTTCGGCGCGCACGCGTGGCGAGACCGAAGCCGGTTCGGCGCTGCGCGGAATGTCGCCCAGGAAATCCAGGATGACGCGGGCGATGCGGGAAGCCGGCGGAGCGGAAATCGGAACGGCGGGGGCGAGAGTGCTCATCGGGTGCTGCGTGGGTGCGATGCGCGCAGGGTGGCAGATCGCAGCTCAAGAAGACATGAACGCATTGCTCATTTCAGATGGCGAGCGCCCTTCCGCCGTCCACCCGGATGATCTCGCCGGTGACAAAAGGCGCTTCTTTCAGCAGCCACAACACCGCGCCGGCGATGTCCTGCGGCGAACCCGCGCGTCCCAGCGGCGTGCGCGCGACGATCGCCTGCCGGTCCGCGTACTCCTTGCCGGACTCCGGCCACAGCACGGCGCCCGGCGCGACGCCGTTGACGCGCACCTCGGGGCCGAGTTCCTGTGCCAGCGACAGGGTGGCCATCGCCAGCGCCGCCTTGCTCATGCAGTAGGCGGCGTGTTGCGGCAGCGGACGCTGCGCGTAAATGTCCACGATGTTGACGATCGCGCCGCGGGCGGCTTTCAGATGGGGCGCCGCGGCCTGCGCCAACAGCAGCGGCGCGCGCGCGTTCGCGGCGAACAGCTCGTCGCATTGCCGGGCGGTGATTTCGCCAAGCACCGTGGGGTAGAACGAAGAAGCGTTGTTGACCAGCGCATCCAGCCGGCCGAAGCGTGCGACAGCCTGCCCGACGAGTTCGGGCAGGCGATCGCTTTCGGCGAGATCGGCCTGCAAGCCCAACGTGGAATCCGCGCGCTGCGATTCGAGTTCCGCGATCAGCGCATCACGTTCCCCGACCGAATGCCTGCAGTGCAGCGCCACGTCGTAGCCCGCCGCGTGCAGCGTGCGCGCGATCACCGCGCCGATGCGCCTGGCGGCGCCGGTGACCAGAGCGACGGGCTGTCCTGATGCTTTCATCATGGCCGCGTTATCCTGCGGGATTCGTGCCGTGGCCGCAAATGGAATGTCCGTGAGCAACGAGATGCCTGAACCGACTGCCGGGGAACGTGCGCATTCGCAACAGTTGGCGGAGGCGATCCGCGCCGAAATCGCGGCGCACGGACCGATGCCGTTCGCGCGTTTCATGGAGCGCTGCCTGTACGCGCCGGGGCTGGGCTACTACAGCGCCGGTCGGCTGAAATTCGGCAAGGCCGGCGACTTCGTCACCGCGTCGGAATTGGGCGCGCTGTTCGCGGGTTGCGTGGCGAACGCGCTTGCGCCCGCGCTGCGCAGTTGCGGCGAGGGCGCGGTCTTCTTCGAGCTGGGCGGCGGCAGTGGCGCATTCGCGCGCGACTGCCTGCTCGGGCTGCAATCGCTGGACGCTTTGCCGAGGCAATATTGGCTGCTGGAACCGAGTGCCGACTTGCGCGAACGCCAGCGCGGGTTGTTGCACGAGACCTTGCCGCCGGATCTGTTCGACCGCGTGCAATGGCTGGACCGCCCGCCGCAGTCGCCGTGGGGCGGCGTGCTGTTCGCCAACGAAGTGCTGGATGCGCTGCCGGTCACGCGCTTCCGCGTGGGCGAGGGCGAGGTGTTCGAGGAGCATGTCGCGGTGGACAAGGACGGCGCCTTCATCCGCGTGGACCAGCCGGCCGACGCGCTGGTCGCCGGCGCGGTTCGCCACCTGCAGCGCAAGCTCGGCGCGCCGTTGGCGGACGGCTACCGTTCGGAAGTGCTGCCGCAGCTGCCGTGGTGGATCGATGCGATCGCCGGCACCCTCCAGAGAGGCGTGGCGCTTTTCGTGGACTACGGTTACCCGCGCCGCGAGTTCTATCTGCCGGAGCGCCGCGACGGCACGCTGGTGTGCCATTACCGCCATCGCGCCCACGCCGATCCGCTGTGGAATCCGGGCCTTCAGGACATCACCGCTTTCGTGGATTTCACCGCGCTGATCGAAGCCGGCATCGCCTCGGGTTTCGATTTCGTCAGCTATGCGAGCCAGGCACGGTTCCTGATGGCGGCCGGGCTGGATGCCGCCTTCGCGCAGGCTTATGCGCAAACGCACGACGAGGCCGCGCGTTACGCGCTGGCGGGCGAGGTCAAGCGGCTGACGTTGCCGGGCGAGATGGGCGAGCGTTTCCAGGCGATGCTGTTCGCGCGCGAGCTGGATGCCGAAGCATTGTTCGCGCCGCTGGTCGCGGTGGATCGCAGCGAGCGGCTATGACGGTCTCGGCACGGCCGCGATCGCCTCGACTTGCGCGCGGCGCATCGCTTCGCCGATTGCCGTGCCCTGCAAGCCTCGCTCGACGAACGGCTGCGCAGTGATCGAGGCCGCGGCCACGCGCGCGGCACGCAGGTAGTCCGCCTGCGGATATGTGTCGTTTTCGTGTTGCAAGCGGCCACGCTTGTCGGCCATGCAGGCGAGCAGGAAAACTTCCAGCCGCTGCGGCCGGCGCAAGGCGTCGAACGCGAGCAGCAGTTCCAGCACCGTGGCGGGCTTCAATTCCAGCGCGCGATGCGCGAGCAGATGGTGGCGGCAGGTGAGCTCGGCCAGTTGCGCATGTTCGGTCGGCACGCGCAGGCGCTCGCACAGCGCGCGCAGCGGCGCGACGCCGCGGTGTTCGTGCGCGATGTGCTTCGGCAACACGTCTGCGGGCGTCAGCGCCTTGCCCAGGTCGTGGGTGAGCGCGCAGAAGCCGACCAGGTCGTTGCCGGGCGCGAGTTGCGCCGCCTGGTCCATCACCAGTTCCTGGTGCACGCCGCAATCCACTTCCGGGTGGTGCTGCGCGCTTTGCGGCACGCCGTAGAGCGAATCCACCTCCGGAAACAGCACGCCCAGCG
>DASVDY010000063.1:0-3967 GCA_036380855.1 Rhodanobacteraceae bacterium
GGCATCCAGGACGCCTACATGCGCGCGAAGGGCATTGATTACTTCGAGAACAGCGCGCGCGCGACGGTCGCGCAGCGCGATTACGCGATCGCAAATCCGCTGCACTGGAAGGGCTACGGGGCGAACATATGGGGGCTCACCGCCTGCAACGGTCCCGCGAACGTGATCTGGGAACACAACGGCCAGCGCACGACCTTCAGCGGCTACGCCGCGCGCGGCGCGGACGTGGATCGCGTGTTCGACGACGGCACTCTCGCTCCGACCGCGGCGATTTCGTCCATCGTGTTCTCGCCGCAGATCGTGCTGCCGGCGATCCAGGCGATGTACGACCGCTACGGGCAGTGGATCTATTCGAAGTTCGGGTTCGTGGATGCGTTCAACCCCACCTTCGAGCTGAAGACGCCGCTGCGCAGCGGCCACGTGGTGCCGGGCCAGGGCTGGTTCGACAACGAGTACCTCGGCATTGACGAAGGCCCGATCCTGCTGATGCTGGAGAACTACCGCAGCGGCTTCGTGTGGAAGGTGATGCGCTCCAACCCGCACATCCGCGAAGGCCTCGAGCGCGCGGGATTCACCGGCGGGTGGCTGCAGGCGGGCGCGACGGCGCCGGATGTGGACGCGAAGCCTGCCTCGGGCGCATCCTCGGGGGGACCACCGGCTTCCATTCCGACCCGATGAGTGCAAGGCGCGCAGGCCCGTTCGCAGCACTCGCGGTTTTCGCGCTTTTGCTCGCAGGCTGCGGCGCGACCCGCGACCACAAGACCCTGGAGTTCTGGACCATCGGCCGTGAGGGCGAGGCGGTGGTCAAGCTGTTGCCGGAGTTCCAGCGCGAGCACCCGGACATCCGGGTGCACGTGCAGCAGATCCCGCTCACCGCCGCGCACGAGAAATTGCTGACCGCCTACGCCGGCGATTCGCTGCCGGACCTCACCCAGATCGGCAACACCTGGATCCCCGAATTCGCCGCGCTGCATGCGCTGGAGCCGCTCGACGCGCGGGTGGCGCGATCGAAGGACGTGCGCAGCGACGATTATTTCCCGACCGTGCTCGCGACCAACCGGATCGGCGGCGTGCTGTACGGCGTGCCCTGGTACGTGGATACGCGGCTGCTGTTCTACCGCTCGGACCTGCTGCGCGAGGCAGGATTCGACGCGCCGCCGCCAACCTGGGCGCAGTGGCAGTCGCAGATGGATGCCATCCGCAGGACCAGCGGCGGCAAGCGATGGGGCGCGTTGCTGCCGACCAACGAATACGACCAGTTGCTCGCGCTGGCGTTGCAGCAACACGTGCCGTTGTTGCGCGACGGCGGGCGCTACGGCAATTTCGAAAGCGCTGGGTTCAAGCGCGCGCTGGCGTTCTACGTGGGGCTCTTCAAGCGCGGCGACGTGCCTGCCGTCACCAACATCCAGGTGGGCAACCCGTGGGACGAGTTCGGGCGCGGCGCGTTCGTGTTCTATCTATCCGGTCCCTGGAACATCGGCGAATTCCGCAAGCGCCTGCCGGCTTCGCAACAGGACGACTGGTCCACCGCACCCTTGCCGGGCCCGGATGGTCCGGGCGATTCGGTCGCTTATGGCTCCAGCCTCGCGATCCCGGTGCACTCGCGGCACAAGGCTGCGGCCTGGGCGCTGGTCGAATATCTCTCGCGGCCCAAGGTGCAGCAGCGATTCTATGAGCTGCTCGGCGACCTGCCGCCGCGGCGCTCGGCGTGGCACAGTCCAGCCCTGGAAGGCGATCCGAAGCTGCATGCGTTCCGCGAACAACTGGAGCGCCTGGCATCCACGCCGCAGGTGCCCGAGTGGGAGCAGATCGTCACCATGATGCAGCAGGTGGCGGCGCGCACGATCGCCGGGCAACTGACGATAGATGAGGCTACCGCGGACATGGATCGGCAGGCCGACACCATTCTCGCCAAACGGCGCTGGGTACTGGATCGGGAACGGAAAGCCAAGCCATGAACCGCAGTTCCGTCGCCTGGCTGTTCCTTGCGCCCGCACTGCTGGTGGTGGGCGTGTTCTTCCTGTTGCCGGTGCTCGCGGGCCTTGCGCTCAGCCTGACCGACTACGATCTGTACGCGCTCGCCGACCTCCACAACCTGCGCTTCGTCGGCCTGCACAACTACTGGGCGCTGCTGCACGATCCGCAGTTCTGGGCGGCGCTGTGGCACACGCTGTACTTCGTGATTGCCGGCGTGCCGCTGTCGTTGATGGCCGCGCTCGGCGCTGCGCTGCTGCTCAATTCGCCGCTGACGCGCTTCAAGCCGTTCTTCCGCACCGCACTGTTCGCGCCGGTGGTGACCACCGTGGTCGCGGTGGCGGTGATCTGGCGCTATCTCTTCAATCCGAAATACGGCGTGGTCAATTTCGTGCTGGCGCACCTTGGCATCCACCCGGTTGACTGGCTGGGCGATCCGCACTGGGCGATGCCGATGATCATCCTGTTCGCGGTCTGGAAGAACTTCGGCTACAGCATGATCATCCTGCTGGCCGGGCTGCAGGCGATCCCGGCCGACCTCTACGAGGCCGCGCGCATCGACGGCGCCTCGGCATGGCGGCAGTTCCGCCACATCACCCTGCCGATGCTGTCGCCGATCCTGATGATGGTCGGCATCCTCACCGTTTCGGGTTACTTCCAGCTGTTCGCCGAGCCTTACGTGATCACCGAAGGCGGCCCGCTGCAGAGCACGACCAGCGTGCTGTACCTGATGTACGACCAGGGCTTCAAGTGGTGGAACATGGGCACCGCTTCCGCGGTGGCGTTCCTGCTGTTCGTGATCATGTTCGCGGTGACCGCGGTGATGTGGCGCGCGGGCGAAGCGCGGGAGGGGCTGTCGTGAGCCCGCGAGCGAGCAAGTGGGTCCTCAACGGGCTGCTGGTCCTGGTCACGGCGATCGTGCTGTTTCCGCTCGCGTGGATGCTCTCGGTGTCCTTCATGCAGCCCGGCGAGGCGAGCTCGCTGCCGCCGCCGCTGTGGCCGGCGCATCCGACGTTCGGGAATTACCAGACGCTGTTCGCACGCGCCGGCATGGGCCGGTATTTCGCCAACAGCCTGTTCATCTCGACCGCGATCACGCTGCTCTCGCTCATCTGCAACACGCTGGCCGGCTACGCCTTCGCCAAATTGCGTTTCGCCGGCCGCGAGAAGCTTTTCGGCGTGCTGATCGGCGGACTGGTGATCCCCGCGCAGGTCGCCATGCTGCCGCTGTTCCTGCTGCTGAAATACGTGGGACTGGTGAACACCTACGCCGGCGTGATCCTGCCCGGCACCGCGACCGTGTTCGGGATCGTCGGCATTTTCCTGGTGCGCCAGTACGCGCGCGGCATCCCGACCGAATTGCTGGAAGCTGCGCGCGTGGACGGCGCGGGTGAGGCGCGCATCTTCGTGCAGATCGTGCTGCCGCTGCTCAAGCCGATCCTGATCACCGTGGCGGTGCTCACCTTCCTCACCGCCTGGAACGACTTCATGTGGCCGCTGATCGTGCTGACCGGACAGCAGCATTACACGCTGCCGGTCGGCTTGGCGTCGCTCTCGCGCGAGCACGTGCAGGATTTCGAGCTGATGATGGCCGGCGCGGTGATCACCGTGGTGCCGGTGCTGGTGCTGTTCCTGGCCTTGCAGCGCTACTACATCCGCGGGTTGTTGCTGGGGAGCGTCAAGGGATGAAGCTGGAAGCAGAAACATCTTTGACACGGACGGACGCGGATCGAGGCAGATCTTCATCCGTGTCTTTCCGCGTTGGTCCGTGTCTGGTCGTTTTTGTGCTTGCGCTGGCCTGCCTCTCCGTGACAGGCGACGCGGCGGCTGCATCCACAGGCGCGCAGAAAGCGGCCAACGAGAAGGTCGAAGCGCTTGCGAAGCACGCACCGCGCGGCTCTTTCCCGCGCGGTTTCTCCGGCCAGCAGGTGTACTGGGCCCTGGTCGGCGTGGACGGCGGAAGCGATTCCGGATTGCTGTCGGAAGACGGTGC
>DASVDY010000064.1:0-4002 GCA_036380855.1 Rhodanobacteraceae bacterium
AGCAGGATTGCGGTGGTTTGTTCCATCGAAGAATCGGACTGCCGGCTGCGTTTGCCGCAAGGGCTAAAGGGTAGTCGGTAACGAGTGCGGGTGCGCGCCTCTGCTGCTCCTTCCCGCTAGGTCGCCGTATCCGGCGTTTCCACCGGCCGGCGCGGCGGGCGATCGCGGCGCAATCGCGTGAACACGTACACCGCAATGAACGGCAGCAGCGCCATGCACAGCACGGCGCGGCGGAAGCCGCGCACGTAGGCGGCCGGATCGTGATGATGGCCGCCGAGGAAGGCTTCCAGCAGCAAGGACGACAGCGCGATGCCGAAGCTGATCGAAAGGTATTGCACGGCGGAGGTGAGCGACGAGGCTTGCGCGGCGCGTTCCGGGGGAAGGTCCACGAAGGCCAGCGTGTTCATGGCGGTGTATTGCATGGACATGATGAAGCCGTACGCGAACATCAGCAGTGCAACGGCCCATGCCGGCGTGCTCGCCTGCAGCAGCGCGAACGCGGCGAGCAGCACGCCGACAAGCGTGGTGTTGAGCCGCAGCACGCGCCGATAGCCGTGGCGCTTGATCAGTCGGTCTATCAGGAACTTCATCAGGATCATGGCCAGCGCCTGCGGCACCAGCATCAGGCCCGCGGCGGTCGGCGACCAGCCGGCGCCGATCTGCAGGAACAGCACCAGCACGAACGACAGGCCCGCGGTGCCCAGCCGCGTGAACATGGCCCCGGTCAATGCGATCCAGAAACTGCGCACGCGCAGCAGCGACAGGTCTGCCACCGGGTGTTCGGCGCGGCGGCCGTGCCGCCAGTACGCGAAGCCCGCGACGATGCCACCGAGCGCGCAACCGATGGAAAGCGTGGAGTTGCCCTTGCTGCCCACCCTTTCGGCTGCGACCAGCAGCAAACCCGAAGCGAGCGCGAACAGCGCGAAGCCGATCCAGTCGAAGGCGCGACGCGGTCCGCGGAAGTTCGGCATCTCGCGCTTGTTCAACCACAACCCGAGCACGCCGACCGGCACATTGACCAGGAAGATCCAGCGCCAGCTCGCGTATTGCGAAAGCGCGCCACCCAGCAACGGGCCGAGCACCGGCCCGAGCAGGCCAGGGATGCCGGCCGTGCTCATGGCGGCGACGAAATCGCGCGGGCCGAACGCGCGCACCAGCACGTAGCGGCCAACCGGCATGAGCAGCGCGCCGCCGAGGCCCTGCAGCACGCGCGAGGCGATCAGCTCGGTAAGATTTCCGGACAGGCCGCAGGCCAGCGAACCCGCGGTGAACACGATGATGGATGCCGCGAACACGCGTCGCGTGCCGAAGCGGTCCGACAGCCACGCGCTCGCGGGGATGCAGATCGCCAGCGTCAGCACGTAGCTGGTGAGCGCCGTCTTGAGGTCAATGGGCCGCACCGCCAACGCGTGCGCGATGCTCGGCACGGCGGTGTTGACGATGGTCGAATCCAGCGTCTGCATGAAGAACGCGGCAGCGACCAGCCACACCAGCCCGCGCAAGTGCGAGGTGTCGGACGGGTCGGAACGGGACGCGGATGCGGTGGCCGCGCGGGACGGCGGATCGGGAGGCGCGGACATCGCGCCTATTGTAACCGCGGGGTTGCAGCGCCTCGCCTTGATGCAGGGCAGGGCTTAGCGCGCGTTCAAGTTCCCGACGGAATCGCGCGGGCGCAGAGCCGCCCCGCGCCTGCGCCGCCCGGGGAGGGGACCGACGCAGGCGAGGGCGACGGTGAGAACAACACACAGCCGGCGCACGAGGGTTGCTCCCGCACTGTACGGCAGTCTTGGCGACCGCCCTCTCACCTGCGTTCGAGTTTCATCCCGCCACCTTTCCGGCAGCTTTCGCGATCCGCGGCTAACCCGGGGCGCCCAGCTTTCGCTTGGCGTAGGCGATTTCCAGTGCCTGTCGCGCATCCAGAGGCTGCATGGCGGCGACCCTGGCCAGGATTTGCGCGCGTTCGGTTGCATGTGCGGTTGCATCCAGCAGGCCGAGGCCGATCCCGAGCCCCACCCACGCATTCGGCGCGTCCGGGGTCAGCCGGGTCGCCGTGCGCAGATGCGCTTCGGCAGCTGCGGGATCCACCCGCAGCGTCATTTTCGAAAGCGTCCCGCCGAGCCTGTGCACGGCTTCGGCAAAGTAGAGCCCGAGTGCCGTGTGCGCCTCGGCGTGATCGGCGTCCAGCTCCAGCGCGGCATCCAGCGCGGCATGCAGCTTGCTGCCCAGTCCCTCCGCCAGCACCTGCAGTGGCGGCAACTTGCGGCTGAGCAGGCCCAGCGCCCACGCATATCGGTAGTGGCTGCCGGGCTGGAGCGGAAGCAGGTCAATGACGTCGCTTGCGCGTTGCACCAGCGCCTCGCAGCGCGCGATCTTGTCCGGGCCATCCGGCATCAGGAAGAACGCCTGCACGCCATCGGCGGTAATGGCGACTGCCTGGCCCAGCGGGCCGATGCGGTCGCCGCGCTCGAAGGCCTCGCGGAAATCGCCGCGGTGGAGGGCGCGCCATGCGTCCTGCAGTTCCGCTGCGATCTTCGCCGCGTCGGTGCCGAAGGCGTGGTCGCCGAGCCGCGCCTCGGCGGCCAGCAGCTCGGCGATGTTTTCGCGGTCGGGGAAGGGCTCGCGATCGCCCGCGTGCAACCGCGGCCAGGTCTCGCGCAAGCGCTCGCCGCCGAAATCGAAGGCCGGACCGGGATTCCGAAACGGCGTCCACTGCTCGCTCATGTTCACCTCCGAAGCCCATCCATCCTGCACTGCGCGGGGATCGGCGGCAAGCGGCTAAACTGTCGCGCATGAGCCGTCATGCAGATCCCGCCGCACGCGCCGCGGCGTTGCGCGAACGCATCGAGGATGCGAACTACCGCTATTACGTGCTCGACGATCCGGACATCCCGGACGCCGATTACGACGCGATGCTGCGTGAACTGGAAGCGCTGGAGGAAGCCCATCCGGAACTCGCCACGCCCGATTCGCCCACCCAGCGCGTCGGTGCGGCGCCGTCTTCGGCGTTCCTCGCGGTGCGCCACGAAATCCCCATGCTGTCGCTGGCGAACGCATTCACCGATCCGGAACCGCCGCCGGGACAGGATCCCGACAAGGAAGCGCGCGATTTCGTGCGCAAGGTCGAACAACGGCTTGGTGTCAGCGATCCGGTGTTCTCGGTTGAACCGAAGTTCGACGGCCTTGCGATCAGCCTGCGCTACGAGAACGGCGCGTTCGTGCGCGGCGCCACGCGTGGCGACGGCGAAACCGGCGAGGACGTCACCGCCAACCTGCGCACGATCCGCGCAATCCCGCTGAAGCTGCGGGGCACCGGTTGGCCCCGCGTGCTGGAGGTGCGCGGCGAGGTGTACATGCCACGCGCCGGCTTCGAGGCGTACAACGAAAAGGCGCGCGCATCCGGCGGGAAGATCAAGCCGCTGGTGAATCCGCGCAATGCCGCGGCCGGCAGCCTGCGCCAGCTCGATCCGCGCATCACGGCGCGACGCCCGCTGGCTTTCTACGCCTACGCGCTGGGCGCGTTCGAGGGCGCGGAAATGCCGCCGCGCCATTCCGCAGTGATGCGGAAGCTGCGCGAGTGGGGCTTTCCGGTGAGTCCGCTGGTGACGACCGCGCGTGGCGCGGGCGGGTGTCTTGCGTACTTCGCGAAGATCGGCGCGATGCGCGACACGCTGCCGTTCGACATTGACGGCGTGGTCTACAAGGTGGACGACCTCGCCGCGCAGCGCGAGCTGGGCTTCGTCGGACGCACGCCGCGCTGGGCGATCGCGCACAAGTTCCCCGCGCAGGAACAGACCACGATCGTGGAAGACATCATCGTCAACATCGGCCGGACCGGTGCGGCGACGCCGGCGGCGAAGCTGAAGCCGGTGTTCGTCGGCGGCGTCACCGTCACCAACGCGACCCTCCACAATGCCGACGAGATCGCGCGGCTCGGCGTCCGCCCGGGCGACCGGGTGCTGATCCAGCGCGCCGGCGACGTCATTCCGCAAGTGCTGCGGAACC
>DASVDY010000065.1:0-4011 GCA_036380855.1 Rhodanobacteraceae bacterium
GGCAGCGACTTCTCCAACTGGCTGGCGCGGTTGTTCCTGCGCATGGCCAAGCGCAAGCGCCTGTCCGACCCGCGCGATGTCACCGAGGTTTTCGCCGACGACCACACCGCCAAGGACGCACGCCTGGTCGCGTTCCTGCAGCAGGTCAGCGTGCGCACGCGCGTGTACGGCGGCGCGGAATCCTTCGTCGCCGAGCTGCACCAGCGCTGGAGCGCGCGCCAGCGCCCGGCGCAGACCTCGCCTTCGCATGCGCCGCAACGCTTCCTGCCGCCGGCACGCGAGATGCCGGAGAACGCGATCTTCATCAGCTACGCACGCGAGGACCTGCCCGCGGTGCAACGGTTGAAAGCCGGCATGGATGCGGCCGGGCTCACCACCTGGTTCGATCTCGACCGTCTCGAAGGCGGCGACGATTACGATCGCAAGATCCGTGCGAACATCGCGCGTTGCAGTTTCTTCGTGCCAGTGATTTCGGCGACAACCGAGCACCGCCACGAAGCCTACTTCCGCCGTGAATGGAGCTACGCGGTCGACCGCGCGCGCAACATCGCGGAAGGCGCGGTGTTCATCCTGCCGGTTTGCATCGACGACACGCCCGAAGCCACCGCACTGGTGCCGGAGCATTTCAAGGCGGTGCACATGACGCGCCTGCCAAGCGGCGAGGCCACGCCGGGATTCCTGCGCCGCTTGCAGGAACTGCTGAGCGGGAGGCGCGCATGAACGACATCAACCGCCGCGACACGGTGATGCTCGATCCGGAAAACCCCTGGCTCGGGCTGTTTTCCTACTCCGAGGAAACCCGCGCGTATTTCCACGGCCGCGACGAGGAAGCGGCGGAGCTCGCGCGGCGCGTGCAGCGCAAACTGTTGACCGTGCTGTTCGGGCAATCGGGCCTGGGCAAGACTTCGCTGTTGCGCGCGGGTCTGGTGCCGCGCCTGCGCGGTGCCGACTTCTGCCCGGTTTACGTGCGCGTCGACTACGCGCCCGGATCGCCCTCGCCTTCCGAGCAGATCAAGCAGGCGATCTTCCGTGCCACCGCGGAAGCCGGCCACTGGACGCGGCCGGGTAGCGCGATCGAAGGCGAATCGCTGTGGGAATTCCTGCACCACCGCGAAGACCTGCTGCGCGATGCCGACGGCCACACGCTGATGCCGCTGCTGATCTTCGACCAGTTCGAGGAAATCTTCACGCTCGGGCAGGCCGATGACGCGGGCCGCCTGCGCGCAAAACAGTTCCTCGAGGACCTCGCCGACCTCGTTGAGAACCGTGCGCCGGCGGCGCTGGAAAAACGCCTGGAGGAAGACGACCAGGCCGCCGAACAGTTCGATTTTGCGCGTGCCGATTACCGCGTGCTGATCGCGCTGCGCGAGGACTATCTCGCGCACCTGGAAAGCGTAAAGGACATCATGCCGTCGATCACGCAGAACCGGATGCGGCTGGCGCGCATGAACGGCGCGCAGGCACTGAGCGCGGTGGTGAAACCCGGCGGCAAGCTGGTATCGCAGGAAGTCGCCGAAGCGATCGTGCGCTTTGTCGCCGGGGGGTCGGAACTGGCCAACGCGGAGATCGAACCTTCGCTGCTGAGCCTGGTATGCCGCGAACTCAACGCGGCACGGCAGGCGCAGGGACGCCGCGAAATTTCCGCCGACCTGCTGGCGGGCTCACGCGACACGATCCTGTCCGAGTTCTACGAACGTGCGCTGGCCGACCAGCCGGCCGGCGTACGGCGCGTGATCGAGGACGAACTGCTGACCGAATCCGGCTATCGCGAAAGCCTGGCCGAGGAACGCGTGCGCAAGGCACTGGACGCCGCAGGCGCCTCTCCCGATGCGTTGCCCACGCTGGTGAATCGCCGCTTGCTGCGCATTGAGGAACGCCTCGACATGCGCCGCGTGGAACTGACCCACGACGTGCTGTGCAGCGTGGTACTCGCCAGTCGCAACCAGCGCCATGCGCGCGAAGCGCGCGAGGAAGCCGAGCGCCAGCTCACGGCGCAACGCGAACGCGAGGCAGCAACGCACCGCGCCCTGCTGCGCACGCGCATGGTCGCGACCGTCTGCGTGGTGTTGCTGGTACTCGCGATCATCGCAGCGATGTTCGGCTTCATCGGCATGCACCGCGCCAAGATCGCGCAGGCGGAAGCCCAGGCCTCGCGCACGCACGCGGAAAACCTGGTCGGCTTCATGATCGATGACTTCTACAACGAGCTCGCACCCACTGGCCGGCTCGGCACGCTGGGCATGCTCGCGCAGAAAACCGTGGATTACTACGACGGCTTGCCGCCGGCGTTGCTCACCCCGGAAACCGAAATCAACAAGGCGATGGCGCTGGTGCGCCTGGGTTCGGCCCAGAATGCCAGCGGCGACGACAAAGCCGCGCGCAAGAATTTCGGCGAAGCCCAGGCGATCTTCGGGAAGCTGCGCGCGGCGGGCAACGATGGCGAGCCGGTGGTCTATGGCCTCGCCTCGATCCTGTACAACGCGAATTACGGATCCGCCGTGAGCGGCGGGAGTTCGGCGCCGATGGATCAGGCTGCCGCCCTGCTGCGGCCGCTCGTCAACGCTGCCAATCCGTCGCGCCGGGTGCGGCAACTTTACGCCGATACCTTGAACATCATCTGCCTCAACCAGCGGCCGCAGCAAGGCCTGGCAACCTGCGAAGAGGCGCTCAAGACGCTTGCGGGCCTTGGCGCGCTGGATTTGTCGGATTTGAATGCCGCAGCCTCCTGGGCCGATACCGCCGATACCAAGTCCGGGGAACTGCAGGCACTCGGCCGCATCGATGAAGCCGAAAAGCTGGAGCTGCAGGTGTTTGCGATGACCGAAAAGGTCCTGGCGCGCCGGCCGGGCGATTTGCATTCGCTGGAAGATCGCTTCTTTGCCGTGAAGCGGCTCGGTGATCTTGCGGCGGGCCGGCACGATGCGACGGCGGCCGCGAAGCATGCGAACGAAGCCGTGCAGGCCGCCGAGGATTGGGTACGCTTCGACCCGTCCAGTGTCGATGCCTGGGCCAGGCTGGCGCAGGCCCGGACCCAGGTTGCCACGTTCCAGTTCGAGCGCGGCGAGGTATCCACTTCCATCGCCACCCTGCGCGCGGCGCTGGCGTTGGCGCAGGACCCGCGCAGCCCCAAACCCCTCGCTGCCGTGACCTGGTACATCCGGCTCGACCTCGCGAGAGCCATCGCGGAGACCGGCGAAGCGGGGGCGGAGCAGTCGGCGCAGGCCGCCGTGCGGGACCTGCAATCGCTGATGGCGGATCGGCCGCCCGATTCTGCCCAGCGCCGGCTTGCGGCGACCAACCTGCCGCTGGCACTCGGGGATATCAAACTGAGCCAGGGTGCACTGCAACCCGCATTGGCCGAAGCCACCGCGGCGCGCGCCGCAATCCAGCCGATCGATGTGCCGGCGACGGACGCAGGCGCGACCCGCTGGAAAAACCAGAACCTGGCGGACAGTCTCAACGTCGCCACGCGAGCCTCCATGCAGCTCGGGCGCTACGCGCAAGCGGAAACCCTGGCGCGCCAGTGGCTCGCGATCATCCCGAACGCGACGGCCACGCAAGCCGATCCGAAACCGCGTGAATCGCGCGCCCGGTACATCCTCGCGCAGGCGATCGCGATGCAGGGCCGCCGCGACGAGGCCAAGGCAACCCTGCAACCGGCGATGACCTGGTACCGTCAAGAACAACAAGCCGGCGCGACCGGCACGTCGTTCCGCCACGATTACGCCTACGCGCTGTACGTTGATTCCCTGATCGCGCCTGCGGGCGCCGCGGGCAGCAGGCAGCGCGACGCTGACCTCGACCAGGCCGCCAGGTTGCTTGCCGGAGCCTCGCCGGAGGCGCAGCGACTCAGCGCGATGCGCCATATTTCCGGGCTGATCGCCAAAGCCCGCACGACGACGGGCGCCTGAGCACAGGGGTCTTCCCCACTTAACCCGACGCCCCCAAGTTCCTGGCAAGCACCACCCGAGCACGTTCAACCGAAGCGGAACCGCGCCATGGACACAGATG
>DASVDY010000066.1:0-11938 GCA_036380855.1 Rhodanobacteraceae bacterium
ATCGAATGAACGTTGCAGGCAACGCGGTCCATTCCACCCCTGGAAATTTTATGAACGAAAGTTTTGCCGAGCTGTTTGAACAGAGCCAGTCGCTCAACAAGCTGAAACCCGGGTCCATCGTGTCCGGCATCGTCGTGGACATCCGTTCCGACGTGGTCGTGATCAATGCGGGGCTGAAATCCGAGGGCATCGTCCCGATCGAGCAGTTCCGCGACGAGGACGGAACCCTGGAAATCAATGTCGGCGACGAGGTCAAGGTCGCGCTCGACGCGATCGAGGACGGCTTCGGCGAGACCAAGCTGTCGCGCGAGAAGGCCAAGCGCGCGCTGGTCTGGGACGAACTGGAAGGCGCCTTCGAGAAGGGCGAGGCCATTACCGGCCGCATCAGCGGCAAGGTCAAGGGCGGCTTCACCGTGGACATCAAGGATGTCCGCGCGTTCCTGCCGGGTTCGCTGGTGGACGTGCGCCCGGTGCGCGATCCCGGTTACCTGGAAGGCAAGGACCTCGAGTTCAAGATCATCAAGCTCGACCGCAAGCGCAACAACGTGGTGGTTTCGCGCCGCGCGGTGGTCGAGAGCGAGCATTCCGAGGAGCGCGAGCAGCTGCTCGAGCGCCTGCAGGAAGGCGCCATCATCAAGGGCGTGGTCAAGAACCTCACCGACTACGGCGCGTTCGTGGACCTCGGCGGCATTGACGGCCTGCTGCACATCACCGACATGGCGTGGAAGCGCGTGCGCCATCCGTCGGAAGTGGTCAACGTCGGCGACGAGCTCGACGTGCGCGTGCTGAAGTTCGACCGCGAGCGCAACCGCGTCTCGCTGGGCCTGAAGCAGCTCGGCGACGATCCGTGGGTCAACATCGCCCGCCGTTACCCGAGCGGCACCCGCCTGTTCGGCAAGGTCAGCAACGTCACCGACTACGGCTGCTTCGTGGAGCTTGAGCCGGGCGTGGAAGGCCTGGTGCACGTGTCGGAAATGGACTGGACCAACAAGAACGTCAACCCGGCCAAGATGGTGCAGGTCGGCGACGAGGTCGAAGTGATGGTGCTGGACGTGGACGAGGAGCGTCGCCGCATCTCGCTCGGCATCAAGCAGACCCAGGCCAATCCGTGGGAGGCGTTCGCCGCCACCTTCAAGAAGGGCGACAAGGTCAAGGGTTCGATCAAGTCCATCACCGACTTCGGCATCTTCGTCGGCCTGGACGGCGGCATTGACGGCCTGGTGCACCTGTCCGACATCTCCTGGCAGACGCCGGGCGAGGAGCTGGTGCGCAACTTCAAGAAGGGCGACGAGGTCGAGGCGGTCGTGCTGGCGGTGGATCCGGAGCGCGAGCGCATCAGCCTGGGCATCAAGCAGCTCGAGCAGGATCCGTTCGGCCAGTACATGGGCACGCATCCGCGCGGCTCGGTCGTGACCGGCACGGTCAAGGAAGTGGACGCGCGCGGCGCGGTGGTGGACCTGGGCGAGGGCATCGAGGGCTATCTCTCGGCCCGCGACATCGCCAAGGAGCGCATTGACGATGCCAGCCAGCACTTCAAGGTCGGCGATATCGTCGAAGCCAAGTTCATCGGCATGGATCGCAAGGGCCGGATGCTGCAACTCTCGATCCGCGCCAAGGACGAGGACGAACTGGCCGAAACGCTTTCCGACTACCAGGACTCCGGCAGCGCCACGACCAAGCTCGGCGCGTTGCTGAAAGAGCAGATGAACAAGTCGGAGTAATTGTTCGATTGTTCGTGGATCAACCTGCAGCGAGGCCGAGGCCAGGATGGCCGAGTCCCGGACAGCACATGGACGTGCGTTGATCCGGGACCCATTTGATTGAGCCGTTCCATGACCAAATCCGAACTGATCGAAACGCTCGCCTTGCGCCAGACCCACCTCGCTTTTGCCGATGTGGAGCTGGCGGTGCGCAACGTGATCGAGCAGATGAGCGGCGCGCTCTCCAATGGCGAGCGCATCGAGATCCGCGGGTTCGGCAGCTTTTCGCTGCATTACCGCCCGCCGCGCACCGGTCGCAATCCCAAGACCGGCACCGCGGTGGCGCTCCCGGGCAAGCATGTGCCGCACTTCAAGCCCGGCAAGGAACTGCGGGAAAGGGTGAACACGCCGACAGGCTCCGGGGAAACCGCTGCCTGAATGGCGTTGCCGCGTACGGCGCGCGATCGGTTACATTGCGAGCGTGATTTCATCCGCGAGTCCTGAAAGATGCGCGCCGTCGTCGTTGTCCTCGTGATCGCCTTCCTCGTGCTCGGCGCGTTGTTCGGTGCGCTGAACCCGCAGGTCGTCGCGTTCGATTTCGGCTTCGCGCGCCTGCATGTTCCCAAGGGTTCGGCGCTTCTCGTCGCCCTGCTGGCCGGATGGCTGCTGGGCGGGGCGTTGTGCTGGGCGGGGTCGGGGCTGGCGAGGCAGCGCAGGATCGGTTCCCGGCGCACGCGTGGCGAGAAAGCATGAGCGTCTTCCTGCTGCACCCCCTCTATCTGTTGTTCCTGTTGCTGCCGGTGGCGGCCTGGTCGGGCTGGCTGATCGGCCGGCACACCAGCGCGCGCAGTTCCGGCGCGCGCACGCGCGAGCTGTCGTCGAGCTACTTCCGCGGCCTGAATTACCTGCTCAACGAACAGCCGGACAAGGCGATCGAAGTGTTCATGAAGCTCGCCGAGTTCAACCGCGACACGGTGGAGACGCACCTCGCGCTTGGCAACCTGTTCCGCCGCCGCGGCGAGGTGGATCGCGCGATCCGCGTGCACCAGCACCTGGTCAGCCGGCAGAACCTGAGCGAGGACGAGAAGACCGTCGCACTGCTGGAACTGGGCGAGGACTACATGCGCGCCGGCCTGCTCGACCGAGCCGAGGCACTGTTCGACGACCTGGTCGCGATGAACGCCCATGCGCCGTCCGCGTTGCGGCACCTGATCGCGATCTATCAGCACGAGCGCGACTGGCACAAGGCGATTGACCACGCGCGCCGGCTCGAAAACATGGCCGGCGAGTCGCAGGCCTCCACGATCGCGCAGTTCTATTGCGAACTGGCCGAGCAGTCGCGCGCCCACGGCGCGCGCGACGAGGCCCGCGAGTACCTGGGCCAGGCCTTCGCCAGCGAACCCAATTGCGTGCGCGCGCACATGATCGCCGGCCACCTGCTGGCGGAAGCCGGCGACCGCACCGGCGCGGTGGAGGCCTTCGAGCGCGCGGTGCGCGCGGACGTGGATTTCGTCCCCGAGATCCTGCCGCCGTTGCTGGACAACTACGCGCGCTCGCAACAGATGGACCGTGCGGAGAAATTCCTGGAAGACGTGATCCGCCGCTACCACGGCATCTCGCCGGTGCTGGCGCTGATGCGCCTGTACGAAGGTCGGGAAGGCGAGCGCACCGCGCTGGATTTCCTGACCCGCCAATTGCGCCAGCGGCCTTCGGTGCGCGGGCTGATGGCGCTGATTGACGCCACGCTCGACAGGACCACGGGCGAGGCGCGCGAGAACTTTCTGATCCTGCGCGACCTCACCCGCAAGCTGGTGGAAGGGCAGGCGATGTACCGCTGCAGCCGTTGCGGTTTCGGCGCCAAGGCACACCACTGGCAGTGTCCGAGCTGCAAGAACTGGGGCACGGTCAGGCCCATCCACGGCGTCGTGAACGAGTAGAACGGTTGCAAAGCTGCAGCGCTCGGCCACGAAGCTCTTGGCCATGAATGACAAGCCCGATTGTGCGCCGGCGATCAGCGCATCCCGGCAACCCGCTCGCACGGAATCTTCATCGTGCGCGAAGCGCACGCTACCCTAGCGCGCGTGAGCGAACTCCTGCCCGTCCTCGTCGTTGCCGCCTGCGGATTCAGCGTGTCCGTGGTCCTTGTCGCGGCGAGCCTTGCTTATGCCCGCAAGCGCGGCCTGCTCGATCAACCCGGCCAGCGGCGTTCGCACACGGTTCCCACGCCGCGCGGCGGCGGCATCGGTATCGTCGCGGCCGTGCTGATGGTGGCCATGCCCGCGCTGGCGTTGCTGCCGCAGGCCGAACCCATGACAACGGTCCTCGTGCTTGCGTTTGCCTTGCTTGCCGTAGCCGCGGTCGGCTGGCGCGACGATCACGCCCCGCTGCCGGTATTGCCGCGCATCGGCGTGCATCTGCTGGCAGCGCTGGCCGTCGCGGCGGTGCTGCTGGCGCCGGCGGCGCATGCCGATGCGCAGCGCTGGGCGTGGCTGGTTCCGGCGGCGATCGTGTTCGCCGGCAGCATCAACGCGCACAACTTCATGGACGGGATTGATGCGCTGCTCGGCATGCAGGCTCTTTTCGTGTTGACCGGTTATGCGTGGCTGGCCTGGGCGACGGCCCATTGGGCGCTGGCCGACGCCGCGCTCGCGGCCGCGGCTGCATGTGCCGGCTTCCTGCTGTTCAACCGACCACCCGCGAGGATATTCATGGGCGACGTGGGCAGCGGCACGCTGGGTCTGCTGATTGCGGGCATGGCCGGGATGCTTGTGCGGCACTCGCCTGCGCTGGTGTGGCCCTGCCTGACCCTGTCCTCGGCCTTTCTCGTGGATGCCGGCTTGACGCTGTTTGCGCGCATACTGGCCGGCAAGCGTTGGTACACTGCGCACCGCGAGCACCTCTATCAGTGGATGGTGCGTGCAGGATTCAGCCACGCGCGGACGGACGCCATGTATCTGCTCTGGAACCTGATCATCGCCGCGCCCGCGAGCTGGGCGGCGCTGCACTGGCCGACATCCGGGCCCCTGCTGGCAGCGGCGGTGTACGCCTTTGCCGCGGCGAACTGGTGCGTGGGCAGGCGCATGTGCCTGGCCTGCGTGCGGAGCAACGCTCGTGCTGCGTAAGCTCATCGGCAAGGTGCATCCGCGCGCGGCGGTGGTCGCGCACGACCTGCTGATGGTCGCGATCGCGTGGACGCTCGCCGACGCGCTGCGCTACGCGCTGCTTCCGCAGCCGGTTCCGATCGAGATCTTCTCGCCGGAATTGCTGATCGTGCTTGCGGTGCAGGGCGCCATCTTCTACTGGACCGGCTTGTACAAGGGCCTGTGGCGTTTCGCCAGCCTGCCCGATCTGTGGAACATCCTGCGCGCCAGCGTCGTCGGTGCTCTGGCGATCGGGCTTGCGCTGTTCCTGTACAGCCGCCTGCAGGGCATCCCGCGTTCGGTGCTGCTGATCTACCCGGCGCTGCTGTGCGTGCTGCTGGGCCTGCCGCGGCTGGCCTATCGCTACTGGAAGGACAGTCGCATTGATTTCTTCTCCAGCGCGCGCAGCAAGCGCGTGCTGGTGATCGGCGCGGGCCGCGCGGGCGAGGCGCTGATCCGCGACCTGCGCCACGACACCGAGCACTACGCGGTCGGTTTCATTGACGACAGCGAAGCGCTGCGCGGCGCGCGCGTGCGTGGCATCCCGGTGCTCGGCCGGATCGACCGCCTGCCGGAACTGGCGCGCGAATCCGGCGCGGAAATGCTGCTGATCGCCATGCCTTCCGCCGACAAGGCGCAGATGCGGCGCGTGGTCGAGTTGTGCGAGGAAACCGGCCTGCCGTTCCGCACCGTGCCGCGGCTGGAAGACGTGGTCGCCGGGCGCGCGCAATTCAACGAGCTGAAGGAAGTCGCGATCGAAGACCTGCTCGGCCGCGAGCCGGTGAAACTGGACTGGAGCGCCATCCGCCAGGGATTGACCGAACGCCACGTGTTGGTCACCGGCGGCGGTGGCTCGATCGGTTCGGAACTTTGCCGGCAGGTTGCGCGGCTTGGCGCGGCTTCGCTCACGGTGGTCGAGCTGTCCGAGTACAACTTGTATCGGATCGAACAGGAATTGCGCGCGCAATACCCGGAACTGTTGTTCCGCGGGCTGATCGGCAACTGCGGCGACCCGGCCACCTGCGAGCACGCCTTTGCGCTGGCGCGGCCGAATGCGGTCTTCCATGCCGCCGCCTACAAGCACGTGCCGCTGCTGCAGGAGCAATTGCGCGAGGCGTTCCGCAACAACGTGCTGGCCACGCGCACTGTCGCCGAAGCCGCCGCGCGGCACGATGTGGAAAGTTTCGTGCTGATCTCCACCGACAAGGCGGTGAACCCGACCAGCGTCATGGGCGCCTGCAAACGCATTGCCGAGATCGTCTGCCAGGCAGTTGCGGGCAACGCGCGCACGCGCTTCATCACGGTGCGGTTCGGCAACGTGCTGGATTCGGCCGGCTCCGTGGTGCCGCTGTTCCGCGAGCAGATCCGCAACGGCGGGCCGGTCACGGTGACGCATCCGGAAATTTCGCGCTACTTCATGACCATCCCGGAAGCCTGCCAGTTGATCCTTCAGGCCGCCGCGATGGGCGAGGGCGGCGAAACTTATGCGCTGGACATGGGCGAGCCGGTGCGCATCCGCGACCTGGCCGAGCAGATGATCCGGCTCGCCGGCAAGCAGCCCGGTCGCGACGTTGCGATCGTCTACACCGGGCTGCGGCCTGGTGAAAAACTGTTCGAGGAGCTGTTCCATCCGCTCGAGAACTACTCCAGCACCGCGCACCCGAAGATCTTCCAGGCCGCGCAGCGTCAGATCTCGGGTCCGCTGGTGTTGGCGCAACTCGATCGCGCCGCGCATGCGGCGACCCAGTTCGACGAAGAAGCGCTGCAGGGGTGCGTGGGCGCATTGCTCCCCGGCTATCGCTGGCAGGCGGGCGGGACCGGTGACAGCGACAACGTGCGGCCTCTTCGCGGGGAACACTCCGCCTGACGAGCCGGCCGAAGCAGCGACATGCAAGGAACAACCAATCTGCCGATGAATTCAGATGGACGCGAATGGATGCCCGGTTCCCGGTTTATTTGCGTTGATTCGCCTTCATCGGCGGACTACCGGTTTATTTGAGGAGGGCAGATGAACGGAGCACGGACGCAGCGCTTGCGCAAGGTGGTTTTCCCGGTGGCCGGGCTGGGCACGCGGTTCCTGCCCGCGACGAAAGTGGTGGCCAAGGAAATGCTGCCGGTGCTGGATCGGCCGTTGATCCAGTATGCCGTGGACGAGGCGGTGGACGCGGGCGCCGACACGCTGGTCTTCGTCACCAATCGCTACAAGCATGCGATCGCCGATTATTTCGATTCCGCCTACGAGCTCGAGGAGACGCTCGAGCGCGCCGGCAAGCACGAGCTGCTCTCGCTGGTCCAGGGCCTGTTGCCGTCGCACGTGCGCTGCGTGTACGTGACCCAGGAGCAGGCGCTCGGATTGGGACATGCCGTGTTGTGCGCCAAGCCGGTGATCGGCGACGAACCCTTCGGCGTGATCCTGCCGGACGACCTGATCGTCAACGAGGGTCCGGGGGCGCTGAGGCAGATGGCCGAGCTTGCCGCGCGGGAGGACGCGGGCGTGCTGGCGGTCGAAGAGGTACCGCGCGACGAAACGCACAAATACGGCATCGTGGACGTGGGCGGCTCGGAGAAGGCGACCGCGCGCATCCGTCACGTGGTTGAAAAGCCGAGACCCGAGAAGGCGCCCTCCGATCTCGCCATCGTCGGCCGCTACGTGCTGCCCGCGCGCATCTTCGGGTTGCTGGAAAGCACCACGCCCGGCGCGGGTGGCGAGATCCAGTTGACCGACGCCATAGCCGCGCTGCTGGCCGAGTCGTCCGTGCTCGCGTGCCGCTTCCAGGGCAGGCGGTTCGATTGCGGCAGCAAGGCCGGCCTGGTCCGTGCCACGCTGCACTTCGCGCTGCGCGATCCCGCGCTGGCGAAAGCGGCGCGCGAATTTATGCAAGACCGTTGAGCAAAACAGCTTTTGACCCGGATCAGAGCGGATGAACACGGATAAGCAGGGCGGATCCAGGGATTATCAACGGCCTTATCCGCGTGTTTCCGTGTTGACCCGCGTCCAGACTGTTTTTCCCCATGGACATTGACTGGATCCTGACCCACCTCGGCGAGGAGCGCGACCGCTACTTCAATGCGGTCGCGCCTCCCGTCATCCAGACGTCCATCTTCTGCTTCGACACCGTCGCCGACATGCGTGCCCGCATGCGCGACGAATACGGCGAGCATTGCTACACCCGCGGCAACAATCCGACGGTCGAGATCCTGCGGCAGAAGATCGCCGCGCTGGAAGGCGCCGAGGATTGCCTCGTGTTTTCCTCCGGCGCCGCCGCCATTTCCGCCGCCGTGGTCGCGAGCGTGGCGGCCGGCGATCACGTGGTCTGCGTGCACAAGCCGTACAGCTGGACGCACAAGCTGCTCACGCAATCGCTGCCGCACTTCGGCGTGCGCTGCTCGTTCGTGGACGGGACCGATGTCGCCAACATCGAGGCGGCGCTGGAGCCGGCGACACGGCTGATCGTCCTTGAGTCGCCCAACTCGCTGACCTTCGAATTGCAGGATCTCGCGGCCGTTGCCCGGCTTGCGCGCGCCCGCGGCATCCGGACCCTGTGCGACAACAGCTACGCCAGCCCGCTGAACCAGTCCCCGATCGCGTTGGGAATCGACCTGGTCGCGCATTCGGCAACCAAGTACCTCAACGGCCACAGCGATGTAGTCGCCGGCGCGCTGTGCGGGCCGCGAGCGACCCTGAAGGAGGTTTTCAAGGGCCCGTTCATGACATTCGGCGCCGTGCCGTCGCCGCACGATGCATGGCTGATGCTGCGCGGGCTGCGTACGTTGCGCCTGCGCGTGGAGCGCAGCGGCAGGAGCGCCATGCAGGTCGCCCGGTGGCTCGAAGCGCATCCGAAGGTCGAACGGGTGTGGTACCCGCATCTGCCTTCGCACCCGCAACACGAGCTGGCGAAGCGGCAGATGTGCCTGTCCGGCGGCCTGCTGTCCTTCGCGCCGCGCTGCGAGGACACCGCGGCGGTGGAGCGGTTCTGCGACGCGCTGAAGCGCTTCCTGCTCAGCGTATCGTGGGGCGGCTACGAATCGCTGGTCTGCCCCAGCGCCGCGTTCCATCCGCCGTCCACGAAAGTGGCGGCGGCGGTCCCCGGGATGCCACCGCCGCACCTGGTCCGCCTCTCGATCGGCCTGGAGGAACCCGACGTGCTGCTCGCCGATCTGGAGCAGGCGCTGGAAAAGGCCTGACTTCCAGCAGGGATTGACCTCGACGCCTTGGGTTATGCTCGCGCGCAATGCGGGGAGGGAGCATGGCCGAAGCAGCGGAAACCTACTACCGCGCGACCGCGAATCCGCGCCAATCGTTCGCGCCGCTGGAGGGCAGGCACGATGCGCGCGTGGTCATCGTCGGCGGCGGCTACGCCGGGGTGAACCTGGCACTCGGGCTGGCCGAACGCGGCGTGCGCGAGGTGGTGCTGCTGGAGCGTGGAACCATCGGCCACGGCGCTTCGGGTCGCAACGGCGGCTTCGTGTTCGCCGGCTATTCGCTCGGCGAACGATCGCTGCTGGACCAGCTCGGCAAGCAGCGCGCGCGGGCGTTGTACGCGAACACCGTGGACGCGGTGAACCTGATCCGCTCGCGGATCACGCGCTACGCCATTGAGTGCGATGCCGTGGATGCGGGCGTGATCTGGGCCAACTGGTTCCGCGATCCGGAAGTCCTGCGCGAGCGCCAGCAGTTGCTCGCCGAACAGTATTGCGTCCAGTGGGAATGGTGGCCGCGCGAGCGCGTGCGCGAGGCGATACGCAGCGAACGCTATTGCGACGCGCTGTTCGAGCGCAACGCGCTGCACCTGCATCCGTTGAATTACGTCGGCGGACTCGCGCGAGCGGCACGGGATCAGGGCGTCGCGGTCCACGAACACAGCCGCGTGCGACGCGTGGAGCGCGACGGCGCCGCAGGCTGGTGCATCCGTACCGATGCGGGTGAGGTGCATGCGCAAACGGTGGTGCTGGCCTGCGGCGGATACCTGGCGCACCTTGAACCCAGGGTTGATCGCGCGGTGCTTCCGATCGCCACCTACGTCATGGCGACCGAACCGCTCGGCGAGCGCATGCACGAGTGCCTGCGGACGCAGGCGGCGATCTACGACACGCGCTTCGCATTCGACTATTACCGTGCATTGAAGGATACGCGCCTGCTCTGGGGCGGACGTATTTCCGTGCGCGATCGGTCGCCCAAGGCCGTGCAGAAGTTGCTGATGGGCGACCTGCTGCGCGTGTTTCCGCAACTGAAGGGCGTTCGCATTGATTACGCGTGGTCCGGATTGATGAGCTACGCGCGCCACCAGATGCCGCAATTGGGTACGCGCGGCGATGGCCTGTGGTGGATGCAGGCATTCGGCGGCCATGGAGCCGCGCCCACGGCTGCGGCGGGCGAATTGCTGGCTGGTGCGATCGCGCAAGGCGACGAAAGCTGGCGCGAGTTTTCGCGCTACGGATTGAGCCGGAGCTTTCGCCCGATCGGGTATCTCGGCGCGCAGGCGAGTTACTGGTGGGCGCAGGGCCGCGACCGGTTGAAGGAGAGCATGGAAGGGTGAGCCAAGGGCCGCCCCCATACATGACCCGCAGGTGTCCGCTGGCTGAGCGACCTGTGAATTCGGTCACGTATCGTTCGGCCCGTTTCACCAAGGCGCGACAAACCTTCGTGCTAGTTTCCTTGATGACTACAAGGAGGCTGCTCGCATGGTTGCTCGCAAGCTGGTGATTGCACTGACCCTGTTGGCGGGCCTTCCCGCCCCACTCGTCGCCGCGACACCCGCGGCCGGTACGCTCGATGCGCCCGCCGCCGGGCAGACGACCAGTATCAGCTGGAGCGGCGGCCCCTACACCGGCGCCACCGCCGACCCGAGCGCGTGCACCACGCTGACCTGCGATTCCTACACGCTCACGGTCAACGTCCCCGACACGTTCTACGCAGCGAATCCGGATTACGCGGTCAAGGTCGGCATCACCTGGGCCAGCAGCACCAACGATTTCGACCTGTACGTCAACGATGCCGACGGCAACACGGTCTGCTCGTCGGGGCAGAGCAACACCACGACCGGGCAGGCTTCCGAACTCGCGGACTGCGGCCAGCTCGCCGCCGGCACCTATACGGTGCAGGTGGTCGCCTTCGCGGTGGCGAATTCCACGTACTCGGGGACGGCCAGCGTGGGGCCCGAGCCGGTTTCCCCGACCGGCACTGCGCGCTACAAATCCGGCAAGTTCGCCTTCAGCACTCCGCAGACGCTGCCGGGTCCGGCCGACCTTGCATTCAGCGTGCAGGGCATCGAGCCACGCGTGAAGGCTGATTCGCTGGGCAACATCTACGCCGCCGCGATCCAGGGCATTCCCGCCGGCACCGATACCTGGAAGTCCATGGATGGCGGCAAGACCTTCACCTATCTCGGGCAGCCCGACGGCGCACAGGCCGCGGCGGCGGTCGCGCGCGGTGGCGGGCTCGGGGGCGGCGACGAAGATCTCGCCATCGGCACCTCGGGCAACGTGTACGTGAGCTCGCTGTGGCTTGGTTCGGCCACGCAGAGCGATTCGTTCAACGGCGGCAACACCTGGGTGGTCAATCCGGTCTCGACCACCGAGCCGATCGTGGATCGCCAGTGGATCGCAAGCTACGGCAACAGCGTGGTCTACCTCACCACCAAGCAGCTCGGCGCCGCCCTCAATGGCACCGTGAGCCTGTTCGTGGCGAAGTCCACCGATGGCGGCATTACCTTTCCGCAGGTCACCCAGGTCACCACGCCGCTGGTCGGCGTGCAGCCGGGCGACCAGGGCAACATCGAGGTGGACCCCAACAACGGTTACGTCTACACCGTGTTCTTCGACGACAGCGGCAAGAACCTCTACATCGCGCGCTCGACCAACGGCGGCATGAACTTCGACGTCAAACTGGTCTATGCGAACACGGTTTCGATGGTGAACGTGTTCCCGTCGCTGGCGATCGACCAAGCCGGCAATTTGTACATCGTCTATTCCGACAGCCACGCCGCATATCTCACCTCGTCGCAGGATTACGGCGCCACCTGGAGTACGCCGGTGCGCGTGTCCAACGGCTCGGGGACGAAGAGCGTGATCGGTCCGTGGGTGACGGCGGGCGCGCCC
>DASVDY010000067.1:0-13105 GCA_036380855.1 Rhodanobacteraceae bacterium
CTGATGGCCGTAGCCGCCTCCGATGTTGTTCAGATCAGGGCCGCCGCCTATCGTCTGCGACTTCCCGTTCGGCCCGGTGAAGGATTGCGGGCCGCCCATGCCCACCTTGCCGTTCGGTCCGTTGAACGAAGTCGGCTGGCCTGTGGGATTCGTGCTCGGTCCGTTGGTCTTACCGGTCACTGCATTGTAGAAATTGGTGTTCGAGGTTTGCGACGGCCCATGGTTCATCGCGCTGTGCTCGGCACCCGCGCGCACCGGGCTGATCGAAGCGCTACCGCTGGCCTGTGCCGGTTGAACGGAATCGGCTGCCCGACCGACGTGGCCGTAGCGTTCCTGCCCGCCATAACCGGCGGAGGGGGCAGGGCCTCCCCCGTTCGACTCCTGACGACCGGAGGTTGGTGCCGCGCAGTTGCTCCCCGGCGGGCAGGCTTCGCCGCGTTGCATGCTGGGATTGCCGTAGCCGCCGTTCATCGTCGCCATGGCGCGCTGCGGCCTGTGCGCCGGCACCGGGCGGGCGACCTGGGCGGCGCGGACGTGAGCGCCGTCGAAGCGGGTGGGATCGCGATACATTGCGCCGCTCGCATTGCCAGACTGCAAGCTATGACCGTGGACGCCCGGTTCGCCGGGTTCCGAAGGCTCCGGTCGGCCCGGCAGCGCTCCGTACCCGGCGCGCTCGCGCGCGCCGGCACGGATCGGATGGATGCTGCTGGCGTAATGCCCGCTGCTGCCGGCGGTGCCGGGATAGCGGTATTGCGCCTGCGCGGGCGCGCTCATCGCGAACGCCATGCCGATGGCGGCGGCGAGCGAGGCCGGTGCCATCGTGGCGCGAATAAACGACCGTGGTGCGTTCATCGTGACCTCCTGATCGAAAGCGTGTGCAATGAGCGTGTGCGCCCGGTTCGCGCGGCGATCAACCGCCGTCGAGGTTCAATGCATCGGCGTCGCTGTGGCGGCGGCGCTGTTCCTTGGCGTCGAAACTGGACATGCAGCCGTCGCGCCTGACCATCGCGCAATCCAGGTAATTGGATGCCTCCACCAGCGCCGCGCGCACGGCCTTGCTGGCCGGCGTGTTGCGCGAGTGATGGAAATCCCCGCCTAGGCCGTACCAGGTGGAACCGCCCACATCCACGTTGCTGTCGGTGCTGCGGCCCTCGACAGTGCGGGAGAACACCACTTCCGAGGTCTCGGCATCTATGACGCGCAGGTCTATCGCGACGTAGGCTTCGCTCTTGCCGCCGCCGACATGGAAGCCCGCGAAGCTGACGCCGCCGCCGGTATCGGAGGTGTTCTCGGTGTAGGAGGTCACCGTGCCGGTGATCAGGTATTGCGCGCCGGTGATGTTGCCGGTGTGCGGGCCGGTGCCGTGGCGCACGCGCCCGGAGTTGGCGAAATCCTGTTCGGCCAGCACGGCGTTGACCTTTTGCCGCTCGACGACGTTGAAGTCCCCGGTGGTGGACAGTTCGTTGCTGAGTACGCTCGCGAGCTGGTGGCCGACGTCGCCGTGGAACCAGGTCGCGCCGCTGCCGTCGTTGGTGAAGTCAATCACGGCTACGCTGGGCCGGCTACCCTGGGCGAACGCGCCCGCGCTGACGGCGAGCGCCAGGGCGGCGGATACATGCAGGAGTGTCGTGCGGTTCATAGTCCCCTTCCATTCATGAGTGAGTACCGGCTGCGACAGCCGGGCCCCTCGTCCAGGCCGCCAGCCGGAAGCCGCATCTTGAACCGTGATGCCGCCGCCGAGTGCCCGCTTTCTATGCCAACTCCTGCCCAAATCCGGTTCAGAACAAGGCGCCATGCCGCGCGCACTCCGATTCCGGTGTGCATTGCCGATCACGCACCCTTCGGCGACGGGCCGTAGGCATTCGTCCCCGGCGTGCCATCCAGCACCGTGAACACGAACAGCACGATCGGCCCGACGAACGGAACCAGCTGGATCCAGAACCACCAGCCGCTGCGGCCGGTGTCGTGCAACCTGCGTACGGTCACGGCCAGGCTCGGCAGCAGGATCAGCAGCAAATAGACGCCGAGCACCGCGTCCATGACCAATGCGGAGTTCTGCGATTTCCCCAACATCACCATCCCGGCGATGGCCAGCGCCACGCAAATGACGAAGTTGACCAACGCGAACATCCAGTATTCCTTGCGCCGCGCGCGACCGGCGAAGGTGGCGTATTTGCCGACGACCGCGAAATACCAGTGCATGGAAGTCTCCTCGTTGAAGGGTGTGAAAGTGCTCGATGCGCGTTTCCGACTCGAGGGATGTTGCGGAACCGGCGGCGCGGCGTCACGTCACGAACCGTTAGGCATCGTTATCCAACGTTGCAACCCGCATGGATGCTCGATCCTCGGGCGGTGCGCCGGACATCTTCGGTGCCGGAACCGGGTAACGCCCAGGCGCCGATCAGGTCGTGGTCGAGGTCCGGGCTGCCGTACCCGCGCACTGCATTCGGTGGCATCATGTTTCGCAGGGGCAGAGCGGGGCGGGATGTGAAGAGCTTGCTGACGGACGCGTCGCCGGCAACCGCGTGGCGCTGGGGCGACTATCTCTTGCTGCCGGCACAGCGCCGGTTGCTGCATCGCGGCGAGCCGGTGGAAATCGAGGACCGCGCTTTCGATCTGATCGTGCTGCTCTTGCAGCACCGCGAGCGTGCACTGGATCGCCAGGAAGTGATCGCCGCGATCTGGGGCAAGCGGCCCGTCAGCGATGCGACCTTGCGCCAGCTCGTCTACAAGGCGCGTCGCGCGATCGGCGACGACGGCGAACACCAGAACACGATCTGCACCTTGTACGGCCGCAGCGTGCAATGGGTCGCGCCGGTGGAAATGGTTTTCGAATCTGCCGCCGACGCGAGTGCGGGTGCGCCCGAATGCGCGGAAGTTCCCGGGGCGGGGCCTGCGGGTTCCGCCTCCCGCGGCCGCCGTGTTCGCCTGGCATGGCTTGCGCTCGCGGGCATGGCGGCCGTGGCGCTGGCGGGCGGTTTTTTGTTCTGGCGCAGCGCGCGCGACACGTCGGCCCGGAGCAGCCCGGCCATGCCGCGGCTGGCGATCGAGCCGATCGCCAACGACACCGGTGATCCCTCCCTGGACTGGGCCGGCGCGGGTCTGCCCGGCTTGCTCGGCGGTCTGCTGGACCAGCGGGGCGGCATGGATGTGGTGCCGGCTTCCCAGGTCGCGCAAGCATGGAAGTTCACCCCGACGCGAGGACGCAGCCGCGAGCAGCAGCTGAAGTTCGTCACGAGCGCAGACGTCCTGATCGGCGGGAGGCTGCGCAAGCTTGCCGGCAACTTGTACGAACTGGATCTGCGCGTGCTCACCGGGGACGGCGATGCGGCGGACATCAGCGTGGACGGGCAGCAGCCCGGCTTGCTGGCGGTGCAGGCGGTCCCGCGCATCCGCGCACGATTCTTCCCCGGCGAGTCAGGGCGGGTGGCGCCCGGCAGCGCGTTGCCGAACGACCAGGTGCTCGCGGAAGCCTTTGCGCGCGGCATGGATCTGCAGGCCCAGGGAAAGGCCGGCGATGCCCTCAGCTATTTCAAGCTTGTCGTGGAACAGGCGCCCGGATTCGGTCCGGGCTGGCTGCAACTCGGGATCAGCCAGAGCAAGGCCAATGACGTTGCCGGCAGCCAGCGCACCTTCCAGCGCCTGCTCGCGATGGCGAAGAAAAAGGACGATCCGAGGGTGGCCGGCAGGACGCTGATCTGGCTCGGTCGCAACGCGCGGATGTTTTCGACCAATTCGTCGGCTCTCGAATACTTTCGCGAGGCGTTGCCCTACGCGGAGCGCGCGCACGACGTGGAGACGGAGATCGACTCGCACCTGCTCTCGGCCATCACCGCGCACACCCTGGGCAACAACGCTCTTTCCGCGGAAGAGCTTGGGCAAGGCAAGGAGCTGCTGGGCCGGCACCCGGAGTTCCGGCGAGGGCGGGAGCTCATGGATGACGCGCGCGATTTCATCGCGCTGGAAAACGGCGATGCGCAAGCGGCGCTGGGTGCGGCGCAAGCGGCCTTGGCCATGTACGAGGAAGACGGCGATGAACGTGCCAGCGTGGTCGGCCTCGGCAACATCGCCGTGGCGTTGAGTGCTGCCCATCGCAACGGCGAGGCGATCACCACCCTGGCGCGCGCATTGCAGCGCGCGAATGCCGACCATTACGAGGAACTGCAGTTCGTCAATGCGGGCAACCTGGCGCTCGACCTGCTCAATGCCGGTTTGACGGAACGCGCGATCGCCTTGAGCGGCGAGGCCTATGGGCTCGCCCGGCACCAGAAGAGCGAAACCAACCAGATCGTCGCCTCCCAGATCCGGGCCGAGGCGCAGTTGCAAGCGCTCGATAGCGGCGCCGCGCTCGCCACCCTGCAACGCAATGACGCCTTTCCGGATTTGGAGGAACAGGATCCCGAGGTCGTCCTGAATCAGGATCTGCTCGAAGCATTGGCGGATTTCGACGCCAGGCCGGAACGGTTGCCGGCATTGCGCAAGCGCATGGCGACCTACGTGAGCTCGCACAAGATCCACCCGCAGATGCGCAACCGCGAACTGTTCGTGGATGCGCTGGCCGACGCTGCCGCAGGGCACGAAACCGAAGCGATCCAGGCGCTGCGCGCCGCGGAGGCGCTGAAACCGCTCGATTCCGACGGCGATCTCGAGCTTCGCCTGGCGCCCTTGCTGATCGCCGTGCGCGGGAACGATCCTTCCGCCGCGGAGAGCGCATTGAAAGGCTACGACCCGGACGCGACCGAAGACGCTTGCCTGCTCAGGCTGGAGGCACTCTGGATGCGGCAGCGGGGCGATCCGGCCGCGGCGCAGCGCGCGCTGACACGGCTCGACCAGTTGCGGAAGGGCGGCCTCGACGCGCTGGCGGCATCCGGCGTGGATCCGGACCGGCTCGCCGACTGACGGCGCTCGAGTGCCCGAATCGCCGCAGGCGAACCCGTGGTGCAGCCGCGCCGTGATGGGCGCTTGCTAAAATATCCGGATGATCTCCTTCCGCAATTTCGCCCTGCGCCGGGGTGAACGCCTGCTGCTGTCCGACGTGGACCTGGCGCTGCACGCCGGCTGGCGGCTGGGCGTGGTCGGCCGCAACGGTTGCGGCAAGTCGTCGCTGTTCGCGGCGCTGCTCGGCGAGCTGGAACCCGACCGCGGCGACCTGGACGTGCCGCAGCGCCTGCGCATCGCAAGCGTCGCGCAGGAGACCCCGGCGCTGCCGGATTCCGCGCTGGATTTTGTGCTCGGCGGCGATGTCGCGGTCGCCGCCGCGCTGCGCGACGAAGCCGACGCGATGGCGCGCGAGGACTATGACGCGGTGGCCGCCGCGCATCACCGGCTGGAAGAACTCAACGGCTACGATGCGAGCGCGCGGGCGGGGCGCCTGCTGCACGGCCTGGGCTTTCCCGCATCCACCCACGCGCGCAGCGTGGCGGAATTCTCCGGCGGCTGGCGGGCGCGGTTGAACCTCGCGCGTGCGCTGATGATGCCGAGCGATCTTTTGCTGCTCGACGAGCCGACCAACCACCTCGATCTCGACGCGGTGCTGTGGCTGGAGCAGTGGCTGCTGAAATACCCGGGCACGTTGCTGCTGATTTCGCACGACCGCGAATTCCTGGACGGCCTCGGCACGCACATCCTGCACCTGCACGACGGGCACGCGAAGCTCTACGCCGGCAATTACACCGCCTTCGAACGGCAGCGCGCCGAACAGTTGCGCCTGCAGCAGATCGCGTTCGAGAAACAACAGGCCGAGCGCGCGCACCTGGAAAGTTTCATCGCGCGCTTCAAGGCCAAGGCCAGCAAGGCCAAGCAGGCGCAGTCGCGGATGAAGCGGCTGGCGAAACTGAGCGGCACCGAAGCGGTGCGTGCCGAACGCGCCCTGCACATCGGCTTTGCCGAACCGGACAAGCTGCCGCACGCGCTGATCCGGCTGGAGCATGTGGACGCGGGTTATGGCGACATCCGCATCCTGCAGGATGTCCGCTTCGGCCTCGAGGCCGGCGATCGAATCGGCCTGCTCGGTCCCAATGGCGCGGGCAAATCCACGCTGGTGAAGACGCTGGTCGGCGAATTGCCGCTGCTCGCGGGGGAACGCGGCGCGCACCCGGATCTGCGGCTGGGCTACTTCGCGCAGCACACGGTGGAGTCGCTGCGCGCGGGGCAAACGCCGGTTGACCACCTTCGCGAGATCGCGCCCAACGAGTCCACGCAGGCGTTCCGCGATTTCCTCGGCCGCTGGGATTTCCCCGGCGACCGCGCTTTCGAAAGCGTGGACGGATTCTCCGGGGGCGAACGCGCGCGGCTGGCGCTGGCGCTGATCGCCTGGCGCAAGCCCAACGTGCTGCTGCTGGACGAGCCGACCAACCACCTCGACCTGGACATGCGCGAGGCATTGGCCGAGGCGTTGTCGGATTTTCCCGGCGCGATCGTGCTGGTGTCGCATGATCGGCACCTGATCGGGCTGGTGTGCGACAGCTTCTGGCGCGTCGCCAACGGTCGGGTCGAGAGCTTCGATGGCGACCTTGACGAATACGCCGCGTGGCTGCGGGCGCGGCCGGTCGAGGCAGCGCGCCAGGCCAGCGCGGGCGCACTCTCCGCCTCTCCCGCGAAGAAAGCCGCCAAGCCCAATCCGCAACGCATGGCCAAAGCCGAGGCGCGGCTCGCCGAATTGCAGTCGCGCCTGGATGCGATCACCGCGGAGCTTGCCGATCCGGCGATCTACGCGGAGGGCGGCGCGCGCGCGGCGGAAATCGCGCGGCAGCAGGACGCACTGCGCGGCGAGCTGGAAAGCACCGAGTCCGAATTGCTGGAGCTCTACGCGGCTTGAATCGAAGCTGCACGACCCTACACTGCTTCGATCCGATTGGAGGTTTCCATCCATGCCCATTTACGCTTTTCGCTGCGAGGCCTGCGGGCACAGCTTCGATCGCCTGCAGAAACTTTCCGATCCCGACCCCGTCGAATGCCCCGAGTGCACGAAGCCGACGGTGAAGCGGCAGGTCACCGCGCCCGCATTCCGGCTGGCCGGCAGCGGCTGGTACGAAACCGATTTCAAGTCCGACAAGGACAAGAAGCGCAATCTGGCCGGCGACGAGGCGCCGAAGAAAAAAGAGGATGCCGGCGGCGGCAAGCCGGAATCGGCGGCGCCCAAGGCGGCCGAAGGCGCTGCGTCCAAGGCCGCCCCTTCAGCTTCGGCGGCCGCTTCTCCGGGCGGAACGACATCCGCCTGAACGGCGTCGGGGTGGCGGAAACCCGCAAGCTGGCGTTCAGATCGGCTTTCCGAAACTGGAGTCGGTCCCAGGTGAAAGGATGCGAGCCATGCGTGCCACTACAGGGTTTCTCTTCGCTCTTGCGCTTGCCGCCGCAACCAGCGCCGGCGCGCAGACCGAATACAGCAATGCGCCTCCCGGTTACCGCGATTACGACCGCGGCCAGACCTTCGTCTGCGAAAGCCGCGATGGCCAGTACAACCGCTGCGACGTGCCCTGGCGCGGCGGCGTGCGCATGGTCCAGCAGATTTCGGAAAGCGCCTGCATCCGCGGCCAGACCTGGGGCGAGCGCCGCCACAGCGTGTGGGTGAACCAGGGTTGCCGCGCCCGTTTCGCGCCCGCCGGCTACGGGCCGGTCGGCTGGTCTCCGCCGCCGGGCTGGAACCACCGCTTCGGCGTGTCCTGTGGCAGCCCGCAATATCGCTACGCATTCTGCCAGGTGGATGTCGGCCGGCAGGGCCGTGTCTACATGACGCGGCAGACGTCGGACGCGGCCTGCGTCGAGGGCAGCACCTGGGGCTGGAATCGCGCCGGGATCTGGGTGGATCGCGGTTGCTCGGCGAACTTCGTGGTGGATCGTAGATGGTAGTTTGACTCCTGCTTTTCGCGAGAAGTGCGGCCGGGGAGCTCTTGGCCACGGATGGCAGCTCTGGCCGCTTTCTCGCGCAGGGACGCGCACAAGGCCCGCCTCCTTCGCGGGCGTTTCGTTTGCAGCGCGGCATCGCAGCGCTTAGCATTTCCGGTTTGCCTCGCCGCTGGCGGGGATCATTTCCGGAGTCGAGCGCACCATGCGTACCCATTATTGCGGCCAGATCGGCGAGCGCGTGCTCGGGCAGCGCGTCAGCCTGTGTGGCTGGGCCGACGCGCGCCGCGATCACGGCGGCGTGGTGTTCGTTGACCTGCGCGACCACGAGGGCATCGTGCAGGTCGTGGCCGATCCGGATCGCGCCGACGTGTTCGCGATCGCGAGCAAGGTGGGTTACGAGGATTGCCTGCGCGTCACCGGCACGGTGCGCGAGCGCGTCACCCCCAACGACAAGATCGCCACCGGCCGCTACGAGGTGCTGGCCGAATCCATCGAGGTGCTGAACCGCGCGCGCGACCTGCCGTTCGCGCTGCACGAGAATCCGAACGAGGACCTGCGGATGACCTACCGCTACCTCGATCTGCGTCGCCCGGAAATGCAGAAGATGCTGCGCACGCGCACCAGGCTGGTGCGCGCGATCCGCAGCTGGCTGGATGCGCGCGGGTTCCAGGACATCGAAACGCCGATCCTCACCAAGGCCACGCCGGAAGGCGCGCGCGATTACCTGGTTCCCTCGCGCGTGCACGCGGGCCAGTTCTACGCGCTGCCGCAGTCGCCGCAATTGTTCAAGCAGATCCTGATGATGGCGGGCTTCGATCGCTACTACCAGATCGCGCGCTGCTTCCGCGACGAGGACCTGCGTGCCGATCGCCAGCCGGAATTCACCCAGTTGGACATGGAGTTCGCGTTCGTGACCGAACGCGACGTGCAGGATTGCGTGGAAGCGCTGATCCGCCACGTGTTCAAGGAAGTGATCGGCGTGGAGCTGGCCGATCCGTTCCCGCGCATGACCTACGAAGAAGCCATGCGCCGCTACGGTTCCGACAAGCCGGACCTGCGCGTCGCGATGGAACTGGTGGATATCGCGGAAGCCGTGAAGCACGTCGAGTTCAAGGTGTTCGCCGAACCCGCGAATGATCCGCACGGCCGCGTCGCCGCGCTGCGCGTGCCGGGCGGCGCGGAATTGTCTCGCAAACAACTGGACGAGCTCGCAGCGTACGCGGCGAAGTACGGTGCCAAGGGCCTTGCCTGGATGAAGGTCGAGGATCTCGCCAGGGGGCGTGAGGGCGTCAATTCGCCCGTCGCCAAGTTTCTGGACGATGCCGCGCTCGCGCAGGTTCTGCAGGTCACCCGCGCGCAAGGCGGCGACCTGCTGCTGTTCGGCGCCGGTGCGTGGAAAACCGTCAGCGACTTCATGGGCGCGCTGAGGTTGAAGGTTGCGCGCGACCGTGGCCTCGTCGCGGATGGCTGGAAACCGCTGTGGGTCACGGATTTTCCGATGTTCGAATACGACGAAGACGAAAAGCGCTTCGTCGCCCTGCATCATCCGTTCACCGCGCCCAAGGTGGACGACGTCTCGGACCTGCGCGCCAATGCCGCCACCGCGGTGTCGCGCGGCTACGACATGGTGCTGAACGGTTCGGAGATCGGCGGCGGTTCCATCCGCATCCACCGCCCGGACATGCAGAGCGCGGTATTCGAATTGCTCGGCATCGGCGCGGAAGAGGCGCAGGCCAAGTTCGGGTTCCTGCTGAAGGCGCTGACGCTGGGTGCGCCGCCGCACGGCGGCATCGCCTTCGGCATTGACCGCATCGCCGCACAGATGGCCGGCACCGAATCCATCCGCGACGTGATCGCCTTCCCCAAGACCACCAGCGCGCAGGACCTGATGACCGATGCGCCGTCGGTGGTGCCGGATGCGCAGTTGAAGGAATTGCATGTGAGGGTGGAACGGGGGACCGGGGACCGGGGACCAGGGACCGGCGGATAGCCGGGCCGCGCTTGCAATGTCCTGGGTCAACTCGCGCCGATCCTTGCAACGCTCTTGGCCACGCTCGTCACAGCCGCCAGACTCTGATCCGTGAGCAAGACCGCTCCAGAAATCAGGTCCCCGGTCCCCGGTCCCCGGTCCCGCGACGAACACGTCCTCCTCCTGCACGGCCTTTGGATGCGCGGCTTTTCGATGCTGGCGCTGCGCCAGCGCCTGCTGCGCGCCGGCTTTGCCGTGCACGGCTTCGAATACGCCAGCGTGGTCGCGCAGCCGCAGCGTTCGCTGGCGCGCCTGCGCTCGGCCATGCGCGCGCTGATGAAGGAAAGCCCCGCCCCGGAGCGCGTGCATCTGGTCGGGCACAGCCTGGGCGGCATCGTCGCCCTGCAGTGCGTGGAGGATGCGGACGACTTGCCGCCGGGCCGCATCGTCTGCCTCGGCACGCCGCTCACCGGCAGCGCCGCGGCGCGTGGCCTGCTGCAGTGGCCGATCGGCGCGCACATGCTCGGCTACAGCACGCAGGCATTGCTGGAAGGCGTGGGCGAGTGGAACGGTATGCGCGAAGTCGGCGTGATCGCCGGCTGCCTGCCGCACGGGCTGGGCGCGCACCTGGCGCACTTCGACGGCGCGCACGACGGTACGGTTGCGATCGCCGAAACCCGGCTGCCCGGCATCGCCGATCATTGCGTGGTGCAGGCCAGCCATACCGGCCTGCTGCTGTCGGCCAGCGCCGCGCGGCAGACCGTCGCGTTCCTGCGCAACGGGCGGTTCGAACGTCAAGCCGGTCGCCGCGATCCGTAAGAATCGCCCGGCGCCGCCTGCCCTTGGAAGAGGACGGCCAGGCGCGCGCCCGCTTTCCCCTTTACCCTTGGCCGGACGCCAGGCGCCGGTTTCGGCCCGGGAGGCGAGCGACATTCCCGCTCCCGGGTTAAAATCCGCCGCTTGCCTTTCCGGGAGTGGCCGAGGCGCCGGCTTCGCGACGCTTTCGCCCCCTTTGGTAAAGGGGCAGGCGATCCTGCAGGGATCGCCGGGGGTGCGGAGGTATGACAGCGTCTGCGGCGCGGAACTTCCAACACGTTTGCTGAGGAATTTGTATGGGTAGAGGTCCGTCCATCGAAGGCCGCAAGAACGCCGAAGACGCGCGTCGCGGCCGCATGTTCACCAAGCTGTCGCGCGAGATCAGCGTGGCCGCGCGTACCGGCGGCGGCGATCCGGCCGGCAACCCGCGCCTGCGGACCGCGATAGACAAGGCGCTCGACGCCAACATGACCAAGGACACCATCGAGCGCGCCATCAAGAAGGCCACCGGCGAACTCGAGGGCGTGACCTACGAAGAGGTGCGTTACGAAGGGTACGCGCCCGGCGGCGTGGCCGTGATCGTGGACTGCGTCACCGACAACCGCCAGCGCAGCGTCGCCGACGTGCGCCATGCCTTCGGCAAGTTCGGCGGCAACATGGGTACGGAAGGTTCGGTGTCGTACCTGTTCAAGAAGCGCGGCGTGCTGTCGTATCCGGCCGGTGCCGACGAAGGGAAGATCACCGATGCAGCCATCGAGGCCGGCGCCGAGGACGTGGTGGTGAACGCGGATGCCTCGATCGTGGTGCTCACCGATCCGGACGGTTTCGAAAGCGTGCGCGACGCCATGCAGGCCGCCGGCCTGCAGCCGGACCATGCGGAAGTCACGCTGCGCGCCGACAACTCGGTCGCGGTGACCGGCGAGCACGCCGAGCAGGTTTCCGACCTCCTGGAATGGCTGGAAGAACTCGACGACGTGCAGGATGTGTATTCGAATGCGGAATTGCCGCAATGAAGCCGGGACCGGGGACCGGGAACCAGTGCCACGGCTTTCCTGCATTGTGCCTGTGCGAAAAGTCGCGCTGAGCGCGTGATGGCCGCGCAAGCGATACGCCAATGCACCCCAGCCCCCAGCCTCCAGTCCCCAGCCCCGTTTCCATCCGCATCCTCGGCATCGATCCGGGCAGCCTGCGCACCGGCGTGGGCGTGATCGAATCCGATGCCGACGGCAAGCTGCGCTGCGTCCTGCATGCCACGCTGCTGGTCGGCGGCGATGACGATTTCCCGCGAAGGCTTGCACGCATCTACGACGGTTTGTCCTCGATCATTGACCAGTACCAGCCGCAGGAAGCCGCCATCGAGCGCGTGTTCATGGCCAAGAACGCGGATTCCGCGCTGAAGCTTGGCCAGGCGCGCGGCGCGGCGATCTGCGCGGCGGTGGGCCGCGCACTGCCGGTGCACGAATACGCGCCGACCGCGATCAAGCAGGCGGTTGTGGGCGGTGGCCGTGCGGACAAGGCGCAGGTGCAGCATATGGTCGGCGTGCTGCTCGGCGTGCGCGATGCATTGCAGGCGGACGCCGCCGATGCGCTGGCCGTGGCGATCACCCATGCGCATACGCGCGCAAGCACGCAGCGCATCGGCATTCCCGCACTCGCATGGAGGCGCCGGCGATGATCGGTCGTCTGCACGGCACGCTGGTTTCAAAACACCCGCCGTGGATCGTGCTGGACGTGCACGGCGTGGGCTACGAGCTGGAAGTGCCGATGTCCACGCTCTACGACCTGCCGGAAGCGGGGCGCGAGGTCACGCTGCTGACCCATTACGCGATCAGGGAGGACACGGCCGCGCTGTACGGGTTCCTGCGCGAGGAAGAGCGCGCGCTGTTCCGCAACCTGCAGAAGGTGAGCGGCATCGGCGCGCGGATCGCGCTTGCCGTGTTGTCCGGCGTGAGCACGGGCGAATTCGCGCGGCTGGTGCACGAAGCCGACGTGGCGGCGCTGACGCGCATTCCCGGGATCGGGAAGAAGACCGCCGAGCGCATCGTGGTGGAACTGCGCGACCGCGTGGATGCTTCGGCGCTGGCCGCGCAGCCGCGCGGCGGCCGCGCACCGGGTACGCCGCAGGACGAAGCTGTCGCGGCCCTGCAGCAACTTGGTTACAAGCCGGCCGAGGCCGCGCGCCTTGCGAAGGATGCGGCGGGCGAAGGCGACGAGGCCGAGGCAATCATCCGCAAGGCGCTGCGCGCCGCACTGGGGCGCTGATCCGATGGACCCGCAGACTTCCACGCAGCAGCATCCGGTGGTCGGTGCCGACGATCGCAACCAGACCGCGATCCGCGGCCTGGTGGTCGGCGCGATCGGCGTGGTGTTCGGCGACATCGGCACCAGCCCGCTGTACACGATGAAGGAGGCTTTCTACGGTCCGCACGGCATGCCGGTCGGCACGCTCAACATCCTCGGCATCCTGTCGCTGGT
>DASVDY010000068.1:0-3236 GCA_036380855.1 Rhodanobacteraceae bacterium
ATCGGCCCCGACAAGCTCGCCGCCGAAGCCGCGCAGCTGATGGATGCGCACAAGATCCACGCGCTGATCGTGGTGGGCGCCGACAATCGCGTGGTGGGCGCGTTGAACATCCATGATTTGATGCGCGCGAGAGTGGTTTGAAAAACGGGGCTGGGGGCTGGGGATTGGGGACTGGGGCTTTCTGCTCAGGCGTTCCTGCGATGACGGGAAAGCTCGCGTCCTTTGCCGAAGTGTTCCAGACTTTGCCGGGCGAGTCGGTTTATTGCGGCCCAGCGCCCAGCCCCCAACCCCCAGCCCCGTGATCAATTACCTCTCCGACATCCCGCCCGAAGTCCTCGCCCGCGCGGCCAGGATCAAGCTGCTCGCGCTGGACGTGGATGGCACGCTGACCGACGGCCGGCTGCTCTACGGCGAGGACGGGCACGAGTGGAAGGCCTTCAACGTGCAGGACGGCCATGGCCTGAAGCGGCTGATGGCGCACGGCGTTGATGTCGCGCTGATCACGGCGCGCGTCAGCCACGTGGTCGGCCTTCGGGCGGAAGAGCTGGGCATTGACCACGTCTACCAGGGCCAGGCCGACAAGCGCTCGTGCCTGGCCGACCTGATGCACGGCGCGAACCTTTCCGTCGAGCAGGTCGCCTTCGCCGGCGACGATCTTGCCGACCTGCGCGCGATGGCCGCCGCGGGCTTTGCGGTTGCACCGGCAAACGCACATCCATGGGTGATCGAGCGCGCGCACTGGCGCACGAGGCTCGCGGGCGGTTGCGGCGCGGTGCGCGAGCTGTGCGACCTGATCCTGCTGGCGCAGGGCAAGCTGGAAGCGGAAATCGAGTACTGGTCGTGATGGATCGCCGAAGCCTGCTCCTGGGCCTGGTGCTGCTGATCGCCGCCGCGGCCACGCAACTGCTGATCTGGTGGCTGAAGCCGCCTCCGAAGCCGAACGAAATGGTCGGACCGCCGCGTTCCAGCTACACGCTCAACGATTTCACGCTGGACGCGCTGGGCGAAGACGGCGCGCCGGCATTTCGCCTGGTCGCGCCGTACCTCGCGCGCCGCCAGGGCGACGATTCGCTGTACGTCAACGCGCCGGTCTATACGATCTACGGTACCGACCATGCCGACTGGCACGGCACGTCGCAATACGCCTGGGTCAGCGCCGACAACTCGCTGGTCAAGCTGATCGGCAAGGTGGACATGCGCCGGCCGGCCGTCGGCCAAGTGAAGGCCGCCGAAGTGCACACGGCCGATGCCACGATCTGGACCAAAGACAAGCGCATGGCCTCCGCCGCGCCCAGCGTGATTCAGCAGACCGGCTCTATACTGCGCGGCGTCGGCATGAAGGCCGACATGAATACCCACTCGCTGGAGTTGCTCTCCGATGTCCACGCCACGCTTACGCCGCAACCGCGGAAGCATTGAGATGCGCGCGCGCGCCTTCGCCTTCGCGCTTGCCGCCTGCCTGGTCTTCGCGACGGCACAGGGCAAGCAGTCCGACAGCAGCCAGCCGGTGCAGGTCAATGCCGACCATTCGATGATGAGCCAGGACAACGGCCTGCTCACCCTCACCGGAAACGTGCGCATTGACCAGGGCACCATGCATCTGGATGGAGCCAGGGCGGTCGGCCATTTCGACCAGGACAACAAGCTCGAGCACGCGGTGCTGACCGGCGGCCCGGCCCACATGCACCAGCAGATGGACGACGGCAGCATGGTGCACGGCCAGGCGCAGACGATCGATTACACCGTCTCGAACAACACGATCGTGCTGAGCGGCAATGCGTCGGTGGTGCACGAAGGCCAGGGCGAATTCCAGGGCGCCAAACTCACCTACAACACCGACAACGGCCAGATCGCCGGCGAAGGCGGCCCGGGCGGACAGGTGCACATGACCCTGCAGCCGCAGAAGAAGGCCGCTCCGGCACATCAACCCGTCGCGCCCTCTTCCGCCGCCGCGCCGGCGGCTCCGGCGCCGGCCGCATCCGTGCCCGTTCCCGCTTCCTCGACCCAGCGCTGATCCATGCTCGTCGCACGAGGCCTCCAGAAGCGCTTCCGCGCGCGCCAGGTGGTGCACGATTTCGCCTTCGAGATCAAGCAGGGCGAAGTGGTCGGCCTGCTCGGCCCCAACGGCGCGGGCAAGACGACGTGCTTCTACATGATCGTCGGCCTGATCGAGCCCGACGGCGGGCGCATCACCCTGGATGGCCACGACATCACCGCGCTGCCGATGCACGCGCGCGCGCGACTTGGCATCGGCTACCTGCCGCAGGAAGCTTCCGTGTTCCGCCGCCTGACCGTCGCGGAGAACGTGCTGGCGGTGCTGGAGCTGCGCACCGACCTCAACGCCGCGCAGCGCGAACGCGAACTGGAATCGCTGCTCGATGAGCTGAAGATCGCCCACATCGCCGAGCAGAAGGGCATCAGCCTCTCCGGCGGCGAGCGCCGGCGCGTGGAAATCGCGCGCGCGCTGGCGGCCAATCCGCGCTTCATGCTGCTGGACGAACCCTTCGCCGGCGTGGATCCCATTTCGGTCGGTGAGATCCAGCGCATCGTGCGCCACCTGCGCGATCGCGGCATCGGCGTGCTGATCACCGACCACAACGTGCGCGAGGCGCTCGGCATCTGCGAGCACGCCTACATCCTCAACGAAGGCAAGGTGCTGGCGCGCGGCACGCCGGCGGAAATCCTCGCGCACGAACAGGTGCGGGAGGTTTACCTGGGCCGCGAATTCCGGATGTGAGGCAGGAGCCCGCCTGCGGGCGACCACGGAGCTCTTGGCCATGGATGGCGGGCTCGATTCAGCGAACTGTCGCGCGCAGGCGCGCTCCTACCAAAAACTATCTGTTCACACCGTACGGGGTTAGGATGCAAAATCCGCACCGGGTCCATCCGCACGGCACGCATGAAGCCAGGCATCCAGCTCCGACTCCATCAACAGCTTGCACTCACCCCGCAGTTGCAACAGGCGATCCGCTTGTTGCAGTTGTCGCAGGTCGAGCTGGAAACCGAGCTGCGCGAGCTGGCCGAGACCAACCCGCTGCTTGAGCTGGATCCTCCCGAGGAAGCTGGTGAAGGCGCCGAGGGCGAAGCCGAAACGGCCCCGGCCGAAGCCGAGCCCGAGGCCAGCGCCGAATACGAATCCGAGCCATGGGAAGAACGCGAGCTCGGCGGCGAGGCCCCGCTACCCAGCTTCTCCGACGACGACGATTCGCCGGAGCATCAGGACGCCGCGCAGGAGG
>DASVDY010000069.1:0-2180 GCA_036380855.1 Rhodanobacteraceae bacterium
GCGGTGGGAGATCTGATCGGCCATGGCATCCACGCGCTGGCTATCGAGGCGCGCACCCCTGAGGAGAATCGGGCTGCTTCGCCTTGAGCGTGCACCCCGTGCACGATCGTGTGCGAGGCGCACGCAACGCTTGCCGCACCGCACCACGTTTCGTAAGCGCTTGAGATGTGTTCCGTAAGTTGTTGAATAAAAGTCAATCAGGAAGTTTTCATTGCGCCCGGCCGCCGGGCTTGGCAGAGTGCCGCATTCGGCGTCGGCAAGTGGCGCCCCGTCTTCAATCAAGCCCTGACTCATGCGCCTGACAACCATCAAGCTGGCCGGTTTCAAATCCTTCGTTGACCCGACCACGCTGCACCTGCCCACCAACCTCACCGGCGTCGTCGGCCCCAACGGCTGCGGCAAGTCCAACATCATTGACGCCATCCGCTGGGTGATGGGCGAGAGCGCGGCCAGCCGCCTGCGCGGCGAGGCGCTGACCGACGTGATCTTCTCCGGCTCTTCGGGGCGCAAGCCCGTCGGCCAGGCCGTGGTCGAACTGGTATTCGACAACTCCGATGGCGCGATCGGCGGCGAATACGCCAGCTACAACGAGATCTCGGTGAAACGCGTCGTGGGGCGCGATTCGCAGTCGGATTACTTCTTGAACGGCGTGCGCTGCCGCCGCCGCGACATCACCGATCTGTTCCTGGGCACGGGCCTGGGCGCTCGCAGCTATTCGATCATCGAGCAGGGCGTCATTTCCGATATCGTCGAGGCGCATCCCGAGCAGTTGCGCATGCATCTGGAAGAGGCCGCGGGGATCTCGCGCTACAAGGAGCGCCGCAAGGAAACCGAGTCCCGCATCAAGGCCACGCGCGAGAACCTGGACCGCGTGCGCGACGTGCGCGAGGAGGTGGAAAAGCAGCTCGATCACCTGAACCGGCAGGCGCGCGCGGCCGAGCGCTGGAAGAAGCTGAAGGAAGAGCACACCCACCGCGAGGCGGAATTGCGGGCGTTGAGTTATCGCGCAATCGCACAGGAACTCGATACCCATCGCGAGGCCCTGCGCGAAGCCGAAACCGGTATCGAGAAGCAGCTCGCCGAACAGCGCCACCTGGAAGCCGCGATCGAAGCCGGGCGCGCCCAGCACCAGGAACACGCCGATGCACTGAACGCGGTCCAGGCCGAGGTCTACCAGGTCGGCGCGGAACTGGCGCGCGTCGAGCAGCAGATCCGCCACCATCGCGAGCTGGGCGAGCGCCTGCGCCAGGCCCGCGAGGAAGCAGAACGCGCCTGGAACGAATTGAACGAACACATCGCCGCCGACCGCGCGCAGCACGAGTCGGCGCGCGCGGCCCTGGCCGAAGGCGAGCCCGAACTGGAGCGCCTGCGCGAAGTCGAGGTGCGCGCCACCGCGGCGCTGCGCGAAGCCGAGGCCGCGCACGCCGCGTGGCAGGAGCGCTGGGAAGCGCATGGGGGCGATTCGGCGACGACCTCGCGCGAGGCGGATGTCGAGCGCACCAACATCGAGCATCTCGACCGCCAGGGCCTGGAGCTGGCACGCCGCCGCGAAGCGCTGCAGAAGGAACGCGAGAACTACGATCTGGACGCGCTGCACCAGGCTGCCGAAGCACTGGAGGCCGAGCACTCGGCGCAGCGCGGCAGGATCGAATCGGCCACCGAACAGATGGAAGCGCAGAAGGCCGAAGCCGAGCGGTTGCTGGGCGAAGAGCGGCAGTCGCAATCGTGGCTGGCCGAAGCGCGTGCGCAGGAGCAGTCGTTGCGCGGACGCATCGCTTCGCTGGAGGCTTTGCAGCACGCCGCGCTGGGCCAGGATCGCGACCACGCGCGCGAGTGGCTGCAGAAATTCGGGCTCGCCGACGGCGCGCGCCTCGGTGCGCAACTGAAGGTGGAATCGGGCTGGGAACGCGCGGTGGAAACCGTGCTGGCCGGCCTGCTGGAGGGCGTGCTGGTGGACGATCCGCTGCACCTCGCCGCCGACATGGCAGCGATCGAGCGCGCCGACATCAGCCTGGTCGGGTCGGACGCTGCGCCGGTTCCGAATCTCGAAGGCACCTTGGCCGCACAGGCGCGAGGTCCATCCGCCGCGCTGGCCCTGCTGGCGCAGGTGCGTACCGCGGAAACGCTGGAGCAGGCGCGTTCCATAGCGGCCTCGCTGTCGGCACCGCATTCGGTCATTA
>DASVDY010000070.1:0-12466 GCA_036380855.1 Rhodanobacteraceae bacterium
CCACCGCGAATGCACAGGCGCCGGACAAGGCGGATTTCCTGGCCCAGGCCAACAACCGGGGCGGCGGCGACTCGGACCATGCGAAGCGGCCGAGCACTCCGTTCTCCGGCCCGCTGCCGACCGACCAGCAAGGCATCGCGCCGGTGCCGCTGCAACCGGCCGCGCCCGCACCGAGCGTGGCGACCGCGCCGCGTCTTTTGAGCACGCGCGCGCAAGCCGAGCGCCAGGTGGCGCAACAGCCTGAACGCCGCGAACGCGACCTGGTCGCGCCCAGGCAATCGGCCATTCCGATTGACCGGCAATTGGAGATGGCGAAGCTGGCGCAGGAAATCCGCGCCGAGGAGCAGGCCTATGCCAAACGGCCGCGGCTGAAGCACATTTCCGCCAACACCCGTGAGTACGCCTACGCCGCCTACATGAAAGCGTGGGTGGACCGCATCGAGCGCATCGGCAATCTCAATTACCCGGACGAGGCACGCCGCAAGCGACTGCACGGGCAACTGGTGCTGACCGTGGGCCTGGCCCGCGACGGCCGGATCAGGAGCGTGGACATCATCCAGAGTTCCGGCCACAAGGTGCTGGACGATGCCGCGATCCGCATCGTGCATCTGGCCGCGCCCTTCCCGCCGATTCCCCAGGGCGAGGACGATCGCGGGCGCAAGGGCGTGGACGTGCTTTACATCACCCGCACGTGGCAGTTCCTGCGCGGGAACGAATTGCAGACGAGCGGCTAGCCGCCAGGGGCGCGGGCGAGCCAGGAGCGCCGGCTCGTTTGTCCCCTGCTCCCGTACAATGGAGCCATGTCCGACACCTCCACCCTCACCGGCCACTTCCTGATCGCGATGCCCGCGCTCGGCGATCCGAATTTCGCCCGCGGCGTGACTTTCGTCTGCCAGCACGGCCAGGAAGGCACGATGGGGCTGGTGGTCAATCGCGCCTCCGAATACAGCCTCGGTGACGTGATGGCGCAGATGCAGATGGCCTGCGAGGACGAGGCCGTGGCCGCGAAGCAGGTGCTCATCGGCGGCCCGGTGCAGGCCGAACGCGGTTTCGTGCTGCATCAGCCCGACGAACGGCAGTGGGATTCCAGCTTCCGCATCAGCGATTCGCTCGCGGTGACCACCTCCCGCGACATCCTCGCCGCGATGGCCGAGGGCAAGGGACCGGCGCGCGCGCTGGTCGCGCTCGGGTATGCCGGCTGGGGCGCTGGACAACTCGAGCAGGAGCTGCGCGACAACGCCTGGCTGACCGTCGAAGCCAACGACCGCATCCTGTTCGACACCGCGCTGGAAGACCGCTGGCAGGCAGCGGTGGCACTGGTCGGCGTGGATCCGAACCAGCTCAGCGACTATGCCGGCCACGCCTGACCGGATGATGCCGGGCGCAGTAGCTTTCCGGGGCAATTTATGAGCGGGTGCGTGCTGGGGTTCGACTACGGCACGCGCATGATCGGCGTCGCCGCCGGCAACCGCATCAGCGCCAGCGCGCAATCGTTGCAGGCCCTGCCGGCCAAGGGCGGCGAGCCGGACTGGCAGCGCGTGGACGCCCTGCTCGCCGAGTGGAAACCCGATGCGCTCGTCGTCGGCCTGCCGCTGACGCTGGACGGCGGCGAACAGGCGGTGACGCGCGGCGCGCGCGGCTTCGCGCAGAAGCTGCATGCGCGCTACGAATTGCCGGTGCACCTGGTGGACGAACGCCACACCTCGCAGGAAGCCGCGCGCCGTTTCGCCGGGCAGCGCGCCGCCGGACTGCAGCGTCGCCGCCACGCGGCGAATCTCGATTCGCTGGCGGCGGTGGTGATCCTGGAGAGCTGGCTGCGCATGTAGGAGCGCACTTGCGCGCGAGCCCGGAATGGCGGGATGTATCATGCGCACCCATGCGCCATCTCCTCACGCTCGAATCCCTTCCCCGCGCTGAAATCGCCCGCCTTCTGGACCGCGCCGAAACCTTCCGCGCATCGGGCCAGCAGCGCGGGCTGCTCGCCGGCCGCACGGTGCTGAACCTGTTTTTCGAGAACTCCACGCGCACGCGTACCTCATTCGAGATCGCCGCGCGCAGGCTCGGCGCCGACGTGGTCAACTTCGACGTCTCGCGCTCGTCCACTGCCAAGGGCGAAAGCCTGCTCGACACCTTGCACACGCTCGAGGCGATGCGCCTGGATGCGCTCGTCGTGCGCCACGCCGAAAACCGCCTGCCCGATTACCTCGCCGACCACGCACGCAGCGACGTCGCCGTGATCAACGCCGGCGACGGTCACCGCGCACACCCCACGCAGGGGTTGCTGGATGCGCTCACGATCCGGCAACGTCGCGCGGATTTCGAAAATCTGCGCATCGTGATCTGCGGCGACATCCGCCATTCGCGGGTGGCACGCTCGGACGTGCACGCCTTCACCGCGCTGGGCGCGAGCGACATCCGCCTGTGCGCGCCGCGCGCGTTGCTGCCGGAAGATGCGGGCGAATTTCGCAATTGCGCGTTGACGGAAGATTTCGACGGCGCGCTGGACGGTGCGGACGTGGCAATCATGCTGCGCATCCAGAAGGAGCGCATGGCCTCGGCATTGCTGTCCGCGGATGCGGACTATTTCGCGCAGTACGGACTCGATGCGCGCCGGCTTGCGCTGGCGAAGCCCGACTGCATGGTGCTGCACCCCGGCCCGATCAACCGTGGCGTGGAAATCGCAGGCGATGTGGCCGACGGCACGCAATCGCGCATCCTCGACCAGGTCGCCAACGGCGTGTTCGTGCGCATGGCCGTGCTGGCGGAGCTGCTCGCTCCCCGCGCATAATCCCGCGATCACGATCGGGGGAAAGCCATGTATCGTTCGATGCACCGCGTCGCGTTTGTCACCGCGTGTGTTTCGCTGCTCTTGCTCGCCGGCTGCGGAAAGAAGGTTGAAAGCACCGCGCCGCTTTCGTTCGCGCCTGTCGACACACCGTACCTCTACGCCAACTTCAAGCCGCTGCCGGACGACGTCGCCAGCGCATGGCGAAGCAAGGCGGACGCGCTGCGTCCGTATTCTGCCCAGAGCTACGGGAAATTCGCCGAGGTGCTGCGCGCAGACAATCCCGATATCGCCAATGAGCTTCAGGCGGTCGCCGCGGAACTAGCGTCGGCAAAGTCGGCACAGCAGTTCGATCAACAGACCGGGCTTTCACCGCAAAGGCGCTTTGCGTTGTACGGCATCGGCCTCGCGCCGGTGCTGCGCTTCGAACTTGCGGACCCGCAAGCATTTCGAGCATTCATCGCCAGGGTTGAAAAGCGCGTCGGTCATCCATTCACCACAGCCACACTGGATGGCCAGCAGTACTGGGTGAACAGTTACGGCAACGACAAGTTGCAGGCGCTGTTGGCGGTGGAAGGCAACCAGGCGGTCGCCACGCTTGCGCCCGCCAATGCCGACCCCGCGCTGCTGAAGCGACTGCTCGGGCTGAGCAAACCGGAACACAGCGCGGCCGACCGCCTGGCGGACATTGACGGCGCGCGCGGTTACACCGATTACGGTTCGGGTTACCTGGACCTTCCGAAATTGCTGGCGCGCTTGTCCGATCCGAACGATCCGGTGACGAAGGCCTACGCCGCGGCACTGGGCGCGCCGGCGCCGGGCAGCGATCCTTCGTGCCCCGCGGAATTCGCCTCCATCGGCGCGCAGATGCCGCTCGCGAGTTTCGGCACCGAGCAGTTCGAAGCCGACCACGTGCGCGCCAGTCTCGATGTTTCGCTTTCCGCACCCTTGCGCACGATGCTCGCGAGCCTGGAACAGCCGGTGCCCGGCATGGCGGCGAAATCGGATGGTTCGCTGTTCGACCTGGTGCTGGCGTTGCCGCTGCGGAAGATCCAGGCGTTCTGGCAGGCGCGCGCGCAGGCAGTTGCCGCGCACCCTTACACGTGCCCGACGCTGGCTCCGCTCAACGAAGGATTCAAGGCCATGGCGGCCGGGCTGCAACAGCAGATGCCGCCGGAGGTCGCGTCGCTGATCGGTCTGCGCGTGGTGCTGGACAACCTGGTGCTGGGCGGCGGCCCGGCTTCCTCGCCCCAGGTCGCCGCGCGCGCGCAGTTGGCCAGCACCGATCCGGACGCGCTGCTGCAGGAAGCGCAGAAGAACCTGCCGCAACTCGCGATCACCCCGGTCAAGGCCGATGGCAAGCCGATCGCGGTCACCCTGCCGCCGCAGTTGCAATCGCTCGCCGGTGGCGCCTCGCAAGGCTGGATCGCCGCCGACCGGCATTCGATCGGCATCGCGATCGGCAATGGCGAGGAGGGCAAGCTCGCCGGCATGCTCGCCGCGGACGCCGGCGATGGCAGCGCGCTGCTGCGCATGCATCTGGACGGCAAGCTGTACGGCATCTTCGCCGACTTCAGCGATTCGCTGATCAAGAAGATGCCGCCGGCGATGCAACCCCAACTGCAACAGCAGGGCGGGATGATGCGTCTGTATGCGAAGTGGCTGCGCGGCGTGGATGCCAAGGTCGTGCTGGACGACGAAGGCCTGCACGTGCAGGGCGAGGCGATGCTGGCGCAATAGGCGGAAAGCCCCGGGCGGCATCCGGGGCGGCAAGCGGAACGGGCGGGCGGGAGCGGCCTCCCGCCGCCTACTTCTCGACCATCTCCACTTCGCCCAGTCCCTGCGACAAGGTGTGCGCATCGCCGCCCTGCGCCAGCTTGATCTTCAGGCGCACCTCGTTGGCCGAGTCGGCATGGCGCAGCGCATCCTCGTAGGAGATCTCGCCGGCCTGATAAAGGTCGTAGAGGCTCTGGTCGAAGGTCTTCATGCCAAGGTTGGTGGACTCCTTCATCACGTCCTTGACCTTGTGGATCTCGCCCTTGCGGATGTAGTCCTGCACCAGCGGCGTGCCCAGCAACACTTCCATCGCCACGCGCCGCGCCTTGCCGTCGGGCGTGGGAATCAACTGCTGCGCGATGATGCCCTTCATGTTCATGGACAGGTCCATGTAAAGCTGGTCGCGCACGTCTTCCGGGAAGAAGTGGATGATGCGCTCGAGCGCCTGGTTGGCGTTGTTGGCGTGCAGCGTGCACAGCACCAGGTGGCCGGTTTCCGAGAAGTGGATGGCGTATTCCATCGTCTCGCGCGTGCGCACCTCGCCGATCATGATCACGTCCGGCGCCTGGCGCAGCGTGTTCTTCAGCGCGTTTTCCCAGGAATCGGTGTCAATGCCCAGTTCGCGCTGGGTGATGATGCAGCCCTCGTGCTTGTGCACGTACTCGATGGGGTCCTCGATGGTGATGATGTGGCCGGTCGAGTTCTGGTTGCGGTAGCCGATCAGCGAGGCCAGCGAAGTGGACTTGCCCGAACCGGTGGCGCCGACGAACACCACGATGCCGCGCTTGGTCATCGCGAGCTGCTTGACGATCGGCAGCAGGTTCAGCTCGTCGATCGTGGGAATCTTGGACTCGATGCGGCGCAGCACCATGCCGACGCAGTTGCGCTGGTAGAAGCACGACACGCGGAAACGGCCCACGCCGGAGACGCCGATGGCGAACTGGCATTCGTGGGTCTTCTCGAACTCCTCGCGCTGGTTGGGCGTCATCACGTTCAGCACCATGTCGCGCGATTCTTGCGGCGTCAGGGCGGTCTGCGTGATCGGCACGATCCGGCCGTTCACCTTGATGGACGGCGCCACGCCGGCCGTGATGAACAGGTCCGACGCCTTCTTGTGCACCATCAGCTTGAGGAAGGAACTGAAATCTACGCTGCTCATGGAAATCCCCTGGACCGGTCCGGCCGATGCGGTTAGCTTACGCCGCTCCGGGCGGAATGGCGTGGCAAGGGCTGCGCGGCGCGTCACGCTTTGAAGGCGGGCGCCAGCCAGGCCGGGACGGACCGCGTCCCGAAGGGGCTCCGGATCGCATCCACGGAAGCGGCTTCCGGCTCGATGCACGTCCCCTGTGGAAGCGCATCAGGTTGAAATTGGATCCCGCGTCATCGGCAATCCATGGCCTGCACGCGATGACGATGGCCTGCCGAATCCGGATCCCGGCTCAGCGCACATCCATGTGCTGCGGGATGAGTGCATCCTGCCGAATCCGGATCCCGGCTCAGCGCACATCCGTGTGCTGCGGGATGAGTGCATCTTGCCGATTCTGGATCCCGTGTCATCGGCCATCCATGGCCTGCACGGGATGACCACATCCTGTGGTCACTTGAATATTTCCTTGTTCTTCGCCCGGCTGATCGCCTCCTGGCGGGTGATCAGGCCGCGCCGCACCAGATCCTGCAGGCACTGGTCCAGCGTCTGCATGCCGAACTGCTGGCCGGTCTGGATGGACGAATACATCTGCGCGACCTTGTCCTCGCGGATCAGGTTGCGGATGGCCGGGATGCCGACCATGATCTCGTGCGCGGCCACGCGTCCGCCGCCCACCTTCTTCAACAAGGTCTGCGAAATCACCGCGCGCAGCGATTCCGACAGCATCGAACGCACCATCGGCTTTTCGCCCGCCGGGAACACGTCAATGATGCGGTCAATCGTCTTCGCCGCGGACGAGGTGTGCAGGGTCGCGAACACCAAGTGTCCGGTTTCCGCAGCCGTCAGCGCCAGGCGAATGGTTTCGATGTCGCGCATCTCGCCGACCAGGATGAAGTCGGGATCTTCGCGCAATGCCGAACGCAGGGCTTCGTTGAACCCGTGCGTGTCGCGGTGCACCTCGCGCTGGTTCAGCAGGCACTTCTGCGCGGTGTGCACGAATTCGATCGGGTCCTCGATGGTGAGGATGTGGCCGTATTCGTTTTTGTTGATGTGGTCCACCATCGCCGCGAGCGTGGTGGATTTGCCCGAGCCGGTCGGTCCGGTGACCAGGATGAGTCCCTGCGGCTGGTCAATCAGCTCCTTGAAGATCTTCGGCGCGCCGAGGTCTTCCAGCGTCCACACTTCCGCGGGAATGGTACGGAACACCGCGGCCGCGCCGCGGTTCTGGTTGAACGCGTTGACGCGGAAGCGCGCGAGCCCGGGAATCTCGAACGAGAAGTCCACTTCCAGGAACTCCTCGTAGTCGCGGCGCTGCTTGTCCGACATGATGTCGTACACGAGCGTGTGGACCTGTTTGTGGTCCAGCGCCGGGATGTTGATGCGGCGCACGTCGCCGTCCACGCGGATCATTGGCGGCAGCCCGGCGGACAGGTGCAGGTCGGAGGCCTTATTCTTGACCGAAAAGGCCAGCAGTTCCGCGATGTCCATGATGCATCCCCCACAAATTGTCGTTATGCGCCCGAGCGCATGGAGTCACGCCTTGCCGCGCGAGAGCCCTCTCCACCCGATCCGGGCGTGGAACCGGCCAGAACCGTCGTTCCGTTCCAAGCGGCCCGAGTATACGCTGGTGAAGGTTTTGCGAAATGGGCTGCGCGCATGAACCGGGAACCGGTTCTCAGAGCCATCCGGACCCGTGTTGAAACCGCCGCCGGCGGCCGTCCGGTGGCGCTGGTGGCAGCCTCCAAGTGGCAACCGGCTTCGGCGATCCGCGAACTCGCGGCTGCAGGCCTGCGTGCCTTCGGGGAGAATTACGTGCAGGAGGCGCTGGCCAAGCAGCGCGAACTCGCGGACCTCGATCTGGAATGGCACATGATCGGCCCGCTGCAATCCAACAAGTGCGAACTGGTGGCGCGGCATTTCGACTGGCTGCAAAGCCTCGACCGCGAAAAGCTGGTTGCGCCGCTCGCGCGTGCACGACCCGCGGGCAAGTCGCCGTTGAACGTGCTGATCGAGGTCAACGTCAGCGGCGAATCGAGCAAATCGGGGTGTGCGCCGGAACAGATCCCTGCCCTCGCCGCCGGGATCGCCACGCAGCCGGCCTTGCGCCTGCGCGGGTTGATGGCGATTCCCGAGCCCGTGCCCGATCTGTCGCAACGCCGCCAGGCGTTCGCGCGCCTTCGCGCGATGTTCGAGGCGCTGCGCCGCGAGTACCCGCAGGCCGACACGCTTTCCATGGGCATGTCGCAGGATTTCGAACTGGCCATCGCGGAAGGCGCGACGATGGTGCGGGTGGGCACGGCGTTGTTCGGAAGCCGGGAGAAGAGAGACGGGAGACGAGAGACGTAGTAAAAGCAGCACGGTCACTTCCATCCCGGATCCAAAATGTCGTCTCCCATCTCCCCTCTCCCGACTCCCGGCTCAACCGCCTTCATCGGCGGCGGAAACATGGCGCGCAGCCTGATCGGCGCGCTGGTCGGGCACGGCGCGGATGCATCGTCCATCGCGGTGGCCGAACCGCGCGCCGATGCCCGCGACGAACTGGCGCGCGATTTCGGCGTGCGCACGTTCGCCGACAATGCCGACGCGGTGGCCGGCGCGGAATGCGTCGTGCTGGCGGTCAAGCCGCAGATGGTCCGCAAGGTCTGCGAGCACCTGGCCGAACCGCTGCGCGCAGCCCGACCGCTGCTGATCTCGATCGCCGCCGGCGTGCGCATCGAGCAACTGGAGCACTGGCTGGGCGCGCATCTCGCGATCGTGCGCTGCATGCCCAACACGCCCGCGCTGATCGGCGCCGGCGCGTCCGGCCTGTGCGCGAATTCGCGCGTTGGCGCGGCACAGCGCGCGCTGGCCGAGCGCATCCTCAATGCCGCCGGCATTGCGCGCTGGATCGAGGACGAATCGCTCATGGACGTGGTGACCGCGCTGTCGGGTTCCGGCCCGGCGTATTTCTTCCTGCTGGTGGAAGCGATGGAAGACGCGGCCACGCAACTGGGACTGCCTCGCGAGACCGCGCGTGCACTGGCAGCACAGACCTGCCTCGGCGCCGGTCGCATGCTCGCCGAAGGCGGCGAAACCGCGGCAACGCTGCGCGCGCGCGTCACGTCGCCGCAAGGCACCACCCAGGCCGCGCTGGATGCGTTCGCGCAAGGTGATTTCCGCGAACTGGTGCAACGCGCGATGGCCGCGGCCACGCGCCGCGGCGGAGAGCTGTCGGCGATGCTGGATTGAAAGCCGACTCGGGACTCGGCTCGCTTTCAACACCAAGAAGCCACTGGGTCCCGGCGTTCGCCGGGGTGACGGGATGAGAGGTTTTCGTTCCGGCACCGTCCCGGCTTTCGCCGGGATGACGGGATGAGAGGTTTTTGTTCCAGCATCGTCCCGGCTTCGCCGGGATGACGGGATGAGAGGTTTTCGTTGCGACTCGGGACTCGGGACTCGGGACTCGGCGAAAAGCACAAAGCTCGTCATTCCGGGGCCGCGGCGGACGAAGTCCGACGCGGAACCCGGAACCCAGTGACTCGGCTCCTTTCTCGCCAATCAAAGTCACTGGGTCCCGGCTTTCGCCGGGATGACGGGATGAGAGGTTTTCGTTCCAGCATCGTCCCGGCTTTCGCCGGGATGACGGGATGAGAGGTTTTCGTTCCGGCACCGTCCCGGCTTTGGCCGGGACCACGCGAGCGAGAGGCCTTCGTTCCGACCGGCTTGCGCCTGAATGACGAGCATGTACGCTGTCCGGCAACCAGGAATCGCAACCGGCACCATCCATGTCCTATTTCGCAAGCGCCGCCGCCCTGCTGATCGAAATCGCGTTCGGCGTGATCGTCGCGCTGTTCGTGCTGCGCATGCTCGCGGAGGCCGTGCGCGCGGACTTCTACAACCCGCTCAGCCAGTTCCTCTACCGCAGCACCAATCCGGTGCTGATGCCGCTCAAGCGGGTGATCCCCAATTTCCGCCGCATCAACATCGCCGCACTGCTGATCGCGTGGCTGGCGGAGTTCCTGAAAAACCTCGCGCTGTACGCACTGATCGGTTTCCGCGGGGCGATTCCCGGCGTGATGCTGCTGGGCTTCGCGGACCTGCTGGATTTCTTCGCGGTGCTGTACCTCATCATGATTTTCATCTGGGCGCTGCTGAGCTTTGTCAGCCTGGACGCGCGCCATCCGCTGATCCCGCTGCTCGGCCGGCTGGTGGAACCGGTCCTGCGACCGCTGCGGCGCCTGTTGCCCGCACCGGGCGGGCTGGATCTTTCGCCCGCGCTGGCGATCCTCATCATCCTGCTGCTGCGGTTGCTGATCGTAGCGCCGCTGTTCGACCTCGGGCATCGCCTGAGCCTGTAGGAACCGGCTTGCCGGCGATCGGCGCGAGCAGCGCCATTGCGTTGCCGCCCGCAAGCAGGCTCCTACGAATCGGCGCGTGGGCGCCGCGCCCAACTGGCGATCACCGCGTGCAGCGCGTCCAGTCCGTCGAACAATGCCGCCGGCCCCGGCTGCAGGATGATCGGCGACTTGATTTCATGGAGTTCGCCGTCGCGCACCGCCGGAATCGCGTCCCAACCCGCGCGCGCCGCCAGCTTTCCCGGGCGGAATTTCTTGCCGCACCACGAAGCCATGATGATGTCGGGCGCACGACGGATCACTTCCCCGCCATCGGCGATGATGCGGTGCTTCGCCAGCGACTGCTCCGCGAGTTCCGGAAAGATGTCGTCGCCGCCGGCGATGCGGATCAGTTCCGCGACCCAGCGGATGCCGGAGATCATCGGCTCGTCCCATTCCTCGAAATACACGCGCGGCCGACGCGGCAGTCGGGCCGCCTGCGCGCGCACGTCTTCGATGTGCCGCTCCGCCTCGCCCGCGAACGCCTCGGCCTTCCCCGCCGCGCCCACCAGCGCGCCCAACCTGCGGATGTAGTCCAGGATCCCTTCGAGGCTGCGGTGATTGCTGATCCACACTTCCACGCCCTGCGCGACAAGTTCGCGCGCGATGTCGGCCTGGATGTCGGAAAAGCCGATCGCGAAGTCCGGCTTCAGTTTCAGGATTTCGCCGATCTTCGCGCTGGTGAACGCCGAGACTTTCGGCTTCTCCTTGCGCGCGCGCGGCGGACGCACGGTGAAGCCGCTGATGCCTACGATGCGATGTTGCTCGCCGAGCGCGTAAAGCACTTCGGTGGGTTCTTCGGTCAGGCAGACGATTCGGCGTGGACCGCTCATCGTGCAAAGCCCACGCCGGACGACGATTCTCGCGGAGAATGACCGTCATTCCGGGGTCGTTCGCGAAATCGCGAACGGAACCCGGAATCTGCTTTTCGAGGCGGCCATAAGAGCGGATTCCGGATCGCCGCTGCGCGTCCGGAATGACGTCGATTTTTGATGTTCATGAGTACCCAATGAACGTGACGCACACCTTGCGCACATGCGGCGCGGTGCGATGTTCCCACAGATACACGCCCTGCCACGTTCCCAGCGCCAGTTCGCCGTCGCGCACGGGAATGTCCAGGTCCACGCCGGCCAGGATCGACCGCACGTGCGCGGGCATGTCGTCCGGACCTTCCGCATCGTGCCGGAACAGCGGATCGCCGTCGCGCACCAGCCGCGAAAAGAAGCGTTCAAGGTCCTCGCGCACCACCGGGTCGGCGTTCTCGCAGAGCAGCAGCGAGCAGCTGGTGTGGCGCATGAAGACGTGTGCCACGCCTTCGCGAATGCCGGTTTGCTCCAATGCCGTGCGCAGCCGATCGTCGAGCTGGACGAAACCGCGTCCGCGCGCGCGCACCTCGAAGTCGGCGGTGGCGATGCGCGCGGAGGGCAAGGAATCGGTCATGCCGGGCGCAGCAGCCTTCAGGGATAGAGCAGGCGCTTGCGCCACGCCCCGTCAATCAGCTCCCAACGCTCGCGCTCGTTCAGACGATGCACGTGCGCGTACCAGAACTCGACCATGTCGGGGATCACCCGATAGCCGCCCCAGTGCGGCGGTCGCGGGATTTCGCGGTCGGCGAATTCGCGCTCGCGCTGCTCGACGCGCTGCTCGAGCAGCTTGCGATCGGGCAACGTACTGGATTGCTCCGATGCCCAGGCGCCGAGCTGGCTAAGCCTCGCACGCGTGGCGAAATAGACATCCGATTCCTCCGCGCTCAATTTCTCGGCGCGGCCTTCCACGCGCACCTGCGCGGCGGGCTGCAGGTGCTTCCAGTGCAGCGTCAGCGCGATTTGCGGATGCGCCTCGATCGCGTGCGCCTTCTCGCTGCGGTAATCGGTGAAGAAGGTGAAGCCGCGCTCGTCCACGTGTTTCAGCAACACCATGCGCGCGGACACCCTGCCGTCGGCGCCGACCGTGGCCACGTTGACCGCGCCGGGTTCCGGATCGCCGTTGCGCCGCGCTTCGTCAATCAGGTTGCGTAGCGTGGCCAGGATTTCGAGATTCAACATGGGAGCAAATGCTTTTTGTCATGCGGATGAAGCCAAAATACAATGTCAGCGTTTCCTTCGCGCTTCAGCCCGTGCAGGGCGGGTTTTAACCCGCCGATGACTTCGGTCCTGACTCGCCGACGGCGGCTGAGCTGCCGCCCGCATGACTTGAATTTACATGGCGGGTCAAGACCCGCCTTACGCCGGTTCCAGCCTGTATCCGTGCTGGTAGATCGCGGTCAGCCGCCAGCCGTGTTCGCCGGACAGTTGCAGCTTCTTGCGCAGGCGGCTGACGTGCGTGTCCACCGTGCGCGTGCTGACGCTGGGGCCCAGGTTCCAGATGTTCTCCAGCAGCGCGTCG
>DASVDY010000071.1:0-23113 GCA_036380855.1 Rhodanobacteraceae bacterium
CGAGATGCGCAGCATGAAGCGGTCGAGTTGCGAATCCGGCAGGGGATAGGTGCCCGCGAGATCCAGCGGGTTCTGCGTCGCGACCACGAAGAACGGCGCGGTGAGGGTGCGGCTCACGCCATCCACCGTGACCTGGCCTTCGGCCATCGCTTCCAGCAGCGCGCTTTGCGTCTTCGGCGTGGCGCGGTTGATCTCGTCGGCCAGCAGCAGCTGCGCGAACACCGGGCCGGGATGGAAGCGGAACGTGCCGGTCTCGCGCTCGTACACGCTCACGCCGACGATGTCGGACGGCAGCAGGTCGGACGTGAACTGGATGCGCTGGAACACCAAGTCGAAGGTGGCCGCCATCGCATGCGCCAGCGTGGTCTTGCCCACGCCGGGCACGTCCTCGACCAGCAGGTGCCCGCCGGCCAGCAGGCAGGCGAACGCCAGCCGCACCTGGTGCTGTTTGCCCAGCAGGACGCTGTTGATCTGCGCCAGCGCAGCGTCCAGCCGCTTGCGCAGATCCTTGTCGGGCTCATGCGCGTCGCGTTGCGCGGGTTCGGGTCGGGTCAGTGTTGTATCCATTCGAGCCACATGTCTCCGTGGTGGCCGACAGTGTAGGCTTTTCCAGTTGATTGCAACGTGAGTTGCGCGCGAAATCCGGGGAGGTGGGTCTCAGCGCGGGCGCTCATGTGCAGGCGAACGCACGATCAGGGCAGCGCCAGCCCGCATTCGCGCAGCAGGCGCGCCAGGGCGATCAGCGGCAGGCCGATCAGGGCGGTCGGGTCGTTGCTTTCGATCTTCTCGAACAGGCTGATGCCCAGCGCTTCGGCCTTGAAACCGCCGGCGCAGTCCAGCGGCCGCTCGCGTTCCACGTAGCGCGCGATTTCATCGGCTGAAAGGGTGCGGAACACCACGCGGGTGAGGTCGGTGGCCTGCCAGGCGCGGTTGGCGCCGCGCGTGTCCACCACGCAGACGGCGGTATGGAAGCGCGCCGCATGGCCGCTGCATGCGAGCAATTGCGCGCGCGCGTTGGCGGCGCTGCCCGGCTTGTCCAGCACGCGCCCGTCCAGGTCCGCGACCTGGTCGGAGCCGATCACGAGGGCATCGGAAATAGTTTCGGCCACCGCGCGTGCTTTCAGGCGCGCCAGGCGCGCGGCGCGTTCGGCGGGCGCCTCGTCGGGTTCGCCGAATTCGTCCACGCCCGGCGCGGCCTGTTCGAACTCTGGGAGCAACCGTCGCAGCAGTTCCGCCCGGTAACGCGATGTGGAGGCCAGCACGATGCGCGGGGTACTCATCGTTGCGCCAGATCCTCGATCTTGTCGCGAACGGCGGTCTCCAGCTCGCGCTGCGCGGAGTCCAGCTTGGCCAGTTGCCGGGTGAGCGATTCGCGCGCCTTGTCGAGCGCGGTGACCGCTGCATCCAGTTCGCGCTGGCCGGCGGCATCGGCGTGGTCGCGCAGCCACAGCCGGTGCGCCAGCAGTTCGCGCAGGGCGGCGTCAATGGCGGCGTGCGCGTCGGCTTCGCCCGCGGCGGGCACGCCGGGGGCAACGCTCATGGAAGCGTGCGCGCGTTCGAGCCGGGTGCGGCATTCCTTCAGGTCGTGCTCCAGCACGTCTGCGCCGCGGTGCAGCTCGCGCAGGGCGCGCCGGCGGCGACCCTGCCGGTGCATGATCACCGCGACCGCGGCCAGGCCCGCGATCACGCACAACGCGGCGACGGCGGGCAGCCACGCGGCGGCGGCAACGGAGGAGACAGCGTTCAAGAGTGGCGAATTTCCGCGAGGCCTGTCGCACAGTCTGCACGATCCGGGCCAGTGGTTGCGAGTTGCGCCCGGGCGCGTTGACTGGCAAGGGCGCCGACCCTACAATTCCGCGCTTATGTCTGCACCCTTGCCGGAGCGCCTGGACGCCGAGCGCATGGTGGCGGCGCGACGCACGTTCCATGGCAGCCTGCCGGTGGCTTCGATGAAGCGGCTGGCGCAGGCGCTGGCGAACGACGGCGGCGAGGTCGAGTACGACCTGGAATTCGGCATGGAAGCGCCGGGTACCCGCTGTCTCGCGGTGCGTGCGACGACCCGCGTGGCGCTGGAATGCCAACGTTCGCTGGAGATCTTCGAACAGCCGCTCGAGGTGGACGTTCGCCTGGGCCTGATCGAACGCGAGCGCGACGAGGCGGGCCTGCCCGCCGGTTTCGAGCCCTTGCTGCTGGAAGAGGGCATGTTGCATCCGGCGCAGGTGATCGAGGACGAATTGCTGCTGGCGCTGCCGCCGTTTCCCGTGAAGCCGGGCGCGGAGGCGGAGCCGAAAACCTGGGACGGCCAACGCTGGACCAGTGCGCAACCGGACGCTCCGGAGCGCAAGGACAATCCGTTCGCGGTTCTGCGCGAACTGAAGGGCAAGAAGTAGTCTTGCGATCATCCCCGATCGCGAGGATCAACGAGCGGCTTCCCTCGGGGCCGCATTCAAATTCAGCCGGAGTGACACCATGGCCGTTGCCAAGAGCCGCAAATCCCCCTCCCGCCGTGGCATGCGTCGTTCGCACGACGCGCTGGCCAAGGTGCAGCTCGCCACCGATCCGACCAGTGGCGAAGTGCATCGCCGCCACCACGTCACCAAGGACGGTTACTACCGCGGCAAGAAGGTCATAGAGAACGCAGCCGCGGTTGTTGACGAAGATTGAGGCAAGGATGGGCCCTGGCCCACTTCCGTAGGCGGGTCGCTGCCGTCGGTAGCGAAGACGCGCAAAGGCGGGTCAAGCCCGCGCAAAGGCGAGTCAAGCCCGCGCAAAGGCGGGTCAAGACCGCGCAAAGGCGGGTCAAGACCCGCCCTACGTACCCATCGCACTTCGGGGAATAAACCTTGACCTTCGCCCGCATCACCGGCACCGGCAGCTATCTGCCCGAGCGCGTGCTGAGCAACGCCGAGCTGGAAAAGCTGGTCGAAACCAGCGACGAGTGGATCACTTCGCGCACCGGCATCCGCGAGCGGCGCATCGCCGCCGAGGGTGAAACCACGGGCGACCTGGCCTTCCACGCCGCCACGCGCGCGCTCGAGGTCGCCGGGGTCAAGGCCAGCGAACTCGACCTGATCGTGCTCGGCACGACCACGCCGGACATCATCTTCCCCTCGACCGCGTGCCTGCTGCAGGCGCGCCTGGGCGCCAACGGCTGCGCCGCGTTCGACGTCAACGCCGCCTGCTCGGGTTTCATGTACGCGCTCGGCATCGCCGACAAGTTCATCCGCTGCGGCCAGGCGCGCAAGGCGCTGGTGGTCGGCGCGGAAACGCTGTCGCGCATGATGGACTGGACCGACCGCTCCACCTGCGTGCTGTTCGGCGACGGCGCCGGCGCGGTGGTGCTGGAAGCCAGCGACGAGCCCGGCGTCATCACCACGCTGATGCATGCCGACGGCGCCTACAAGCACCTGCTGTACAACCCGGTCGGCGTGTCGTCCGGTTTCAAGGACGATCCGCACCACGGCAACCTCGTGAAGATGGCCGGCAACGAGGTGTTCCGCATGGCCGTGCGCACGCTGGAGCGGCTGGTGGACGAAACCCTGGACGCCGCCGGCATGACGCCCGAGCAGGTGGACTGGCTGATTCCGCACCAGGCCAACCTGCGCATCATCCAGGCCACAGCCAAGCGCTTGAACCTGCCGATGGAACGCGTGGTGGTGACGGTGGATCGCCACGGCAACACGTCATCCGGTTCGGTGCCGCTGGCACTGGACGAACTGATCCGCACCGGCCAGGTGCAGCGCGGCCAGAACCTGCTGCTGGAAGCCTTCGGCGGTGGGTTTACATGGGCGTCGGCGCTCATTCGGTACTGAAAAGGCGGGACTGGGGCCGGGGGGCTGGGGGACTGGCGCGCGCAGCATGTGCACGCTCGTTCCAGCTGTCGGCCGCAAACCCGCGTGGCCAACTCGCTCACCTCGAGATTTCCCACTATGAACCCCAGCCCCCAATCCCCAGTCCCCAGCCCCCATCTGGCCTTCGTCTTCCCCGGCCAGGGCTCGCAATCGGTCGGCATGCTGGCGGAACTTGCCGCCGCGCATCCGCAGGTCCGCGCGACGTTCGACGAGGCGTCGCAAGGCGCAGGCCGCGACCTGTGGTCGCTCGCGCAGAACGGTCCCGAAGAGGAACTCAACCGCACCGAGAACACGCAGCCGGCCTTGCTCGCTGCCAGCGTCGCGGTGTGGCGCGTGTGGTGTGAGCTCGGCGGCGCGAAGCCTGCACAGATGGCGGGGCACAGTCTCGGCGAATATTCCGCGCTGGTCTGCGCCGGTGCCTTGTCGCTGCACGATGCAGCCGCGCTGGTTGCCGAGCGCGGACGCCTGATGCAGGAGGCGGTGCCCGCGGGCGTGGGAGCGATGGCGGCGATCCTTGGTGGCGACGACGCGCAGATCGCGATGGTGTGCGACGAGGTTTCGAACGACGAAGTGGTCTCGCCGGCGAATTTCAACTCGCCGGGGCAGGTGGTGATCGCAGGCCACGTGGCGGCGGTGGACCGCGCAATCGCGCGGCTCGCCGAACTGGGCACGAAGAAGGCGATCAAGCTTGCGGTCTCGGTGCCTTCGCACACGGTCCTGATGCGCGATGCTGCGTATCGCCTTGGCGAACGCATGGGGCAGATCGAGTGGAGCGTTCCCTCGGTCCCGGTGGTGCAGAACGCGGATGCGCGCGCGCACGCCAGCGTCGAGTACATCCGCGCCGCGCTGGAACGCCAGCTTTACATGCCGGTGCGCTGGACCGAATGCGTGCAGCAGCTCGCCGCCGGCGGTGCGACCAGGCTGTTCGAATGCGGCCCCGGCAAGGTCCTCACTGGCCTCGCGAAGCGCATAGACAAGGCGCTGGAAGCGCGTGCGCTGGGCACGCCGGCAGAGCTTGGGCAAGCGATTGCCGAAGCCGCGGAATGAGCAGGGTGGGCATGAGCAGGCCGCCGAATGATTTGACGGTCTACAGACTGCTGACCGGGCCGGATGACGACAGCTTCTGTCGCCGGGTGAGCGAAGCGTTATCCCTGGGTTACGTCCTGTACGGATCGCCCGCGGCGACCTTCGACGGCGAACGTGTCATCGTCGCCCAGGCCGTGATCTGGCCGGACGCCTGAGTACCCACGCCGCATTTTTAACGGGCAGCCCGATCGAAGTCCGGCGTGCTTGACACGCCTTTCGATGGGTGTAACATTCAACCAACAGGTTGAATGATTCTCTGCGGCAATGCCCAATCTCGATCTCGCCTTCGCCGCGCTCGCCGATCCCACCCGTCGTCGCATCGTCGCGCGGCTGACGCGCGGGCACGTTCGCGTCACCGATCTCGCGCAGCCGTTCGCGATGTCGCTCAATGCGGTGTCCAAGCACGTGAAAGTGCTGGAGCGCGCCGGCCTGGTGCGGCGCTCGCGGCAGGGACGCGAGCATTACCTCAGCCTGCGCGCCGCACCCTTGCGCGAGATCAACACCTGGACCGCGCAATACGAACGCTTCTGGAACCAGCGCCTCGATGCGCTGGCCGGTTTCCTCGAACAGCAGAAGGAGTCAGACGATGATCGCCCGTAACGAGCACTCGATGGGTCCGTTCCGGATCAGTCTGCCGAAAACCTACGACGCATCGCCCGAACGTGTGTTCCGTGCGTGGACCGATCCGGCCAGCGCCAAGGCCTGGCTGGCGGAGGGCGGGGACGTGGTGATGGATCCGCAGCCGGACGGCCTGTTCTATTTCGGGATGATGCATGGGGGCGTCCGGCGCCCGCATTACGGCCGCTACCTGCGCGTGGAAAGCCCGCGCCTGCTCGAGTTCACCTGGGTCAGCGAGCACACGCGCGGCAAGGAATCGGTGGTGACCATCGAATTCAAGCCGCGCGGAAGCCAGACCGAATTGAGCCTGACCCATGAAGGCTTGCCGGACGAGGACATGGCGATGGCGCATACGCAAGGCTGGACGTTTTTCCTCGACACGTTGGCCGAGCGGCTCGCATAGGAGATTTGCCATGTGTCCGATCTGCCTCGGCACCGCGGCAGTCGCAGCGATGGCCGGCACCGGTTCCGCCGGTGGTCTGGCAGCGCTGGTCGCGGTCAAGCTGCACATCAAACCGAAACCGGAAAGCGATCGCACTCTGCGAGGCGCTTCTTCCAAACACAACCTGCAACTTTCGAAAGTGGGAGGTGGCAAATGAACGCAGTCGAAGCTGTGCACGGCCACAGGGTCGCGTCACGAGAAGAATGGCTGGCCGAGCGCCTGGAGCTTCTTGAAGCGGAAAAGGAACTGACCCGGCGCAGCGACGAAGTGGCGCGCCAGCGGCAGGGCTTGCCGTGGGTGCGCCTGGAGAAGGACTACCGCTTCGACACGGACGAAGGCAGCGCCTCGCTGGCGGATCTGTTCAAGGGCCGCTCGCAGCTGCTCGTCTATCACTTGATGTTCGGTCCCGACTACACCGCGCCATGCCCGTCGTGTTCCTCCATTGCGGACGGCTTCAACGGCTTCGCCGTGCATCTGGCGCATCATGACGTGATGCTGATGGCGATCTCGCGTGCGCCGATCGCGAAGCTGCAAGACTACAGGCGGCGGATGGGCTGGACATTTCCGTGGGCGTCGTCATTCGGCAGCGACTTCAATGCCGATTTCGCGGTCGGTATCACCGAACGGCAACAGCGCGAAGGCGGCGCCGAATACAACTACCGCTGCGAGTCCCCGACCAAGTCGGCGCGGGGCCAGGTGGAAGGGCGGCAGATCGCGGAATGGAGTTCCGGCTTCGGCGACGAGAGCCCGGTCAGTCAGTTCGCGCGGATGTGCGGAACCGACGCGCTCACGTACATCCGGGAGCGTCCAGGCATGAGCGCCTTCGTGCTGGAAGACGGTGTCGTCTACCACACCTACTCGACCTACGCGCGCGGACTGGACGCGTTGTGGGGCATGTACCCGTGGCTGGATCGCGCGCCGTTCGGACGCAACGAAGCGGGCGGCCCGTGGTGGCGTCGGCGCGACGAGTACGACGACGCGCAGGGTCCGGGCTGTTGCTGCAACTGAGGGTGGCGGCGGGCCGGCAGGTGCAGCGTAGCCCCGTTTCCGTGTAAGGTTCCGGCCTTTGTTTCGCGCGGGAACGGGCAAAAATGGACAAGACACTCACGGGCGAGGTCGCGCTGGTCACCGGCGCATCGCGCGGCATCGGCGCGGCGATCGCGGACGAACTCGCGGCGCAGGGCGCGAAGGTGATCGGTACCGCGACCTCCGAAGGCGGTGCGCAGGCGATCACGCAGCGGCTCTCCGCGCAAGGCGGGGAAGGGCGCGTATTGAACGTGACCGACGGCGCCGCGGTCGAGGCATTGATCGAGGCGATCGTCAAACAGCACGGTGGCCTCTCGGTCCTCGTCAACAATGCGGGGATCACCCGCGACCAGTTGCTGATGCGCATGAAGGACGAGGACTGGCAGGCGATCCTGGACACCAATCTCACGTCCGTCTATCGCACTTCCAAGGCGGTGATGCGCACGATGATGAAGGCGCGCAAGGGCCGCATCGTCAACATCGCCTCCGTGGTCGGCGTGACCGGCAATCCCGGCCAGACCAATTACGCCGCTGCCAAGGCGGGCATCATCGCGTTCTCGAAATCGCTGGCGCGCGAGGTCGGCTCGCGCGGCATCACGGTCAACGTGGTGGCGCCCGGCTTCATTGATACCGACATGACCCGTGCGCTCAGCGAAGACCAGCGCAAGGCGCTGGAAGGCACGATTGCGCTGGGTCGGCTGGGCGAGCCGGCGGACATCGCGAAGGCGGTGGCGTTCCTGGCATCGCCGGCCGCCGGTTACATTACCGGCGAGACACTGCACGTCAACGGCGGCATGTACATGCCTTGAGGGCGGCCGAAAGCTACGGCGCCCGGCAGCAGTGCGCCGCCCGTGACGTCCCGGATTTCGCTGCGCTCCATCCGGGCTACCACCCCGCCCCGGACTCCTTTACAATACGGCGGCTTTGGCCCCCGGAGGTTAATCCACATGAGCAGCATCGAAGAGCGCGTCAAGAAGATCGTCGTCGAACAGCTTGGCGTCAAGGAAGAGGACGTCACCCCGAACGCTTCCTTCGTGGACGATCTGGGCGCCGATTCGCTCGATACCGTTGAGCTGGTCATGGCCCTCGAGGAAGAGTTCGAGACCGAGATCCCGGACGAGGAAGCCGAGAAGATCACCACCGTGCAGCAGGCGGTGGATTACATCAAGGCCCACGTCAAGGCCTGATGCGCGCGGCCGCGGCGTTTCGCCCGGGCGCTTGGATCCGTAATGCCGAAAGCTGCGCCCCACGGCGCAGCTTTCGTCTTTTATGCAGCCTTGGAACGATCGTATGAAAAGACGCGTGGTGGTAACTGGTCTTGGCATCGTGTCCCCGGTCGGCAATGACCTGGCGACCGCCTGGGGCAATGTCCGCGAGGGCAGGAGCGGCATCGGTCCGGTCACGCATTTCGACGCCAGCACGTTCCCGACGCGGATCGCGGGTGAGGTGCGCGATTTCGATCCGGCACAGCACGTCCCGCCGAAAGACGTCAAGAAGATGGATCCCTTCATCCACTACGCCATCGCCGCCTCGGTGCAGGCGCTGGCGGACGCGGGCATGCATCCGCACGAGCACGACGAGGAGCGCATTGGTTGCGCGGTCGGAGCCGGCATCGGCGGCATCAGCACGATCGAGAAGACCTCGATCACCTACCACGAACACGGCCAGCGCAAGATTTCGCCGTTCTTCGTCCCGAGCGCGATCATCAACATGGCCTCGGGCGACCTGTCCATCATGCTCGGCCTGAAGGGGCCGAACATCGCCTGCGTCACGGCGTGCACCACCGCCACCCACAACATCGGCCTGGCGATGCGCATGATCCAGTACGGAGACGCCGACGTGATGGTTGCCGGCGGTGCGGAATATTCGACCACCGGCGTGGCCATGGGCGGATTCTGCTCCGCGCGCGCGCTGTCCACGCGCAACGACGAGCCGCACAAGGCCAGCCGGCCCTGGGACAAGGACCGCGACGGGTTCGTGCTGTCCGACGGCGCGGGCGTGCTGATCGTCGAGGAATATGAACACGCGAAGAAGCGCGGCGCACGCATCTACTGCGAGCTCGCCGGCTTCGGCATGAGCGGCGATGCCTTCCACATGACCGCGCCGAGCGAGAACGGCGAGGGCGGTGCGCGCTGCATGCGCGCGGCGATGAAGGACGCCGGCCTCAACCCCGGAGACGTGCAGTACATCAACGCGCACGGCACCTCCACTCAGGCCGGCGACGTGGCCGAGGTGCAGGGCATCAAGAGCGTGTTCGGCGAGGATGCGTACAAGCTGATGGTGAGCTCGACCAAGTCCATGACCGGGCACCTGCTCGGTGCCGCGGGCGGCGTGGAAGCGATCTTCTCGATCCTTGCCATGCGCGACGGCGTGGTGCCGCCGACCATCAATCTCGACAATCCCGGCGAAGGCTGCGACCTGGATTTCGTGCCGCACGCCGCGCGCGAAGCGAAGCTGGACACGGTGCTGTCCAACTCGTTCGGCTTCGGCGGCACCAACGGCACGCTGGTGTTCCGAAGGATCTGAATGCCCGGGACTCGGGACTCGGGGCTCGGGACTCGAAAGGGACAGGTGGGCGGTCCGCGATCCGCGCCTTTGTCGTGCGAACTGCCGGGCACGCGCGACCTGCTGCCGTTGGCCGAGGCATTCCCGCAACGCTATCCCGGCCTGCTGGAAAGCGCCGCACGCGGGGCGAACGCGCGCTGGGACATCCTGTTCGCATTCCCGCAGGACGCATTGATCCTGCATGCCGACGGGCACGTGTGCGATGCACAGGGCGTTGATCGCGGGCCGCGGTTCCTGCAGGCGCTGGATGAGGCTCTGCGGAGCGAGAGTGCTGCGCTTTGCTCTCCTCTCCCTTCGGGAGAGGGGCTGGGGGTGAGGGTTCGATCAGGCCATACCGTCGCGAGTGATCCGAGCCCTCAGCCGGCCTTCGGCCACCACGGAGCTCTTCGCCATGAAAGGCGGCTGTACCCGGCGGGAGAGGGAAAAAGCAGGCTGCCTTTCACCGGTGGCTGGCTGCTCTACCTCGGTTACGAGCTGGCCGGGGAAATCGAGCCGAGCCTGAACCTGCCGCGCGATCCGCAGCAGGACATGCCGGTCGCCCTGGCTTTGCGTTGCCCGGCGGCGATCCTGGTGGATCGCGAAAACGCGCGCACGCTGCTGGTCGTCGAAGACGAGCGCCATGCGCATCTGCTGGATGCCTTGCAGCGCGACCTTGCATCCCTGGCCGGCATTCCGGTGGAATCCGGGGCGCTCCCGCATCCGCTGGACATTGCCGAGGACGATCCTGGTCGCTTTCTCGCCGGTGTGTCGCGCATCCACGAACATCTGCGCGCGGGCGATACTTTCCAGGTGAACCTTTCGCGGCAATGGCGCGCCCGCTATGCGGAGCCGCCAGGCGCCGCCTCGTTGTACCGTTCCCTGCGGCGCGCCAACCCGGCGCCGTTCGCCGGCCTGCTGCAATATGGCGACTGGGCGATCGCGAGTTCCTCGCCGGAACGACTGCTGGAACTCCGCGACGGCATCGCGCAGACGCGGCCGATCGCCGGCACGCGGCCCCGCCTGCCCGGCGACGACGATGCGGCGCGCATCCGCGAACTGCTGGCACACGCCAAGGAGCGGGCCGAACACGTGATGCTGATTGACCTCGAGCGCAACGACCTTGGCCGCATCTGCGTGCCGGGAACGGTCGAGGTGGACGAGATGATGGTGGTGGAGAGCTACGCGCACGTGCACCACATCGTCTCCAACGTGCGCGGGCGCGTGCGTGGCGACATCACGCCCGGCCAGGCGATCGCGGCGGTGTTCCCCGGCGGCACCATCACCGGCTGCCCCAAGGTGCGTTGCATGGAGATCATTGCCGAACAGGAGGGCGAGGCGCGCGGGGCCTACACCGGCGCGCTCGGCTACCTGGGCAACAACGGCGCCCTCGATCTGAACATCCTGATCCGCACCCTGCACCTGCGCGGCAACGCCGTGACGTTCCGCGCCGGCGCCGGCATCGTCGCCGATTCGGACGCACGGCACGAACTGGACGAAACCCGCGCCAAGGCGCGTGGGATGCTGCGTGCGCTGGGGTCAGCATCATGACTCCGCGCGTGCTCGTCAACGGTGTGGCGCGGGTCGGGATCGCCGCTTCCGATCGCGGGCTGCTCTATGGCGATGGTTTGTTCGAAACCATCCTGTTCGTGCGCGGCGCGGCGCCGCTGTGGAGCCGTCACATGCGGCGGCTGGCGCACGGCTGCGCCAGCCTGCTGCTGCCCGCGCCGGACGCGCACGCATTGGCGGCGGAGACCGCGAGAGTGGTGGAGGGCATGCCGCGCGCGGTGGTCCGGATCACTCTGACCCGCGGCAGCGGCGCGCGCGGATACGCTCCGCCGGAAAACGTGGACGCTACGCGGATCGCCGCTGCATTCGATCCTCCATTGATTCCCTCGGATTGGTACGTGCGCGGAATCCGGGTACGCTTCGGTGAACTGCGCCTCGCGGCGCAGCCGCGACTGGCGGGCATCAAGCACCTGAACCGCCTCGAACAGGTGCTGGCGCGCGCGGAATGGAACGACCCGGATATTGTCGAAGCCTTGCTGTTCGATGAGGCGGATCGCCTGGTCGGCGCCACCGCCGCGAACGTGTTCGTCGCGAGCGGAGGCAAGCTGGTCACGCCGGCGCTCGAGCGCTGCGGTGTGGCCGGCGTGGCGCGCGAGGAGATACTCGCGCATGCGGACGTCGAGGTGAGGGAGATCGGCCGGGAGGAACTGATGGAAGCGGATGAAATTTTCCTGAGCTCCAGCGTGCGCGGCATCCTGCCGGTGCGGCAACTGGATGGGCGCGGCTTTGCGCCCGGTCCGTTCGCTCGTGCATTGCAGGCGCACTGGTGCGCGCTCGGGCTGCCACCCGGGGTTGATGCGTGAAGCGCCGGCGATCCATCGCGAGCCGCGCGTTCGGCTTCGTGCTGCTGGTGATCGTGCTTGCCGCGATCGCAGCCGCCGTGTGGTTCTGGTCGGACTACTCGCGCTTCCGCGACGCACCGCTGGCGGTGCGTTCGGGCGAACAGACCATCGAGGTCGCCAAGGGCGAAAGCTTCCGCGACATCGTCCACGACATCCGTGGCGCCGATCTGTCGCATGCGCCGCCGTTGTACTGGCGCGTGCTCGCCGAACAACTGGGCGTGGCCGGCTCGCTGCACGCGGGCGAATATGCGTTGCCGCGCGGCATCAGTGCGCGCACGCTGCTGGAGGACATGGCACAGGGCAAGGTGCTGCAGCGGCGCATCACGCTGGTGGAAGGCTGGACCTTCCGGCAGGTGCGCGCGGCGCTGGCCGCAGCGCCCAAGCTTGAGCATTCGGCCACGCAGCTTTCCGATGCCGCGATCATGGCGAGGATCGGCGCGGGCGGGCAGAACCCGGAGGGCGAGTTCATGCCCGACACCTACGATTACGTACGGGGCATGAGCGACCTGGATGTCATGAAGCGCGCACACGAGGCGATGCAGAAATACGTGGACGGGCAGTGGGGCAAACGCGATCCTTCGATCCCGCTGCAGACGCCGTACCAGGCGCTGATCCTGGCTTCGATCGTGGAGAAGGAAACGGCGCAGCCGGACGAGCGTCCGGAAATCGCCGGCGTGTTCGAGCGGCGCCTGAAGATCGGCATGAAGCTGGAGACCGACCCGACGGTGATTTACGGAATGGGCGCGGCCTACGACGGCAAGATCCACACCCGCGACCTGCAGACCGACACACCCTACAACACGTATACGCGCGCCGGCCTGCCGCCCACGCCGATTGCGCTGCCGGGGCGCGCGGCGATTGATGCGGTGCTGCATCCGGCAGCGGGCGATGCGTTGTACTTCGTTTCGCGCGGCGATGGCACCCACCAGTTTTCCGCGACGCTGGCCGAACACAATCGCGCAGTGGCGAAATACCAGCTCGGCCACAAGCCCAAACCGGAGCGGCGATGAGCGTCGTGCGCGGAAAATTCATCACGCTCGAAGGCGGCGAGGGCGCCGGCAAGAGCACGCTGCTGCAAGGCTTGCGTGCGCATCTTCTGGAACGTGGCCTTGACGTGTTGCAGACCCGCGAGCCGGGCGGCACGCCGCTCGGCGAAGCGGTGCGCACCTTGGTGCTGGATTCGCAGCAGCGGGGCATGTGCGCGCAAAGCGAAGCGTTGCTGATGTTCGCTGCGCGCGCGCAACTCGTGCGCGAAGTTCTGGAACCGGCGCTGGCGGCAGGCCGCTGGGTGTTGTGTGATCGCTATACCGATGCGAGCTACGCCTACCAGGGCGGCGGTCGCGGCATGGACATGCGCGCCATCGCGCAACTGGACGCGATCGCGACCGGAGGCCTGACACCCGACCTCACGCTGCTGCTCGATCTGCCCGTCGCGCATGGCCGCGCGCGGGCCAGCGGACGCGGCGAGGCAGCCGACCGGATCGAGCGCGAGGAAGACGCCTTCTTCGAGCGCGTGCGCGCCACGTACCTGGCCCGCGCCGTGGCCGAGCCGCAACGCTTCCGCGTGGTGGACGCCTCGCAATCGGCCGAAGTGGTGCTCGCCGCCGCGATCGCCGCGCTGGATCACCTTCACGCCGCCGCTTCCGCATGAGCGCAGCGCTTCGAAAAGCGTCGGATCTGCCGCCCTGGCAAGTGCAGGCCTGGCAAACGCTGGCGCGGCGCGCCGAGCGCGGCAGCCTGCCGCATGCTCTTTTGCTGGGTGGTGCGGAAGGATTGGGCAAGCGTGCCTTCGCGGAAGCCTTCGTGCGCGCGTGTCTGTGCGAGCGGCCGCGCGACGGCTTCGCCTGCGGAAGTTGCCGTGCCTGCGCGCTGCTGGAAGCGGGTACGCATCCGGATCGCGTCCTGGTCACGCTGGAAGAAAATCCCAGGACGCACAAGATGCGGACCGAGATTGTCGTCGAACAGGTTCGCGATTTGTCCGCACGGCTGGCGATGGCGACCCAACTCGGCGGTTGGCAGGTCGCGGCGATTGATCCCGCCGATGCGATGAACCCGGCATCCGCCAACGCGCTGTTGAAGACGCTGGAAGAGCCGACACCCTCCAGTTTGATCCTGCTCGTGGCCGACCAGCCCTGGCGCCTGCCGCCGACCATCCGCAGCCGCTGCCAGCGCCTGGATCTTCCTTTCCCCGCGCGCGACGAAGCGGAGTCGTGGTTGCGCGCGCAGGGCGTCGGCGATGCCGCGCGCGCGCTGGACGCCGCCGGCGGCAATCCCGGCCGCGCATTGTCCTTCGCGCAGAACGGCGAACTCGAGCGGCGCGACAGCGTGGCGCGCGACCTTGCGGCCTTGGCGCGCGGCCGCACGACGGTGTACGCGATCGCGCATGCCTGGAGCGCCGATGAGCCGGTCGCGCGACTGGAGCACGCCGCACGCCTGCTGCACGAGGCGGCGCGTCGGCGCGCGAGCGGCGACGCCCCGGCATCGGCGCACTGGGACGTGCAGGCTTTGCAGGCGGGCTTCGAGCGGGCCAATCGCCTGCGTGAACTGCTGCGAGGCCCGTTGCGCGCGGAGTCCGCACTGATCGAATGCCTGGGCGCCTTCACGGCCCGCGTGTAAGTTGTCCGAAAGCCGCGGCGGGCATCCTGCCGCCATGCGAATTCCAGAATCCGGCGCGGCGCTCCGCACGTATTGGCGAGTCGGCCGCGCGCCGCTGCTGTTGATCGCCGGGCTGACCGCTCTGCATGCGCTCTGGTTGCACGGGATTCCCTACGACAGCGATGAGTCGCAGCACCTGCACGTCATGTGGGCCTGGACGCAGAGCCTGCTGCCGTATCGCGACGTGTTCGACAACCACGGACCACTGTTCGGGTTGATAAACGCGCCTCTGCTGGGATGGTTGGGTGAACGCGCGGCCGTCGTGTATCCGATGCGTTTTGCGATGCTGCCCTGGTTCATGCTTTCGTTGGCATCAATCTACCTGCTGGCGCGTTGCCTGTACGAGCGGAAGGTGGCGCTCGTCGCCTGCCTGCTGGCCGCCCTGTACCCGACCTTCTTCGTGAGCACCGGCCAGGTGCGTACCGATTGCATGTGGATCGCCCTCTGGCTTGCGGCCCTGGTCCTCGGGCTGGTGCCGCGCGCGAGCGGCAGGCGGCTGTTCGCGGCGGGTGTGCTTGCCGGACTCGCGCTTTGCGTTTCGCAGAAAACGATCTTGCTGCTGGCCTGCTATGGAGGCACGGCGCTGCTGCTTGCGCTGTGGTCACGCGCCACCCCATGGAATGCGCGCCGGCTGCTGGCCGGGCTGGCTGGCCTGCTGCTGCCGCCCGCCATCTGCTTCGTCGGCTTCGCCGCGCTCGGCATCGTCGGGCCTGCCTGGTACGGATTGGTGCTGCACAACCTGGTCCCATTGCATGACCGGGATTTGCACGCGGGCGTGCGGCACCTGGCGTTCTGGCCGTTGCTGGCGCTTGCCGCCTGCGCGGCGACACGCATGATGCGCTCGCATGCTCTCCATGCGCGCTCGCGTACGGTGCTGCTCCTGGGCAGCGCCGTATATGCACTGGTCGTCTATGCCTGGTGGCCCCTGGTTTCGCGCCAGGACCAGCTGCCGTTTCTTGCCGGATTTTCAATCGTGGCCTGCGGCGAAATAGGCGGGCTGCTGAACGCGCCGCGTTGGCGCAACCTCGCATGGATCGCGGTGCTTTGCATCGAAACGAGCCTTCTGTTGATCGGCTCTCCGCCCTGGCGCGATGCCTTGGCGGGCCAGCGGCAGGCCCGCGCCCTGGTGCTGCGACTGACCGTCCCCGGCGACCCGGTGATGGATGGCAAAGGCGAAACGGTGTTCCGGCGGCGGCCCTTCTTTTACGCACTCGAATCGGTCACGCAAGAGCGCTTGCTGGAAGGACTCACCCCTGACACCATTGCCGCCGATCTGCGCAAGACCAGGACGCATGTGGTGGCGGCCTGGCGCCTGCCGCCACGCGATGATGCATTCGTCGCCGCGAATTACCTGCCGGTCTGGAAAAACATTTTTGTCGCCGGCAAGCGTTTGCCGGCCGGAGGCACGCGAACGGTGCGCATCGAAATTCCCGGCGAATACACGCTGCTTTCGCGGCACGGAGCGTTGCGGGCGAGCAAGGATGGCGGTGCGGCAGCAAGCACGTGGCATTTCTCGCAAGGCCTGCATACGTTGCGCATGAACGCTGCCGCGCCCGCGCTGCTGGTATGGACGCCCGCACTGGCGCGCGGGCTCGACCGATCGTCCTTGTGGGCGAACCCGCGGCCATGAATCTCGACGACCTGCTTGCGCGCCCCGGGGCCTGCCTGTTGGTGGTCGCGCCGCATCCCGACGACGAATCGCTCGCGGCCGGCGGGCTGATCCAGCGTGCGCTCGGCGCGGGCGCGCGCGTGCAAATCGTGTTCGTCACCGACGGCGACAACAACCCCTGGCCGCAGCGCGTGCTGGAAACGCGCGTGTTCATCGGCCCGCGCGAGCGCGAACGCTGGGGTGCGCGCAGGCGCGGCGAGGCCGAGCATGCATTGCGCGAACTCGGCGCGGAAAACGCGATCGTGCGACGGCTCGGCTGGCCCGATGGCGGCGTCACGTGGAAGCTGGTGGACGAGACCGCCGCGGCGATGCTGCAGTGGCGCGCACTGCTTCAGGAGATCGCGCCGACGCTGCTGGTGCTGCCGGATCTGGCTGATGCACACCCAGATCACAGCGCGTTGCACGTGTTGCTGGAACTCGTCCTAAACGGCATGCCGGAGACGCAGCGCCCGCAATGCCTGTGCTACCTGTTGCACGGGCGCGCGGGGCTGGATCCGTCGCGGCAGGTCGTTTTCGAGTTGAGCGACGCCGAGCAGGTGCGCAAGCGCAACGCGATTCGCGCCCACCACAGCCAGATGGCTTTGAGCGGCCGTCGCCTGTTGCGCTGGGCCTCGGCGCGGGAATGTTTCGCCCTCGGCTTCGGCACGCGCCGGTCCGCAAGCGGTGCGCGACTGCCGTGGCGGCCGCCGCCGCGCTGGCTGCGCGGGAAGATGTCCCTGCTGGTCGTTGACGCGCAGGGCGGGCAGCGCATCGCGTGCGGGGATGTGCACGATGCGGATCTGTTCTGGCGGGATGGCTCGCCGGCCGCGCGCACCGGGCGCGCGCCGCACGCTCCGCGATTCGTCAAGCTGTATGCCACCGTGCCCTCGCCGTGGGTGTTCGACGGTTGGGGGTGGCGGCGTTTCGCGCAGGAGCCGGCCGACGGCGATTCGACCGTGCAAGCGTAGCGGCGACGACCTCCTTGACCGCCATGCTGCCTCCCGGCAAGCTGGCGGCATTTCCATCAGGGCAACGCCATGGCAGCTCCGGGCCTCAATGCGGGCGGCATGCCGCGTCAGGGCATTCTCTCGCTCGCGATCAAGGACAAGAACGCGCTGTACAACGCCTACATGTCGTTCGTGAAGGGCGGCGGGCTGTTCGTGCCGACCGTCAAGCGTTACAGCCTGGGCGACGAGGTGTTCCTGCTGCTGACCCTGCCGGACGAGAAGGACCGCCTGCCGGTGGCGGGCAAGGTGGTGTGGATCACGCCGAACGCGGCGCAGGGCAACCGCACCGCGGGCATCGGCGTGCAGTTCTCGGAGTCGGCCGACGGCGAAGCCGCTCGCACCAAGATCGAATCCATCCTGGCGGGCATCCTGAGTTCGGAAAAGCCGACGCAGACGATGTAGGGTCGGGAATCGGGACGAATAGTCGGTCGCGGCTCCATCGCAAACGGAACCGGAGACCGTTTTGATCTTGAATGGCGAACGAAAAAGCCGGCGCTCGGGCCGGCCTTTTTGGGAAAATGTTTGTGCGACGCGTTTCGTTGCGAGCATCCACAAGCCACAGCTCGCAACCAGTGCTTCGTTGATGGCTTCCAAGAGCAACAGCCCGCGGACAATCGCGAGCCGCACAGCAGGTTGCATTTCCGTAAACGTGGTCGGGGAGACAGGATTTGAACCTGCGACTTCTACGTCCCGAACGTAGCGCTCTACCAGGCTGAGCTACACCCCGACGAACCCGGAATTTTACCGGTGCCCGTTCCCGCCGCGCAAGCTATTCGACGGCCCCGTTCGCGCCTCTGGTAATCTTCGCGCTTTGCCTGACCCGCGAGGAGCCCATGCCGACCCAGCCGCGCACCATGCCGGGCGTGCTCGAACTGTTGCCGCGCGAACAGGTGGCGTTCCAGTCCATGCTGGACGCGATCCGGCGCGGCTTCGAGCTGTACGGGTTCGTGCCGGTGGAGACCCCGGCGATCGAATTCGCCGACGTGCTGCTGACCAAGACCGGCGGGGAAACCGAGCGGCAGGTTTATTTCGTGCAATCCACCGGCGCAATGGAGCAGGGCGAGAAACCCGAGCTGGCGCTGCGCTTCGACCTTACCGTGCCGCTGGCGCGCTACGTCGCCGAACACGAACACGAGCTGGCGTTCCCGTTCCGCCGCTACCAGATGCAGCGCGTCTATCGCGGTGAGCGCGCCCAGCGCGGCCGTTTCCGCGAGTTCTACCAGTGCGACATTGATGTCATCGGCAAGGACTCGCTCTCGGTCCGCTACGACGCGGAGATCCCGGCGGTGATCCACGCGGTGTTCCGCGCGCTGGACATCGGCGCGTTCACCATCCAGATCAACAACCGCAAGCTGATGCGCGGTTTCTTCGAAAGTCTCGGCATCGCCGACGGCGAGCGCCAGACCCTGGTGCTGCGCGAAGTGGACAAGCTGGACAAGCGTGGCGCGGACCACGTGCGCTCCGTGCTGACCGGCGAAGCGTTCGGACTCTCGCCGGATATCGCCCAACGGATCCTCGATTTCGTGCAGGTACGCTCGACGTCGCTGGCCGATGCGCACGCGAAGCTGGACGCGCTCGGTCCCGGCAGCGAAGCGCTCGAGCAGGGCCGCGCGGAGCTGCGCGAAGTGCTGGACATGGTGGCGATGCTCGGCGTGCCGGAATCCGCGTTCGCGCTGAACTTCTCGATCGCGCGCGGGCTGGACTACTACACCGGAACGGTTTACGAAACCACGTTGAACGAGCACCCGGAGATCGGCTCGATCTGTTCGGGCGGCCGCTACGACAATCTCGCCGGGCAGTACACGAAATCGAAACTGCCGGGGGTGGGCATCTCGATCGGATTGACGCGGTTGTTCTGGCAACTGCGCGAGGCCGGCCTGCTGAAAAGCGCGCGCGGCACCGTGGACGTGCTGGTCACCCAGATGGACGCGGCGCTGCTGCCCGAGTACCTGGCGCTGGCGCAGGAGCTGCGCGCCGCCGGCATCCGCACCGAGGTCGCGCTGGAAGGCGGCAAGCTCGGCAAGCAACTGAAATACGCCGATCGAGCCGGCATCCGTTACGCGCTGGTACTGGGCGAGGACGAGCGGTCGCGCTCCGTGGTCGCGCTGAAGGACCTGACGAGCGGCGAGCAGAGCGAACTCCCGCGTGCGGAGTTGACCCGCATCCTGCAAGAACGATTGAAATGATCATTACCCTCGACGGCAGCAATCTCACCCGCGCGCAGGTCGTCGCGGTCGCGCGCGGCGGTGTGCAGGTGGCGCTGGATCCGCTGCAACTCGCGCGCGTGCAGGCGGCCGCGGGTTTCCTGGCCGACAAGGTGCGCTGCGGCGAACCGATCTACGGTGTCACGACAGGCTTCGGCAGCAACGCCGACAAGCTGCTGGGCGCGCATCGCGTGCGCGACGAACTGCCCGGCGGCAATCCCGAACCGCGCGAGGAAACGCTCCCGGACGAACTGCAGCACAACCTGATCATCAGCCATGCGGTCTGCGTGGGCGAACCACTGGCGCCGGAAGTCGTGCGCGCGATGCTCGCGATCCGCATCAACACGCTGATGCGCGGGCATTCCGGCGTGCGCGTGGAAACCCTGCAGGCGTTGGCCGCGCTGCTCAATGCCGGGGTGGTGCCGGTGGTTCCGGAAAAGGGTTCGGTCGGTGCCAGCGGCGATCTCGCACCGCTGTCGCATCTTGCGATCGTGCTGCTGGGCGGCGGCGAGGCGTTCTTCGCGGGCGAGCGCATGACGGGCGCGGAAGCGCTGGAGCGCGCCGGCCTGAGGCCGGTCACGCTCTCGTACAAGGAAGGCCTGGCGCTCAACAACGGCACCGCGCAAATGCTCGCGACCGCGGTGCTGGCGCTGGACAACCTCGAATACCTGCTCGGTGTCGCAGATCTCGCCGCGGCAATGACACTGGACGCTTTCGCCGGCCGTAGCGGCGCGCTGCGGGCGGAGGTGCATGCGCTGCGCCCGCACCCCGGCCAGGTTGCCACCGCGGCACACGTGCGCGAACTGCTGCGCGGCTCGACGCTGGTGGACATTCCCTATCACCTGGTGCCGCGATTCCGCAGCTGGACCGCGGACGCGTGGAGCGAACCGGAAGACCAGCGTTTGAGCTTCGACATCCTGTGGGAGTGGGTGCCGGCCAACCAGCGGCACGGGCGCGAGGCGTTTTATTCGCGCTTCCTGCCGTTCAAGGGTGGCAAGAAGCACCAGCCGCAGGACGCCTATTGCCTGCGCTGCATGCCGCAGGTGCATGGCGCGGTCAGGGACGCCTGGGCGCAGGCCTGTCGCGTCATGGATGTCGAGTTGAATTCGGTCACCGACAATCCATTGATCTTCCCCGATGCGGAAGGCGCGCATGTGGAAGAGCAGGTGATCTCGGCGGGCCATTTCCACGGCATGCCACTGGCACTGGCGATGAGCTACGTGAAGGCCGCGATCCCGGTGCTGGCTTCGATCTCCGAGCGGCGCCTCAACAAGCTGGTGGACCCCGCGACCAATGACGGCCTGCCGGCGTTCCTCACCGGCAACGAGGACGGCACCGATTCCGGCTGCATGATCGTGCAGTACACCGCCGCGGCCCTGGTGAACGACCTCGCCACGCGCGCGCATCCGGCTTCCGTCTATTCGATCCCGACCTCGGCCAATGCCGAGGATCACGTCTCGATGGGCACCAACGAGGCGCGCCACGTGCTGGCGATGATGGAAGATCTTTCCGACGTGCTTGCGCTGGAGTTGTATGTCGCCGCGCAGGCGCTGGACTACCGCCAGGCGATGCTGAACGCGGCACGGCGGCTGGCCTCGCGCGGTGATGTGCAGGCGCTCACCGGAAAGATCGCCAACGCCCCGCGCGCGGAAAGCCCGCAGCAGGCGCAGTTCGCCGTCGAAGTGCAGGAACTGATGCGTTCTCTGGCGCAAGCGCCGGAGTTCCACGCGGGCGAGGCGGTGCGCGCCGCGCATGCGCACCTGCGCGAGCAGATCCCGTTCATGCACCACGACCGCGCGCTGGATCGCGATGTCGCACGGGTGTGCCGGATGGTGCGCGAGCGCGCATTCGGTTGAGCCCGCTCGCGGGCGCGAACGCCGCGCTGCGTGTCCTCAGTGAAGGGCCGCCGCGGGCGCCCGGGCCGCTGTATTCCGTGCCGGCTTCGGCTTGAACGCGACCGCGCTTCCCGGCGGGTCCTGCCGCTCCCATGCCGCCAGTTGCGCCTGGATTCCGGCGCCGATGTCCATCTGCGGGTCCGAGGACATGTAGCCGTCGTGCTTCTCCCATTGCGCGACTTCCTTGCGCGCCAGGCGGAATGCCTGTGCGAAGTCGCCGGTGCGGTTGAGGGCGTCCACCAGGAATGCATGGCCGAACCAGGTGAGTTGCGACTGCTCGCCGCAGCCGAAGGATGAACGGTCCGCGCGAGCGGCGGTGATGATCATGGTGCCCGGCCCGCGGAGCGGCGGGATGAAACCGCCGGAATAGCAGGCATTCACGATCACCACCTTGTGCCTGAACGGATGCGCGCCCAGGATGCCGGCGAAATCGCTTGCGCCGATCTGGTCGAGCGGCAACGGATCCATGTCCACCAGCAGGGTGTGATCCTCGCTGCCGTGGGTCGTGAGGTACAGCAGCAGGATGTCCTGCTTCGGGTCCATCTTCGCCGCCAGCGCGTCCAGCGCGGCTTCCAGGTTGCTCCAGTCCGCCAGCGGACGCGTGGTCAGCGCGCCCGGGTTGTTCTCCAGCACCAGCACATGGCCCGCTTCGTGGAATCGCTGCGCGAACAGTTTTTCGAAATACTCCGCCTCATTGCGGAACACGTTCTCGCTGCCGTCGCCGGCGAAGGCAATCGCATACAGGTTTACCCGGCCGGGCGCGCGGGGCTTCAGTTGCGCGACTTCCCGGTCCAGCAGATCGTCCTGCGCGTACATGACCTGCTCCGGCGTCGGCGCATCTGATGGCCAGTCCTGGTCCGGCAACAAGGAGGAAGGCGTTTCTGCCGAGGACGGTTCCGCCGGGAGGTCGTCGGCGCTGGAACCGGACACCGGCGCGGTTGCCACTTGCGCGGGGGCGCCCGCCAGGGATTCGGGCGTGCGCCATGCGTTCCAGCCGAACACCGCGGCCGCGCCGAGGGTGAAAGCCAGCACAATGGCGATCGCGTAGCGCATGTTCATGCCTGGATCGAATCGAAGTCCGCCACGCACGGATGTTTGCCGTCCGGAGTGCAAACTTCAGGGGGCCGGCACAGTCGGGTGGTACGCAGACCGGCGGTGCGTGCGGCATCCAGTTCGGCCGCGATGTCGGACAGGAACAGTACCTCGCCGGCCGGGATGCCGATGGCTGACACGATCCGCGCATAGGATTCCGCGTCGCGCTTGCTGCCGATCTCGGTGTCGAAGTAGCCGTCGAACAGCGGCGTGAGGTCGCCGGCTTCGGAGTGGGCGAAGAACAGCTTCTGCGCCGGCACCGAGCCCGAGGAATAGACGTACAGCCGCAGCCCGCTCGTTTTCCATTGGCAAAGCTTCGCCGCGACTTCCGGGTACATGTGCGCGCGGTACGCACCGGTTTCGTAACCTTCCCGCCAGATCATGCCTTGCAGCGCCTTGAGCGGCGTGGCCTTGCGGTCTTCGGCGATCCAGCCCAGCAGCGTGGCGACGATGGCATTGCGATCCGATTCGGGGATGCCCGCTTCTCGCGCGGTTTCCCGCAACCAGTGCTGCACCTTCGGATCATCGCCGTGGGCCGCGACGAAGTCGGCCAGGCGGTCACGCGAATACGGAAACAACACGTCCCTGACAAAGGCGATCGAGCTGGTGGTGCCTTCGATATCGGTGAGGATGGCGC
>DASVDY010000072.1:0-2063 GCA_036380855.1 Rhodanobacteraceae bacterium
AGCGCGTGGCAGGCGAAGCCCTGCTCGCGCGCCAGCGCAAGCGTCACCGCCGAATCCATGCCTCCGGAGAGGAGCACGACCGCGCGCCTGGCAGGAGATTCAATCGTCTTCGACGCCACTCAACCGATTCCGTATTCCCGATTCCGTATTCCCGATTCCCGATTCCCGATTCCCGATTCCCGATTCCCGAGTCCCGAGTCCCGATTCCCGAGTCGTTTATCGGCCCGGCTCCTCGCCCCAAAGCACCTTGTGCAACTGGATCTGCAGCCGCACCGGCAGGCGATCCTCCAGGATCCACTGCGCCAGCGTGCGCGGCGAGAGCTTGCCGTACACCGGCGAGAACAGCACCATGCAGCGCGCGGCAAGATCGTGCTCGCGCACCATGGTCACGGCCCAGTCGAAGTCGGCTCGATCGGCCAGCACGAACTTCACCTGGTCGCGCGCGGCGAGGTGATCCAGGTTTCCCATCAGGTTGCGCGCGGATTCGCCCGAGCCCGGTGCCTTCAGATCCATGACCCGGCGCACACGTGGATCAACCTGCGAGATGTCCAGCGCACCGGAGGTTTCCAGCGACACTTCGTACCCGGCGTCGCACAGCCGCGCCAGCAGGTCGAGGCAGCGTTTCTGCGCCAGCGGCTCACCCCCGGTCACGCACACATGATGGGCCCGGTATTGCGCCACCTCGGCGAGGATCTCGTCGAAGCTGCGCCAGTTGCCACCTTCGAACGCATACGCCGTATCGCACCACACACAGCGCAGCGGGCAACCGGTGAGCCGAACGAACACCGTCGGCCAACCCACCGCGTCCGCTTCGCCCTGGAGCGAATGGAAGATTTCGCTGATGCGCAGCCGCTGCGCGGCGGCATCGGCCGGCGCGGATGCGCTCGCGTTCATGCCGTCAACCGCCGTTTTCTTGAAGCGTGATCGCGCGCATCCTGCTCTGCGCCAGCTTCGCCACGGTCGTGCCGGGATACTTGTTCATCACCGCGGTCAACGTGGCCTTGGCGTCGTCGTACTGCTTCATCTCGGCTTGCGCGTAGCCGATTTTCAGCAGTGCATCGGGGGCCTTGTCGCTGGTCGGGTAATTCGCGAGCAGCGTCTGGAAGGTCTGCAGGGAGAGCTGGTAATTCTGGACGACGTAGTACGACTCGCCGAGCCAGTAATACGCATTCGGCGCCAGCGCGCTACCGGGATATTTCTGGATGTAGTCGCGAAAGCCGCGCGAGGCGGCGACGTAATCGCCGCCGGTCAACGACTTGAACGCCGCGTTGTAGGCGGCCTGCTGGTCCGCCGTCGGCGGTGGCGGCGGGCCGGGTGGCGCGGCCGCTGGCGGCGGAGCCGTCGGCGCGCTCGCAGCCGGCGCTGGAGCCGGCGGAGCCGCTGCGGAAGACGCGGCAGGTGCCGGTGCGTTCGCAGGCTTGCCGCCCTCCAGTTTGTTCAGCCGCGAATCCAGGTCCAGGTACTGCTGCTTGTTCTGTTCCTGCAGTTGCCGGACCTGGTGCTGCAATTCCTCGATGCGGCCTTCCATCTGCTGGATCTGCGCCTGCAGGTCCTGCACCTGGTTGACCAATGTGACGCCGCCGCCCTGCGACTGCTGCTGGGCCTGCTGCTGTTCCAGCCTCGCGACGCGCTCGCCCAGGCTCAGGGTCTGCGCATTCGCGCCCATGACAACGGCGGCGGCCGCCAGAGCGACCGCCGCCTTGATACCGCAATGCAAGCCGTGGAGCGTCATCGCGTCACGTCGCCCTTACTTGGCCGTGTAGACGATCTCGGCGCGACGGTTCTTGGACCAGCAGTTCTCGTTGTGCTCGCGGCACACCGGGCGCTCTTCGCCGTAAGAAACGACGTTGATCTGCGAAGCGGAAGCGCCGTCGGCTTCCAGCGCGCTCATCACCGCATTCGCGCGGCGCTCGCCGAGGCCCAGGTTGTACTCGCGCGTGCCGCGCTCGTCGGTGTTGCCCTCGAGGGTCATGCGCGCCATCGGGCGGTCGCGCAGGTACTTGGCGTGGCAGGCGATGATCTGCTGGAACTCCGGCTTGATGTCGCTCTTGTCGAAGTCGAAG
>DASVDY010000073.1:0-10240 GCA_036380855.1 Rhodanobacteraceae bacterium
GCTGGCGGCGCTGCTGGCGCTGGCGGCGCTGCTGGTGGTCGGCAACACCGTGCGCCTCGACATCCGCTCGCGCGCCGACGAGATCGCGGTGCTGCAGCTGGTGGGTGCCAGCGCAGGGTTCGTGCGCCGTCCGTACTTGTACGAGGGCGTGTGGTACGGACTTTGCAGCGGCGTGGTCGCGGTACTGCTGGTGCTGCTGCTCGAACTGGCGTTGGCCGGGCCGGTGGCGCGGCTGGCCGGCAGCTACGGCGGCCAGCTCGGCTTCGCCGGCGTCGCCGCGCCGGTGCTGCTGGCGGTGCCGTTCGGCGCCGCGCTGCTCGGCTGGCTGGGCGCGCGGCTGGCCAGTGCGCGTCATCTCGGTGCGACCTTGCCGCGCTAGGAAGCGCCCGGGCGCATCGGGTAGTGTGGGGAAACGCGGGCCCCGGTCGCCGTTGCGAGGGGCTCCACGGGGGTGGGATGGAAACGCGAATCACGCGCCACGTCAGCAGCGAAACGCCGCGGGTGATGGTGGTGGACGGCTCGAAGGTGGTGCGCCGGCTGTTGCAGCAGCTGCTCGATGCGCAGGTGCCGGGCGTGGAGGTCGTCGCCTGCGAGAACGGCGCAGAAGCCGAGCGTCAGCTTGAGACCGGCAGCGTCGATCTGGTGACCACCGCGCTCAGGCTGCCGGACATGGACGGCCTCGAGCTGGCGCGGCGCTTCCGCGAGCGCGCCGCGCAGGCCTACGTGCCGATCGTGGTGGTGTCCGGCGACGTGCACGAGCGCCTGCAGAACCGCACGCTGACCGACGACGTCACCGATTACTTCGACAAGTCGCTGGGCTTCGGCGCGCTGGCCGAGTTCATCCGTGGCTACGTGCGGCCCGACCGCCAGGCCAGCGGCGAGGTGCTGTACGTCGAGGACAGCCGCGTGGTCGCGCTGGCGACGCGGCGCATGCTGGAGAAGCACGGCCTCACCGTGCTGCACGTGGTCAGCGTCGAGGACGCGCTGGCATTGCTGGAAACCGCGCAGGCGCAGGGCCGCATCGGCGCCGACCTGGTGCTGACCGACGTCAGTCTGAAGGGCGAGCTGACCGGTGGCGACCTGCTCGAGCGCATCCGCCACCGCTTCGGCTACGGCAAGGGCCAGCTGCCGGTGCTGGTGATGACCGGCGACGACAATCCGAAGAACCAGGCGGCGCTGCTCAAGGCCGGCGCCAACGACCTGGTGCAGAAGCCGATCGAGGAGCAGCTCCTGATCACCAAGCTGCTGTTCCAGCTGCGCGTGTCGCAGCGTCTGCGCGCGGCGGTGCCGGCGTGAACGAGGTCGCGGACGAGGCGCCGGCGCGGCTGCGCCTGGAAGCGTCCTGGAAGGCGCGGCTCGGCCACTGGTTCCTGCGGCCGGAGATGATCGCGCTCGGCGAATTCCTGCGTGCCGAGAAGCGCGCCGGCAAGGTGATCTACCCGCCGGGCCCGCTGATCTTCGCCGCGTTCGAAGCCACGCCGTTCGAGGCGGTCAAGGTGGTGATCCTCGGCCAGGATCCCTACCACGGTCCCGGCCAGGCGCACGGCCTGTGCTTCTCCGTGCCTTCGGGCGTGCCGCCGCCGCCGTCGCTGGAGAACATCTTCAAGGAAATCGAGCGCGACCTCGGCATCCTGCGCCCGCGCCACGGCTGCCTGACTTCGTGGGCGCGCCAGGGCGTGCTGCTGCTGAACGCCGTGCTGACCGTCGAGCGCGGCCTGGCCGGCTCGCATCAGGGGAAAGGCTGGGAGGGCTTCACCGATGCCGCCATCGACAGCCTCAACCGCGAGCGCGAGGGCCTGGTGTTCATGCTCTGGGGCAGCTATGCCCAGGCCAAGGGCCGGCTGATCGACACCCGCCGCCACCTGGTGCTGAAGGCTCCCCATCCCTCCCCGCTGTCGGCCCACCGCGGCTTCCTGGGCTGCGGTCATTTCTCTTCTGCCAACAAATACTTGCAGGAACACGGGCAGACCCCGATCGATTGGTCCCTGCCGCCGAACGCTGCGTTCACGCCCGCCTAACGCATTTCCTGTACGAAGTGGTATAGTTATCCGGCGTCGCGGGAACCCTCCGCGATGTTTAGCACTCATAGTGCCGGAGTGCTAAATTCCGGTCGTCAGGAGGTCCAAGCATGTCCCAGGCCCTGGTCGCCAACAATCTGCCGATCCCCAGCGTCGTCGGCAGCCTCGATGCCTACATCTCGGCGGTGCACCGCATCCCGGTGCTGAGCCTCGAGGAAGAGCAGGAACTTGCGCAGCGCTACCGCAAGGCGGAGGACCTCGCCGCGGCCAAGCAGCTGGTGATGTCGCACCTGCGCTTCGTCGTGCACGTCGCGCGCGGCTACAACGGCTACGGATTGCAGCTCGCCGACCTGATCCAGGAAGGCAACATCGGCCTGATGAAGGCGGTGAAGCGCTTCGATCCGGAGCAGGGCGTGCGCCTGGTTTCGTTCGCGGTGCACTGGATTCGTGCCGAGATGCACGAGTTCATCCTGCGCAACTGGCGCATCGTCAAGGTCGCCACCACCAAGGCGCAGCGCAAGCTGTTCTTCAACCTGCGCAAATCCAAGAAGCGGCTGGGCTGGTTGAACGCGGAGGAAGTGCGCGCGGTGGCGAAGGATCTCGGCGTTCCGGAAACCACGGTGCGCGAAATGGAATCGCGCCTGTCCGGTCGCGACGTCGGTTTCGACGCGCCGGCGGACGAGGACGACGACCACGCGCCACCCGCGCCGGTGATGTACCTGGAGGACCACGGTGCCGATCCGTATCTCTCGGTATCCGATGCCGACGAGGAAGCCGACCAGCTCGACACCCTGCAGCACGCGATGGGCAAGCTGGACGAGCGCACCCAGGACATCATCCGCCGCCGCTGGCTGGCCGAAGACAAGGCCACGCTGCAGGAACTCGCCGACGACTACGGCGTCTCCGCCGAGCGCATCCGCCAGCTCGAATCGAATGCGATGAAGAAGATGCGGATGGTGTTCGAGGCGTAGGGCGGGTTTCAACCCGCCACGCTTTTCGAAAACCGGCGGGTCAAGACCCAATCCACGGCGGGTCAAGACCCAACCCACGGCGGATCAAGACCCAACCCACGGCGGGTCAAGACCCGCCCTACAGAGCGCCTCGTTCGTGATGCGCTGCAATCCCTTGCCCCCGTTCTCGCGGGCTGAAGTTTCCAACGGCCGCTTCGTGCGGCCGTTTTCGTCTTCGCCGTGTGGGGCGTGCTTCAATCACGATCGGGATTCGCGTAGCGTGCGGCGCACGTGCTGCTTCCGAGGCGCGCAACCGACCGTGCGCGCAGCGCACGCTACGGCCTAATACACGTCCACCGGATCCACATCCAGCGACCATCTCAAGCCACGCGGTTGCGGCAGCTCGTAAAGCCGCGGCCACCAGCTCGAGAGCGCGTGTCGCAGCGGCGCGCGTTGCTCCGCTTCCACCAGCAATTGTGCGCGATGACGTCCGGCGCGCAGCGGCATCGGCGCGGGCAACGGACCGTTGACCTGTACGTTCTCGTTTGCGGGAAACGCAGCGAGCGCGGCTTCGAGGAATCCATCCAGCGCGGCGCGATCGCTCTCTTCGGCGCGCAGCAGCGCCATGTGCGCATACGGCGGCAGACCGGACGCTCGGCGCTCGCCGAGCTGCTGCATCGCCGCCGCGGGATAGCCGCCGCGCAACAGCGTGGTGAGCAAGGGATGTCCGGGTTCGTGCGTCTGCAGCCAGACTTCGCCGGGCTTTTCGGCGCGTCCGGCGCGCCCGGCCACCTGCACGATCAGTTGCGCGAGTTTTTCGCCGGCGTGGAAATCCACGCTGTGCAGGCCTTCGTCCACGCCGACGATCGCGACCGTGGTGAGGTTCGGCAGGTCGTGGCCCTTGGCCAGCATCTGCGTGCCGACCAGGATTGCAGGTTTGCCGTCGGCGAGCTGGTCGAGCAGTTTCTCGAACGCGTCGCGACGACGCGTGCTCTCGCGGTCCACGCGCAGCACCGGGATGTCCGGATAGCGGGCGCGCAGCGCCTCCTCCAGGCGCTCGGTGCCGTGGCCCTGCGGGGCCAGCGCCTGCGTTCCGCATTGCGGACACTGCTGCGGCCAGGCCTGCGCGTAACCGCAGTGATGGCAGATCATGCGCGCCCGCCGCCCGCGGTGCACCGTCAGCGGGCGCTCGCAGCGCGGGCAGGCCGCGTGCCAGCCGCAGGCGTGGCACAGCAGCACCGGCGCATAACCACGACGGTTCCTGAAGACGAGCGCCTGTCCGCCGCGTGCAATGCATGCATCCAGCGCTTCCAGCAACGCGGGCGAGAGGCCGTGCTGCATCTTCAAACCGCGCAGATCCAGCACGTGCACCGGCGAACCCGGTCGCGCATGCACGCGTGTACGCAGTGCAACGCGCGTGTAGCGTCCGGCTTCCACATTCGCCAGCGATTCCAGCGAGGGCGTGGCACTGCCCAGCACGATCGGAATCCCCAGCGCCTGCGCGCGCATCAAGGCGAAGTCCCGCGCGTGATAGCGGAAGCCGCCTTCCTGCTGCTTGTAGGAGCTGTCGTGCTCCTCGTCCACCACGACCAGGCCCGGGTTCGCCAACGGCGCGAAGGCAGCCGAGCGCGTGCCGAGCACAACCGCCGCCTCGCCCTTCAGCGCGGCCAGCCATGCGCGTGCACGATCGCCTTCGGCGAGGTTCGAATGCAGCAGCGCGATCGGCGCGTCGAAACGTGCGCGCAGTCGCCGCAGCATCTGCGGCACCAGTCCGATCTCCGGCACCAGCACCAGGCTCTGCTTGCCCGCGCGCAGCGCGCGCTCGATCAGCTCGAGATAGATTTCGGTCTTGCCGCTGCCGGTCACGCCTTCCAGCAGCCATGCGCGAAAGCCCGATTCCGCCGCAAGCATGGGTTCGATTGCGGCGCGCTGCTCTGCGGTCAGCGGGTGCGCGCCTGGCCTGACCCGCCATTCGCCCGAAACGGGCAGGTCCACGCACTCGATCAACCCCGCATCGCGCAGCCGATGCGCCGCGGCGCGCCAGCCCGGCAGCAACGCATCCATGTCGGCGGTATGTTGCGGCGCTTCGGCAAGGACATCGAGCAACTGCGCGGACGAACCGCGCCGGCTGCGCGCGTCGCGCGCGCTTCGGCCCGCATTCGTGAGCCGCCACGCCTCGTCTTCATCGCGCGGCGGTGGTTTGTCTTCGCGCAGCCACGCAGGCATTGCGCCGAACAGTACTTCGCCTGTCGCGCCGCACCAGTAATCGCCCGCGCGCAGGAGATTGGCCAGCAACTCGTCGGTGAAGACCGGCGCGTCATCGAGCACCCGCAGCGCGGGCTTCAACTTCTCGCGCGGAATATCGGACGCATCAACGTGCGCGACCACGATGCCGATGCGGCGGGCGCGACCGAATGGAACTTCGATGCGCGATCCCGGCGGCGGCAATGCACGATCGTCCGGCGGCAGGTAATCGAACAGCCGCGGCAACGGTACCGCCAGCGCAACGCGCAGCAGCGCTTTCACATTTGCGCTCCGCGCTCGGGCGATCCGGATTTGCACACGATTGTTGTCGGGGTAAGTAACAAGCCCCTGCAAGTCGCGGGTAGCGTAAGGATTTCACCCTTATCCACAACGCGTGTGGATAACGCTGTGGAAGTCCGCTGGAACAGCGCGCCGGAACGGGCATTCCCGCGTGCCCGGCGACGGCTTGGCGAAACTTTAACCACATGAAAATTGTTGTTTCGCATCAGGTGCTTGGAAATCCGCCGCCACATCATGACCGCGTCCATGCCGAAATCCGTGCCTGTCGCCTTCGCGCCGTTTTGATGCTGTGCACAAGGCCCGCGCGCAGGGTGAAAAAAGTTCATCCGGTCGCTTTCAGCAGACCGCGGTGGGCGCGCACGCGTTCGCCGAACGCGCGCAAGCCCGGCTCGCGCATGCGGGGCGCGTGGTCGCGCAGGTAGGCTTCGAAGGCGGCGCGGTCGCGCAGGCGGTAGTGCACGCAGTACCCCACGCGCCCCGGTTCCGGCGCCGGCTCCAGCCGTTCGAAAATCTCCGCGTCCTCGAAGCCGGGGAGTGCCAGCATCTCCTGAGCATGCGAGCGCAACCACGGCAGGTATTCGTCCTCGAGCGCCGCATCCACGTCCAGCTCGACGGCATACACGATCATGCCTGGGCCAGGCTCATCAGGAACGCGACGCCGATGGAGAACGAGAGCAGCACCGAGTAGCAGATGCCCACGCACCAGTATTTGACCGTGGTGAAGAACCAGCCCTGGCGATACACGCGCTTCTGCATCAGCCACAGGTACACGAACAGCCAGATCCAGGCTGCCGCCGTCGCAAGGCCAAGCGGAACGGTCAGCCACGCGCTCTGCGAAAGGCCCCTCACCGCGCCGAGCGCAAAGAACACCAGGATCGAGAGGAAGATGAAGGCGTGGCTGTGCAACGCCACGATCAGGTGCTCCATGTAGAGCCGCCGCTTGAAGATGTAGAAGACTTTCAGGATCAGGGCAAACAGCGGGATCAGCACGAACATGGTCTGCGGCAGCACCGACAGCGCGCCCACGACCAGCCGGCGCACGGCGGCCGCGCGCTCTTCGCGCGTGCCATGCCGCATGGCGTTGACGTTGTCGTGCATGCGGTCGCCGGCGCGATTCAGCCAGTCGTTGGCGAATCCGGGCAGCCAGCCCAGGTGGATCCGGTCGCGCGGCAGGTCCCAGCCATCGTCGTCGGCCACGCCCAGGTCCGCCTTGCGACCCGCGTTGCGACCGGAGACGAGCGTGCCCGCCGGCATCGGCAGGGCCGGGGACGCGCCGACGCTCTTCGCGGCGGCCGGCCCGGATTGCTGCAGCTCGGCTTTGCGCTCGGCGGCGTCGCGCCGCATCTTGTCCCGTGCCACCTTCAAGCTGTCGCGCGCGATTGCCGGCAGGGCGGGATCGGCCAGTTCCTTGTCAATCTTGTCCAGCGCCTGCTTCTCCTGCGCGATGACCTGCGCCTCGGTCTGCGCCTGCTGGAAGCTGTTGGCCTTCTTGCCGCCGCCGAAGTTCACCCATGACCCGCTGTTCACCGCAAGCTGCATCACGAAGAAGGCGATCAGGGCGAGGAAGAACATCAACCGGAACGGGGTGACGTAGCGCACCCGCCGGCCGGCGAAATATTCCAGCGATAGGAAGCCCGGCTTCAGGTACAACGCCGGCAGCGTGCGGATCACCCGCGAGTCAATGTTCAGCAGGGTGTCCAGCACGTCGCCCAGCACGCCGGAAAGATGCCGGATCAAGCCTTTCACCGGCTGTCCGCACGCATAGCAATACTCGCCGTACAGCGGCGCGCCGCAATTGGCGCACACCGGACCCGGGGCGGGCGGCGTAACGGTTTCCGGTTTCGTTACCATGCCGACATTCACCTGAAAGTCCCCCCGGACATTTGCGCTCCGGCGAACAAGAATTCCTGAATGAGCATTCTAGCCTTCGACCGCGCGCGTTACGCGCGCGAAACCTCGGCCACCGTGAAACTCGCGCTGCCGCTGATCGCCGGGCAATTGTCCTCGATCGGCATGAACGCGGTGGACGTGGTGCTGGCCGGCCATTACAACGCGCACACGCTCGCGTCGGTGGCGGTCGGCGCCAACGTGTGGCTGCTGGCGCTGGTCTGCGCGATCGGCGTGATGATGGCGCTGCCGCCCTCGGTCGCGCACCTCGACGGCGCGGGCGCAAGGCACCGGATCGGCCCGCTGTTCCGGCAGGCGCTGCTGCTGGCCGCCACCCTCGGCGTGTTGCTCTGGTTCGGGGTGCGCCATGCCGGTCCGCTGCTGCACCTGCTCGGCGTGGATCCGGAATTGCTGCCGGACGTGCAGGCGTTCCTGCATGCATTGAGCTGGGGCGCGCCGGCGGTGTGCTTCTACTTCAGCCTGCGCGGATTGTCGGAGGGCATGAGCTGGACGCGTCCGACGATGTTCTTCGGCTTCACCGGGCTGTGCGCGCTGGCGCCGCTCGGCTACGTGCTGATCTACGGCAAACTCGGCCTGCCCGCGCTGGGCGCGCAGGGCAGCGGCATCGCCAATGCGATCGTGTGGTGGCTGCAGGTTGGCGCATTCGCGACCTACGTGCGCCTGTCGCCGCGCTATCGCGACCTGCATCTGTTCGCGCGCTTCGAGCGCCCGGACTTGCGCGCCATCGCGGGCTTGCTGCACATCGGCGTGCCGATGGGCGTGACCCTGCTGATGGAGGCGGGCATGTTCTCGATCGCCGCGCTGCTGATCAGCCGCTTCGGAACGGTCGCCGCGGCCGCGCACCAGATCGCGATCAACTTCGCCTCGATCACATTCATGGTTCCGTTGGGGCTTGCGCTCGCGATCACGGTGCGCGTCGGCAATGCCGTTGGCCGCGACGACGCGGCCGGGGTGCGCTATGCCGGGTTCAGCGGGATTGCGCTCACGCTGGTGACGCAGTGCGTGGCGTCGGGTTTGATGCTCGGCCTGCCGCACTGGCTTGCGCGTGCGTACACCGACGCACCGGCGGTGATCGCGCTTGCGGCACACCTGCTGGTGCTGGCCGGCGCATTCCAGTTCGCCGATGGCATCCAGGTCGCATCCAATGGCGCGCTGCGCGGATTGAAGGACACCCGCGTGCCGATGGTCATCACCGTGTTCGCCTACTGGGGCATCGGCATGCCGATCGGTTATGCGCTCGCCTTCCACGCCGGCTGGCGCACGCCGGGCATGTGGATCGGCCTGAGCGCGGGCCTGTATGCCGCGGCGGTGCTGCTGGGCGCGCGCTTCGCGCGGCTGGCTCGCAAAGGAAGCTGGAAGCGCACTCACGCCGCGCCGACCGGCGCGTGGCCGTGACGGAACCCGCGCACTCGGCTACGCTGATCGTCTGCAACAAGGACCGGAAGCATGAGCACGCAATCCACCGGCGGATTCTGGAATGGCCTGCGCACCATCGGCCGCGCCATCAACATCGTGCGGCTGGTGATCATCAACGTGATCTTCTTCTTCATCCTCGCGCTGATTGCGGCCGCGCTGAACCGCAGCGCGCCCAAGGTGGATGCCAGGAGTGCGCTGCTGCTGAAACCCGACGGGCAACTGGTCGAGCAGTACAGCATTGATCCGGCCAGTCGCGCGCTCGCGCGCATGTCCGGCGGAGAAACCGGCCAGGTGCAGGTGCGCGACCTGGTGCGCGCGATTGACGCGGCGGCAAAGGACAACCGAATCCGGCGCATCCTCCTGCAACCGGACTGGTTGCAGCCGGGCGGCTTCGGCGCGCTGGAGGAAGTCGGCGCGGCGCTGGATCGTTTTCGTGCGGCCGGCAAGCAGGTGTTCGTATGGAGCGCCGGCATGGACCAGGGCCAGTACCTGCTCGCCGCGCACGCCGACAAGATCCTGCTCGATCCGCAGGGCGCGCTGATGATCACCGGCCTGTCCAACTACCGCAGCTACTACAAGGACCTGCTGGACAAGCTCGGCGTGGACGCGCACCTGTTCCGGGTCGGCGAGTTCAAGTCCGCCGCCGAGCCGTTCATCCTGGACGCGCCGTCGCCTGCGTCGCTGGAAGCCGACAAATACTGGCTGGGCGGGCTGTGGGATACCTGGCTCGACGAAGTCGGCAAGCTGCGCGGCATTGATCCGAACGCGTTGCGCGGGGACATCAACAACTATCCGCAGGAAATCCAGGCTGCCAACGGCGATGCGGCGCAACTCGCGCTGAAGCTGCATCTCGTGGACGGGCTTGCCACGCGCGAGCAGGTCGTCAAGCTGATGCAGAAGCTCGGCGCACCCGCCAACCACGGCACCGGGTTCCGCGGTGTGGACATGGACGGCTATCTCGCGCAGATGGGTCCGGACGGCTTCGGCAAGCCGACGGTGGCGGTGGTGGTGGCCGAAGGCGAGATCGTGGGCGGCAAGCAGCCACCCGGCACGATCGGCGGCGAATCCACCGCCGCGCTGATCCGCACCGCGCGCGCCGACCGCAACGTGCGCGCGATCGTGCTGCGCGTGAATTCGCCCGGCGGCGAAGTCTATGCGGCCGAGGAAATCCGCCGCGAGGTGCAGCTCGCGCGCGAATCCGGCAAGCCGGTGATCGTCTCGATGGGCGACGTGGCCGCCAGCGGCGGTTACTGGATCTCGATGGATGCCGATCGCATCTTCGCCGAGCCCGACACCTTCACCGGCTCGATCGGCATCTTCGGCCTGTTCTTTACCGTGCCCAATGGTCTCGACAAACTCGGCATCCACACCGGCGGGGTCGGCACCACGCCGATCGCCGGCGCG
>DASVDY010000074.1:0-12646 GCA_036380855.1 Rhodanobacteraceae bacterium
CGCGCCCTCGCAACTGGCGGATGCGAAGCTGTTCGACTTCGCGTCGCTCGGTGCGCGCGACGGGGCCACGCGCGCGGATGCGCATGGGTGGTTGTCGGGTGAAGCGGGGACGGGGGATGGGTAGCGGGGGCGCCTTGTAGCAAGCCTGCGTTGACGTGCTTGCTTCCGCAGCGCGCCAAGGCTCCTCGGCTTCCCGGCATTACGCCCCCACCACCCGGTTCCCATCACCCATGTTTTTTCGCAATCTCACGCTCTTTCGTTTCTCTCCCGAGGTCGCCGGCTCGCTGGCCGAACTCGAAACCGTCCTCGCCGGGCACGCCTTGCGTCCGTGCGGCCCGCTCGAATCGGTGACGCGGGGTTTCGTCTCGCCGTTCGGCCCGGAATCCGAAGTCCTCGCGCATCGCATCGGCGCGTTCGCCCTGTTCACCCTGGGCACGGAAGAAAAACTGTTGCCGGCTGCGGTGGTCAACGCGGAACTGGGCTCGCGCCTTCGCGAGGCGGCCGAGAAGCGCGGCCGGCCGGTCGGCGGGCGCGAGCGCAAGCGATTGAAAGCCGAAGTCCTGGACACCCTGCTGCCGCGCGCGTTCGTGCGGCCCTCCCGCATGAGCGCCTACGTGGACACGAAAAACGGCTGGCTGGTGCTCGATACCGCGTCCCGCAAGGCTGCGGAGAACGCCCTGACCGCGCTGCGCCAGGCCCTGGGCAGTTTCCCGGCCCTGCCGCTGGCCCCGGCCGAGACCCCACGTGCGCTGATGACCGGCTGGCTGGCCCAGGGCAAGTTGCCGAAAAGCCTGGAATTCGCCGACGAATGCGAGCTGCGCGACCCCGCCGGCGGGGCGGTGGTGCGCTGCCGCCGGCAGGAACTTGAAAGCGCCGAGGTCCGGGAGCATCTCAAGCGCGGCAAGCAGGTCTATCAGCTCGGGCTGACCTATGATGGGCGGATCGGCCTGGTGCTCGGCGAGGACCTGGCCATCCGCAAATTGCGCTTTCTTGACGTGGTGCAGGATACGCTGGACAACTCCGGCGGCGAATCGGCCGCCGATGAGCTGGATGCGCGTTTCGCGCTGATGAGCGGCGAGCTGGAGCGGCTGTTGCTTGGGCTGTCGGAGTGGTTCGGGTTGCAGCGGCCTGAAGCCCAGTAACCCCGTTTTCAGCCCCCTTTGGCAAAGGGGGCGACGCAAACTCTGGCGCAAGGTTTGCGTGGGGGTTGTGGAAGTATTTGGCGTATGTCGAAACCAAAGGCGAGTCGGCAAGCAGTGAGTCTCCCGGATTGGCTCGAGTTGGCGACGGGACGCGGCAGCACCATCAAGGTGCTGAAAGCCGTGCACCCCCGCGCGCGCCGCCTGCGTCTCACCGTCACCCCGCGCGGCGCACGCGTTTCCTATCCGCGCGGCACCCATCCCGCACAGGTCTACGCGTTCCTGCGCGAGCATTCGGACTGGCTCGAACGCAAGCTCTCCGAATTGCACGTGCCGCGGCGCGGACCGCCGCCGCTGCGCGTGGGCGTGCCGACCCTGATTCCGCTGCGCGGCGAGAGCATCGAGCTGACCTGGCACGAGAGCGACTACCCGCACGTCGAGCACCGATACGACGAACTGCGCCTGCACGTGCCGCGGCCGTTCTCGCACGCGTTGCCGATGGCGCATACGCTGCTGGCGACCTTCCTGGAAACGCAGATGCGTCGCGACCTCTCCCGCTGGCTCGGCGCTTACACGCCGATGCTCGATGCCGCGCCGACCGCCTTGCGGGTGAAGTCGCTGAAGAGCCTTTGGGGCAGCCTGGATGCGCGTGACCGCGTCACCCTGGACCTGGCGCTCGCACTCGCGCCCACCGCGGCGCTGCGCTACGTGCTGGTCCACGAGCTGTGCCATCTGAAAGTGCGCAGCCACTCGAAGCGTTTCTGGAGCTGGGTGGAAAAGCTCTACCCCGATTACCAGTCGCAACGCGACTGGCTGCGCGAACACGGCGCGATCCTGAAGGCCGAGATGGAGCGGCTGACCGCACCGCAAGATTGACGCACGCACGCGCCAGCCGTTAGGTTGCGTGACCGGATGCCGTGGGGGGCATCCCGACGGGGAGAAATCATGGCATCGTGGAAGCGGCTGGTCGCTGCGCTGGCAGCGTGCGCGTGTCTTGTGGCCTGTCACAGGCAACCCGACCTCAGCCGGCTGGGATCGCCCTCGCAGCGGCTGGTCGGTCATTGGATCAGCAACAACGGCACCCACCAATTCTTCGGGCCGCTGGACGCCTCGGGCACGGGGAATTTCACCGTGGTCAATCCCGATGCACCCCCGGACCTGCGTACCCTGCGGCAGCAGTATCGGGTGCTGGGCGAAGACCCGGCCACGCAAACCTTGCAGGTCCGCCTGATGACCCGGGACGGGGGCGAGGGCGAGGAAACCATCGTTCTTTCCGAAGACGGACAGGCGGCCAGCGCCACCTCCGGCGACAAGACCAGGCTGGCGTGGGTGCGGATGGACGACGCCGTGGCGCCGACCCGGTCGCGCGCCGTCGAACCCGCGGCGGCGACCACCACGGCGGGTGCGCAGGCCCGGCCTGTATCGGCACCAGCCTCGCGCGGCCGGCTCGAACCACCGGCCAACCTGCCAGATGGCGAGTATCACCGCGTGCTGGTCCGCTACGACGGCCTGAAACCGGTGTACAAGTGGGAACCGCTCACCGCTCGCGACAAGACCCCGATCGGCGCGCTGTTCTCGCCCTCGCGCGCGGTTGCCCAGCACCAGTCGTACCTCATCTGGCTGCACGCGACCGCAGCCGCGATCCTGCTGATCACCACGCTGCTGTTCGCAGGCGAGCTGGGCGCGACGACGCTGTTGGCCGGCTGGGCCGTGGCGCTCGCGATCGGCGGCATCGGCGTGTTGCTGCTGCACGTGCCGCTGCTGGCCGGGCTGCTGGAAATCATCACCGGCGGCGTGCTGGTGTTCAAGGCGATGTTCCAGAAATCGGATCTGCTCTCGTAACCCGGCGCAGCAGCCTGCCCAGGGAGTTCAAGGCATCAGCACGAACCGCGTGATCGCATCCGCGCTCTCCTGCGCGCGCTCCATGATGGACATGTGCCCGCAGCCGTTGAACTCGGTGACGCCGATCCGCGGCGCGGATTTGAGAGCGTCGCGGATCGCATCCAGCGCGGAAACATCAATGATCCGGTCCTGCCGGCACCAGATCGCAAGCGTCGGCGCGGTAACGCTCGGCAGCGCGGTCGTCAGCACGTCGCGCTGGGCCGGCGAGGCGATTTCCTTCATCACCCGGTCGTCGAAGGCGCGGTTGCGGATCGCGCGGTTGACGAACACGTCCTCGATGCGCGGCGGCAGCCACGGCGGATGCGCGAACAGGTTTTTCTCCAGCGCGTCGAAATCCGCGCGGTTTTGCAGGTCGAACGGATTGCGCCCGGCCTCCAGCGCGCGCGTGAACGCGTTGTCCTTGAACGGCACGCCGGCGCTGTCCAGCAGGATCAGCGCGCCGACGTCGCGCGGGTGGCGCGAGGCATACAGGCCCGCGATCGCTCCGCCCATCGAGTGCCCGGCCAGCGCGATGCCGCCCAGATGCAGCACCTGCACGAAATCACCCAGCCGCCTGGCCTGCGCGGGGTAGCCGTAATCGGCATCCGCAATGCGCGAGGACTCGCCCCAGCCCGGCAGGTCGGGAATGATCACGTGGAAGTTCGGCGTGAGATAGGCCGCCATCGGCAACCAGGCCTGCCGGTTGCCCATGTAGCCGTGCAGCAACACCAGCGTCGGCGCGTCGCGCTTGCCGCCTTCGTAGTAAACCCAGCGTGTGTCGCCGGCCTGCACGGATTTCGTCTGCAAGCCGGCGCGCTGTGCCTGGACCCTCTCCGCCGCGCGCAACAGCCACTGCGGGGCGGCGAAGTAGACGATCGCCAGCACCGCGACGATGAACGCGACCAGCACGCCGAGCACGGCGAGGCGTCGCTTGACGCGACGGATCAGGACCTTGCGCTGTGCTTCATCCATTGCTTGGAACCGTTCACCTTGAGCGTAGCGGGCAGGCCGCGAAGTCGAAGCGTTCGGGCCCTCGACTCCGCCGCGTCGCGGCTGCCCCCGGCCCGAACGGTAAAAGACCGGGTCAGAGCGCAGCCGCCTTGGGCTTCGGTTTCGGCTCGGCCTTCGCCCTGGCAAACACCCGCTCGATCGCCATGCGCGTGATCGGGTGATAGCCGTCCTTCGCCTTGGCGTAGGTCTGTTCGGCGAAAGCCAAGCCTTCCGGCGTCTTCGCGAACGCCGAATAAACCGGCAGCATGAGGTAAATGCGGCCGATGCGCGTCATGTGCTCGGCCGCGGCAGGCCACACCGCCTTGTCGCCCGCGGCGATCGCGTGCACGTACCAGCGCATGCCGATCTCCGCATTGCGCGTGCCGGTGAGGTGCCAGGCGGCGTCCAGTTGCTGCATCTTCGCCAGCGGCGGCACGTCGGGCAGGCGGTCCAGGAAATACATCCACTCCTGCGTGTTCCAGCCCTTCGCATCCAGCCCGTCGGCCGCGAGCTTGCCGGCCAGGAAGCGCGCGCGTTCCCGGTCAATCGCATCGAAGCGCGGCGAATCGGGGATCGGCGCGTCCTTCGGGATGCCCGCGCCATACACCCATTCCTTCACTTGGTCCCAGCTCATCTTGCCCGGATATTTGTCAACCAGATTGGCCTTGAGGTAGGCGAGCATCTGCTCGGTGGTGATGCTGTGCCAGGCGAAATGGTCGAAATAGCCCTTCAGGTACGCGTCGAATGCCTTGCGACCGAAGCGCTGCTCGAGCGTGCGCAGGAACCACGAGCCCTTGTCGTAGGCGACGTCGGAGAGTTCGTCGTCGGCGTCAACCTTGCGCGGCTGCGGTGCGAGCCGCTGCGCGTTTTCCGGCATGGTACCGATGGTCTTCTGCAGGTTGCGCTCGGCCAGCAGGATCTCCTCGTCGGCCAGCGTCTTGCCGTACAACGCTTCGGTGATGCGGCCCTGCACGTAGGTGGTGAAACCCTCGTTCAACCAGCCGTCGCGCCAGGCCGCCATGGTGACGAGGTTGCCCGACCACGAGTGCGCCAGTTCATGCGAGACCACACTGACCAGGCTCTTGTCGCCGACGATGATGGTCGGCGTGGCGAAGGTCATGTTCGGGTTTTCCATGCCGCCGAACGGGAACGACGGCGGCAGCACCAGCAGGTCGTAGCGGCCCCAGCGGTACGGGCCGTACAGCGACTCCGCGGTCGCGATCATCTTCTCGGTGTCCTCGAATTCGTGCGCGGCCTTGGCCACCACGGAAGGCTCGGCGTACACCGCGCTGCGCGGGCCGGTTTCGCGCACGTCAATGTCGCCGGCGGCGATCGCCAGCAGGTACGACGGCACCGGGTGCGCCTGGGTGAATTCGAAACGCCCGTCCAGCGGATGTTTCGGATCGTTCGGGGCGCTCATCACCACGCGCACGTTCTTCGGTGCGGTGACGACCGCGTGCCAGGTGAAGCGGATCGCCGGCGAATCCTGCAGCGGCACCCATGAGCGCGCGTGCACGGCCTCCGATTGCGAGAACATGAAGGGCAGCTTCTTGCCCGCGGTCTGCGCGGGGTCCAGCCATTGCAGGCCGGACGCGTCCGGCGAAGTCGCATAGGCGATGCGCACCCGCCTTGCGCGCGCGGGCATCTCGATCGTCAGCTTGCTGCCGAGCGACTTGTCGCGCGCGGCCAGCGCGTACTTCAACGGCGTGGCCTGGCCGTTCGCGCCGATCGCCTCGACGCGCGCGATGCGCAGGTCGCGCGTGTCCAGCACCAGTTGCGTGGCGTGAGGGTCCTTCCAGTCCAGGTCCAGCGTGGCAATGCCGCTCAGTGTCTTCTTGTCGAAATCCACCGCGAGGTTCAGGTCAACGTGCTTGACCAGCACCTGGCCGGGTTGCGCGTACGAATGCGGATCGGCCGCGAGCGCGGCCAGCGGCAGCAACAGCAGGCTTGCGAGGAGAAGACGGCGGAACATCGCGGACTCCGGTTTTGGAGGGGAAAGTGGGGGCGAATGGCCGAGTATGCCATCGGCCCGGCGCCTTCGACCCGTGCGGAAAGGCGCGGTCGCGCGAATGGGCGCCCCGCTAAAATGCCCGGATCGAGGACGCGGAGCGCATGCATGCCGACCTTGTACATCGCCAACAAGAACTATTCGTCGTGGTCGTTGCGCCCGTGGATCCTGATGCGCGAACTCGAGATCCCCTTCGAGGAAAAACTCGTCCCGTTCGCGCCCGGTTCGAACCGGGGCGCCTTCCGCGACTTCTCGCCGAGCGGCAAGGTGCCGTGCCTGGTGGATGGCGACACCACGGTGTGGGACTCGCTGGCGATCACCGAATACCTGGCCGAGCGGCATCCGCGCGTGTGGCCCTCGGATGCGAAGGCACGTGCGTTCGCGCGCTGCGCGGCGGCGGAGATGCACTCGGGCTTCGGCGCGCTGCGCACGCAGTGCACCATGAATTGCGGCATCCGCGTGAAGCTGCATCGGGTTGACGAGGCGCTTGCAAGCGATCTCGCGCGGGTCTCGGAATTGTGGACCCGGGGCCTGGCGACCTTCGGCGGCCCGTTCCTCGCCGGTCCGGAATTCACCGCGGCGGACGCGTTCTATGCGCCGGTGGCGTTCCGCATCCAGACCTATTCGCCAGCGATGGACGACACCGCGCTGGCCTACGCGAACCGCCTGCTCGCATTGCCGGCGATGCGCGAGTGGTACGAAAGCGCGCTGGCGGAGACCTGGCGCGACGCGGGCCACGAAGCGGAAGTGCCTCGCTGGGGCGGGGTCATCGAGGATCTGCGCGCGGGCTGATGCGCACCGGCGCGGGGACCGCTAGGGGCAAGCCATCTTCAGCGCGGGGCCATAGGTGTTGCGGAAATACGCAAGATAAATGGGGCGCCCGTCCACGTCCCTGCCCTTGTAGACGCCGACCGGCGCCGGCTCCATGCCTTCGCCCCACTGCTTGACCGCCAGCCCCGCGCGCATGTGCATGTGCGTGGCTTCGTCCACCACGTCCAGTTCGTGCCGGGCGGCGCGCCGGAGCGTGAATTTCTGCGGGTAAATGCCGCCGCGCGTGCGCAGTTCGTACCCGTCGAGGGTTGCACGCACCTCGATCACGAAGGCCGAGTCCTGGCGCGTGCCGCCGGAATCGGGCTCCGCCATGAAACACCCCATCAGGTCGTCAACGGGATCGAACCCGACGTGCATCGTTTCGGACTGCTGGTCCTGCGCACAGGGCGTGTCCTGGTAGGCGACCTGTCCGCCATGCGTGCACTTGTAAACCTGCGCGGATGCCATCGAAGAACACAGCAACAACGCCAACGCAACGATGTAACGCATCGCTCCCCCGGATGCGAAAATTCAGGTCTTGTAGCCGCGGTGGATCGCCACGATCCCCGCGGAAAGATTCCTCACCTGCACGTTGCGGAAGCCCGCGGCTTCCATCATCGCGCGCAGGGTTTCCTGGTCCGGATGCTTGCGGATGGATTCGGCGAGGTACCGGTAGCTCGCCTCGTCGTCGGCGACCAGCCTGCCGATCCGCGGCAGCACCTGGAACGAATGGAAGTCGTACAGCGGTTTCAGGAATCCGCTCTGCACGCGCGAGAACTCCAGGATCAGCACGCGGCCGCCGGGTTTCAGCACGCGATGCATTTCTTCCAGCGCGCGTTGCTTGTCGGTGACGTTGCGCAGGCCGAAGGCGATCGTCACCGCATCGAACGAGTCGTCCGGGAACGGCAGTGCTTCGGCGTTCAACTGCGCCCAGCGCAGCCGAGCGTGCAGGCCGCGGTCGAGCAGGCGGTCGCGGCCGGTGCGCAGCATGGCCGCGTTGATGTCGCCGACCACGACTTCGCCGGTATCGCCCACGCGCGGCAGCAGCAGCGCGGCGATGTCTCCGGTGCCTCCGGCCAGGTCCAGCACGCGATCGCCCGGGCGCACGCCGGAAGTGCCGACGAACAGCCGCTTCCACACCCGGTGCACGCCGAACGACATCAGGTCGTTCATCAGGTCGTACTTGCCGGCGACCGAGGTGAACACCTCGCCCACGAGTCTTTGCTTTTCGCGCACCGGCACCTCGCGGTAACCGAAATGCGTGGTGCCTCCGGACGGGGATTGCGGATCGTTCATCGGCGCATCTTAACCCGGCAGCCCTCCGCTGCTGCCGGAAAGCGGATAGGTCTGCGCGCCGCCGGCGGGAACGGGTGCGCCGAACGGCTGGGGCTGCGCATCCTGCGGCGGCGGATAATTCGAGGGCGGGGAATAGCCCGCGCGTGGCGGCTGATCCGACGGCGCCGGCACGTCCTCGACCGGCGCGCCGGAACCTCGCGTGTTCGGCGGCGGATAAGCCGGCACGTAACCCGGCGGCGCCACCGTGCCGCATTGATACGCTTCCCACGACTGCTCGCCCTCGTGCGGCTCGCCCAGCGGCACGATGGTATCGGCGTGCATCTGCGCAGCCTGGTTGCGCGCCATGATCTCCAGCTCGTCGCGCACCTTGATGTCGTTGCGGTCCACCGGACCGATCCGGCTCAGCACCGACACGGTGACCTTGCCGACATCGCGGCACGCCCGGATCCCGAGATTGCCGTTCCAGGCCACGCGCACGTTCTGGCCACCCGGATCCAGCACGATGCCGTAGGTACAGGCCGAGAGCAGGACGACGCCCGCGAACGGCGCCCAGCGCAGAATGGATGTCATCGCTTGCCTCCCGTTCTTGCCGAGGCGCCCAAGATAGTTTGCGCCGGCTGAACGCTCCGCGATTAAACTGGGCGCAAGGAGCTTCGCATGCAACGTTGTCTGATCACCGGCGCCAATCGCGGACTCGGCCTGGAGTTCACGCGGCAATTGCTGGAACGCGGTGCGCGCGTGCTGGCCTGCTGCCGCGACCCGGCGCACGCGGATGATTTGAAGGCGCTCGGGAAGAAACACGGCGACGAGTTGATCGTGCACGCGCTGGACGTCGCCGATGCGCAGGCGATCGCGGCGCTGCCGGAAGCCGCGGCGAAGCACCTGCAGCGCGTTGACCTGCTGGTCAACAACGCCGGCGTGCTGGTGTCGGGCGAACGTTTCGGCAACGTGCAGTTCGATTCGCTGATGCACAGCTTCGCGGTGAACGCCGCCGCGCCGCTGCTGATCACCCAGGCACTGAGTCCGCTGCTGCTGCGCGGGAACAAGCCGCGCGTGCTGTGCGTGTCCACGCAACTGGCGTCCATCGCGCAGGCCTCCAGCTTCCGCACCTTGAGTTACGCGATGAGCAAGACCGCGCTGAACATGGCGGTGAAGCGCCTCGCCGCGGAACTCGGGCCGCGCGGCATCGTGGTGATGGCCTTCCATCCGGGCTGGGTGAAAACCGACATGGGCGGCGAGAGCGCGACGCTTCCGCCGGAGACTTCCGCGCGCGCGCTGCTCGGCCTCATCGAACACGCCGGCATCGAAGACGGCGGCAAGTTCATGGCCTACGACGGCGCGCCGTTGCCCTGGTGACCGGCGTCGCGCGGACCGCGTTCAGCGCGGGGCGATCAGGTTGTGCAAGGATGCACCGATGCGCCCGCCGTTCCTGTTGTCGCTGCTCCTGATTTTGCTGGCCGGCACCGCCGCCGCCGAACCGACCCGCAGCGCGCAGGGCGAGGCCTACGATGCCGATGGCCGGCTGCTGTTCCGGCAGACGCATTACTGGTACGACGACGATGCCGGCGAGCCGCGCGGATTCACGCTGTACACCTGCCCGGACGGCCATGCTTTCGCGCGCCGGACGTCCGATTACGGCACCCATCCGGCGACGCCGGATTTCGCGCTGGAGATCGCGCCCACCGGCTATCGCGAAGGCGTGCGCAGCGACGGCACTCGACGGATCGTCTACGTACAGCGCCGCGCCGATCGCCCCGAGCAGGATGCGCCGCTGCCGGCCGCCGAACATGCGGTGATTGACGATGGCTTCAACGCCTACGTCGCCGCGCACTGGGATGCGCTGCTGGCGGGCGAATACGTGCCGATCCGGTATCTGGTTCCCAGCCGGCACCGCTTCTACCGCTTCCGCATCGTCAAGGTGGCCGACGCGGATCCGGACGAGCTGCGCCTGCGCATGCAATTCGACTTCTGGTTCGGCCGCTTCCTGCCGCACGTGTACGTCACCTTCGACCGCACCTCGCGCACGCTGGTCCGCTACCAGGGCATCTCCAACATCCGCGACGCCGAAGGCGACAACGTGCACGTGCGGATCGAATCGCGCCTGGCCGACCGCCGCAACGACGTGCCGCGCGCGAAGCTCGACGCCGCGCTGGCCGCGCCACTGGATGGCCATTGCGCGTTGTAAGGCGATAATGCGCGGATGCTGCACGTCATCCTGCACAACCCGGAAATCCCGCCCAACACCGGCAACGTGATCCGGCTGTGCGCCAACACCGGCGCCTCTTTGAACCTCGTGCGGCCGCTGGGTTTCGACCTGGACCACGCCAAGCTGCGTCGCGCGGGCCTGGACTACCACGAGTTCGCGCGCGTGGTGGTGCACGACGACCTGGAGGCCTGCCTCGCGGCGCTGGGGTCTCCCCGCGTGTTCGCCTTCACCACCCGCGGCAGCGTGCGCCACACCGACGTGCGGTTCGGCGACGGCGATGCGCTGCTGTTCGGCTGCGAAACCCGCGGCCTGCCGGACGACGTGCTCGCCGGCATCCCGCACCCGTTCCAGGTCCGGCTGCCGATGATGCCGGGCAACCGCAGCATCAACCTGTCCAACGCGGTGGCGGTGGCGGTGTACGAGGCCTGGCGGCAGCTCGGGTTCGCCGGCTCTGCCTAACGTACAATCTCCGGATGAACGCGACGGCTGCCAACGCATGGATGCCGCGCCCGCTGCGGCAACTGGCCGGGCGCGCGCTGCAGGCCGCGCTCGCGCGCGTGGTGGCGCTCGATCCGGACACGCAATCCGCGCTTTCGAAGCTGGACGGCCGCCGCATCGGCGTGCACCTGCAGGGCGCCGAGCTGGCCTTCGACATCGCGGTGCGCGAAGGCGCGCTGAAGATCGAGCCGCCGCCGCAGGACGGCGCCGCCAAGTCCGACCTGCGCGTCACCGCCACGCCGTTCTCGCTGCTTGCGCTGGCGATGCCGCGCGAAGGCGACACGCTGCCGCCGGGCAAGGTCGAAATCGCGGGCGATGCGGAACTCGCACGCCGGATGGAAAAGCTGGCGCGCGGGTTCGAGCCCGATTTCGAAGCCGCGTTCGCGCGCAGCTTCGGTGAAGTGATCGGCGTCGCGATCGCACGCGCGCTGCGCCAAGCCACGCGCGCGCTGCGCACCGGCGCGCAGCACGCGAGTGCCGACACGGCGGACTGGCTGCGCGACGAAGCGCGGCTGGTCGTGCCGCGCGGGGAGCTCGACGATTTCCTGGACGATGTGGACCGCCTGCGCGAGCGCGCCGAACGTCTGCAGGTGCGCGTGGACCGGCTGCGGGGGCGCGCCGCATGACACGGCTGCGACTGTTGCCGCGCGTCGCGCGCGTCGCCGCGATCCTGGTGCGCTATCGGCTGGACGAGCTGGTGGACGCGCAGCACGTGATGCGTCCGCTGCAATGGGCGCGCCTGTTCCTGCCGCGCGCACGCAAGGAGATCGCCGCACTGCCGCGCGGCGCGCGCTTGCGCCTCGCACTCACCCAGCTCGGACCGATCTACGTCAAGGCGGGGCAGGTGCTGTCCACGCGGCGCGACCTGCTGCCCGACGACGTCGCCGACGAACTGGCGCTGCTGCAGGACCAGGTGCCGCCGTTCCCCGGCGCGCAGGCACGCGCGATCGTGGAGGAAGCGCTGCGGGCGCCCATCACCGCGCTCTACGCGCGCTTCGACGAGACGCCGCTGGCCTCGGCTTCGATCGCGCAGGTGCATCCGGCCACGCTGCCCGACGGCCGCGAAGTCGTGGTGAAGGTGGCGCGTCCGGGCATCCGCAGACAGATCGCGCGCGACCTGGACCTGCTGCACGCGCTGGCCGCACTGGTGGCGCGCTGGCATCCGCAGGCCGACAAGATCCGGCCGCATGACATCGTGGAAGAGATCGAGAAGACGCTTTACCACGAACTCGACCTGCAGCGCGAGGCGGCCAACGCCAGCCTGCTGCGGCGCAATTTCGCCAACTCGCCCGACCTGTACGTACCCGAGGTGTTCTGGTCGCACACCAACGAGCGCGTGTTCACGATGGAGCGCGTGCACGGCATCCCGGCCGACGACATCGCCGCGCTGGACGCTGCCGGGATGGACCGCAAGCGCCTTGCCGCGAAGGGCGTGCGGTTGTTCTACACCCAGGTGTTCCGCGACAACTTCTTCCACGCCGATGCGCACCCCGGCAACATCTGGGTGGATACCACGCGCATCGAGGAGCCGCGTTTCATCGCGCTGGATTTCGGCATCATGGGCACGCTGCCGGAAGCCGACCAGTACTGGCTGGCGGAGAACTTCATGGCGCTGTTCGAGCGCGACTACCAGCGCATCGCGCACCTGCACGTCGCCGCCGGCTGGGTGCCGCGCAACGTGCGCATGGACGAGCTGGAGAGCGCGGTGCGCACGGTGTGCGAGCCGTACTTCACGCGACCGTTGTCGGAAATCTCGCTGGCCGAGGTGATCGCCAAGCTGTTCAACGTCGCGCGCCAGTTCGAGCTCACCCTGCAGCC